>DASROP010000088.1:0-10178 GCA_035646835.1 Actinomycetales bacterium | reverse complement strand
CCCCTCCCCGGCGGGGTGGGCCGGGAGCAGGTCTCGAACGGCGTCGGGGCACGTCCATGAAGGGAGAGTCTCCGGCGGCGCTGAGACCACATGCCGTTGTGCAACGGACTCGATCGGTGGGTGGGCGGGGAGCGGGGTGGCAGACTCGACGGCGTGACCGGACCGGGGCAGCGCGAGCTCGTCGTCAGCACCGCGCCCGGTGTCGCGGGCACGGGGAGCGACCTGCCCACCACCGAGATGGTGCTGAACATCGGGCCCCAGCACCCGGCGACCCACGGCGTCCTGCGGCTGCGCCTGGTGGTGGACGGCGAGCGGATCGTCTCCGCGGAGCCCGTCGTCGGGTACATGCACCGCGGGGCCGAGAAGCTGTTCGAGGTCCGCGACTACCGGCAGATCCTCGTCCTGGCCAACCGGCACGACTGGCTGTCGGCGTTCTCCAACGAGCTGGGTGTGGTGCTCGGCGTCGAGCGGATGCTCGGCATGGAGGTGCCCGAGCGGGCCGTCTGGGCTCGAACCCTGCTGGCGGAGCTCAACCGGGTGCTGAACCACCTGATGTTCCTCGGGTCCTACCCACTCGAGCTCGGCGCGATCACCCCGATCTTCTACGCCTTCACCGAACGCGAGGAGCTGCAGGCGGTGATGGAGGAGATCTCCGGCGGGCGGATGCACTACATGTTCAACCGGGTCGGCGGGCTCAAGGAGGACCTGCCTGCCGGGTGGCTCGGACGGGTCGCCCGGACGCTGTCCGGGGTGCGCCGCCGGCTGCCCGACCTCGAGGGCCTGATCGTCGGCAACGAGATCCTGCGGGCCCGCACCCGGGGCGTCGGCGTCCTGTCGCGACCCCTCGCGGAGTCCTACGGCGTGAGCGGGCCGATCGCGCGGGCCAGCGGCGTCGACGCCGACCTGCGCCGCGACGAGCCGTACCTGGCCTACGGCGAGCTGTTCGGGCCGGGCGGCCCGGGCCGGGTTGTCACCCGTACCGAGGGCGACTGCCTCGCGCGGTTCGAGTGCCTGCTGGAGCAGGTGCACGTGTCCCTGGACCTCGCGCAGGAGTGCGCGGACCGCCTGGCGTCCCTGCCCGCGGGACCGATCAACGTGCGCCTGCCCAAGGTGCTGCGGGTACCCGAGGGGCACGCGTACACCTGGACCGAGAACCCGTTGGGGCTGAACGGGTACTACCTCGTCTCGCGGGGCGGCAAGGTGCCGTGGCGCCTCAAGCTGCGGTCGGCGTCGTTCAACAACGTCCAGGTGCTGTCGCGGCTGCTGCCCGGGTGCCTGATCTCCGACATGGTGGCCGTGCTGGGGTCGACGTTCTTCGTCGTCGGGGACATTGACAAGTAGAGCCAAGTGTCCGCTCGGTCAGGCGGCGTGGCGGCCCTTGCGCGGAGTGATCGAGCGTGGCGCCTCGATCCGGCGGACCGGACCGGTGCGGGGTGGCGCGTCGTAGACGGCGTCCGCCGCGTGCCGGCCGCGGCGGCTCGGCCCCTCGAGGGTCCGGGTGAGCTCGTCGGCATCCGCGTGCGCCAGCGCGTCGTAGACCCTGGCCTCGATCGTGCCGACGCGCGGACGGCGGGAGGGCGCCGGTGCCTGCGCGGCCGCGAAGGCCGCCGGCACCACCATGGCCGCGAGCTCGAGGTGCTCGGGCAGGTCCGGCAGCGCCGTCGGCGCGACCGGGACCTCGCCGGTGTCGGGACCGTCCCCGGCGTCCCACATGAGCTGGAGCTCGCCGGTGTCGATGCGCCGGTCGTCGTGGGCGTCGACCCGCAGGTCCACCACCGGCCCCACCACCACCGGGTGCTCCACGACCTCGTGATCCACGACCTCGGGTTGATCAAGGACTTCATGCACGCCCGCCGCCGCAGCCAGCGGCACGCCCGCGGAGTGGCGTCCCCTCAGCTCACGGTCGAGCACGGTGGCCCGGGCGGCATGGAAGAGGCCGGGCGCCCCGGCGAGCACGACACCGATGACGGCGAGCCCGGGCCGGTGCAGGGCCGCCGAGGCCACCGCCGCGCCCAGGCCGAGGGCGATCCCGAGGGGGGCAGTGGCGGCCGAGAGGAGCGCACGCGGTGCCCACCCGCGGGCTCGCACGGGGGCACGGTGACGGCCCCGATGTCTCCTGACGCTCACGTCGGTCAGCGTAGGGTCGTCGTCCGGCGGTTCCGCGGAACCCACCCGGCGTGTCCCAACAGTCACACACGTCACACTCGCGGTCCGGTCTGGGAGGGTTTGGGCATGTCCCTCGATGTCGTCGACTGGCGACGGACGACGACGGCGCTGTACGCGTCCGTCCGCGCGGCGGCCGACGGCGACCCGGCGTCCGCCCACGACCTGTGGTGCCGGGGCCGCGACGCCCTGCTGGCCGACCACCCGGCCTCGCCGCTGCGCCTCGAGCACCGGGCGTCCTTCACCGGGCTGGCCGTCGCGTCGTACGACCCGGCGTTCCGGTTCGAGGCCGAGCTCGAGACCGCGGAGCCGGAGACCTTCGAGGTGCAGACCGGTACGGACGGCGTTGCGTCGTTCTCGCGGATCGGCACCGCGCGTCTCGGTGACCTGGGCAGCCTCGACGTCTGGTGGCTCGGCACGTACGGCGGCGGCGTGTTCGTCCCGCTGCGGGACACGACGGCGGGACGGACGACGTACGGCGGCGGCCGCTACCTGCTCGACACCGTCAAGGGCGCCGACCTCGGGTCACCGCGGCCGGGTCACCTCGTGCTCGACCTGAACTTCGCCTACAACCCGTCGTGCGCGTACGACCCGGCGTGGGCCTGCCCCCTCGCCCCACCGGGCAACCACCTGACCGTGGACGTCGGCGTCGGCGAGCAGCACGCCGGACCGTGGGCCGACGGTCGCCGGCCTCAGCCGCCGATCAGCCCGTTCTCCTCGAGATAGGCGCGGGCGACGTCGGCGGCCTGCATCCGCTCGGCGTCCACCTGGCGGTTGAGCTCGATCAGGTCCTCCGTGGTCAGGACGTCGGCCAGCTGGTTGAGGGCGCCGGTGAGCTCGTCCGACGCCGCGTCGGTGTTCACCGCGGGCACGAGGTTGTCGGCGAGCTGCAGCGACTGGTCGTCCTCGAGCAGCACCAGCCCGAACTGGTCGAGGGTCCCGTCGGTGGTGGCCACGAGTCCGAGCTGCGCCTCCCCGCCCTGCACGGCCTGCTTCGTCGCCGGCGAGCCGAACCCGGTAGGCAGCACCGAGGTGATGTCCAACCCGTACGTCTCCTCCAGCCCGGGCTGGCAGAACGGCCGCTCAGGGCACTCCTCGGTGGCGGCCAGCACGAGCGGCTGGCCGAGCTCGCCCAGGTCGGTCAGCGTCTCCAGCCCGTTCTCCTCGGCGAACGCCGCCGTCACCGCGAACCCGTTCTGGTCGGCCGCCTCGGCGGGCTCGAGGATCGTGACGCCGAGCTCCTCGGCCAGCGGCTGCATCGCCTCCACCGTCGCGTCCGCGTCGTTGGTCGCGATCGGCTCCGCGTCCTCGCCGTTGACCTGACGGTTGATGAACTCCGCCAGCGTGGCCGCGTACTCGGGCACCACGTCGATCGCTCCCGAGCCCAGCTCGGGGAAGTACAGCTCGCGGTTGTCCGCGGTGATCGTCTCGGTCTCGAAGCCGGCCTCGTTCAGCAGCTCGACGTATATCGCCTGCATGATCAGCATCTCGGTGAAGTTGGCTCCGCCGACGACGATCGTCTCGCCGGTGCCGCCACCGGCGCTGGTCTCGTCACCGGAGCCCTCCTCGAACGCGTCGTCGCCGGCGCAGGCCGACAGCGCCAGCGCGGCGCCGACCAGCGCTGTGATCAAGGGAAGTCGCCGAAGTCCTCGCATGTGCCTCAACCGCCTTCTGTGTCCCGCGGGTCGAATGGTCCGCGCGTGTCCGGGCGGGCACCGTTCGAGCACCCGCTGGAGGAAGTCAACCCCCCGGATCCGGCCTGAGCATCCCGGATCCTGTCACGATCCCATCACGCCTGGGCGAGCGCCGTCCGGCGCTCTGCCGCTCGCAGCACGCGCTGCCGCGGGTCGATGCGGTTGTTCAGGATCGCGAACAACGACTCGATCAGGAGGGCGAGGACGGCGATCAGGACCGCGCCCGCGACCAGCTCGCCGACGTCCTGGTTCGCAAAACCCCGGGTGACGATGCGCCCCAGGCCGCCGAACGCGGCGATCGCGGCGATCGAGACGGTGGCGACGAGTTGGACGGCGGCCAGCCGCACGCCGTTCATCAGCAGCGGCACGGCCAGCGGCAGCTCCACCCGCCACAGCACCTGGCGGCCGCTCATCCCCATCCCGTTGGCCGCGTCGACGGCACCGCGGTCGACCTCGCGCATCCCCACGTACGTGTTGGTGATGATCGGCGGCAGGGCGAAGAGGGTGAACGCCAGCACGGCCGACAGGATCGATCGACCGAACGGCGGCGGCGCGAGCACGAGGATGACCAGGATCGCCAGCGTCGGCACGGCGCGGCCGATGTTGCTGACCTGGATCGCCAGCACACCTCCCCGGCCGGTGTGCCCGAGCACGATCGCCAGCGGTAGACCCACCAGGCAGGCCAGGCCGAGCGCGGCCGCGGTCAACGCCAGGTGCTCCACGAACAGGCTCGGGACGCCGAGCGGACCGCGGTAGTTGGCCGGGTCGGCGAACCAGGCGACGACCTCTCCGATCCATCCCATCTCAGGCCCCCCTCATCAGGACCGGGTCCGCTGCCACGGCGTGACCAGTCGTTGCGCCGCCAGCAGCAGCAGGTCGGCCGCGATCGCGATCACCACGCACAGGACGGCCGCGGTGAAGACCTCCGCCTTGAAGTTGGCGTCGAGCCCCCGCGTGAGCAGGTCACCGAGCCCGCCGAACCCGGCGACGGTGCCGACCGTCGTCAGGGCGATGGTGGAGACGGTCGCGACGCGCAGCCCCGCGAAGGACGCCGGCAGCGCCAACGGCAGCTCGACCTTGAAGAGCATCCGGTTACGGCTGAAACCCATCCCCCGTGCGGCATCGCGCACCTCCTCGTCGACGTTGTCCAGTCCCGCGAGGACGTTGCGCACCAGGATCGTCAGCGAGTACAGCACCAGCCCGGTGATCACGGTGGCCGCCGACAGACCGGTCAGCGGCAGCAGCAGCGAGAACATCGCCAGCGACGGCACCGTGTACAGCGCGGTCGAGATGCCGAGCGTCAGCGGCCTCGTGCGCCTGAACCTGCGGGCGATGATCGCCAGCGGAACGGCCAGGACGACGCCGAGCGCGATCGACACGACCGTGATGAACAAGTGCTCACGCAGAGCCTCCAACAGCGTGTCTCCGCGGGTGCGCACGTACTCCGGGCACACCCACTCGTTGCGGACGAGGCAGTTGTCGGAGAGGGTTTGGACGTGAACTCCCGCGACGGCTCTGACCTCGGCAAGCAGGGGCACGCCACCGACCGTACCCGCGAGACCATGATCCGTCTCGAGGGCGTCGGCAAGACCTACCCCGACGGGACGACGGCCGTCGCATCGCTCGACCTCGACGTGAACCGCGGCGAGCTGGTGGCCCTGGTCGGTCCCTCCGGGTGCGGCAAGTCCACCACGCTGCGGATGGTCAACCGGCTGATCGAGCCGACGTCCGGCCGGATCGTCATCGACGGCGACGACGTCACGAAGGTCAACCCGGTGCACATGCGCCGCCGCATCGGGTACGTGATCCAGCGGGTGGGCCTCTTCCCGCACCTGACCGTCGCCGGGAACGTGGGCACGGTGCCGCAGCTGCTGGGCTGGGACGGCAAGAAGACGTCGGCGCGCGTCCACGAGCTGCTCGAGCTGGTCGGGCTCGACCCGGGCAAGTACGCCGACCGCTACCCGCACGAGCTCTCCGGCGGGCAGCAGCAGCGAGTGGGCGTCGCCAGGGCCTTGGCCGCCGACCCCCCGGTGCTGCTGATGGACGAGCCGTTCGGGGCCGTCGACCCGATCGCCCGCGACCGGCTGCAGATGGAGTTCCGGCGGATCCAGAACGGCCTGCACAAGACCGTCCTCTTCGTCACCCACGACATCGACGAGGCGGTGCGGATGGCCGACCGGATCGCCGTCCTGTCCCAGGGTGGGCACCTCGAGCAGTACGACACCCCCCCGACGATCCTCGGGGCGCCCGCCAACGACTTCGTCGCCGACTTCGTGGGCGCCGACCGCGGGCTGCGACGGCTGGCCGTCACGCCGATCGAGAGGGAGGACCTGGCGCACCCGCCAACCGTCGCGCCGGACGACGACGTCACAGTCGCGTTGGCGGCCATCGGCACCGAGGGCTATGCCGTCGTCGTCGACGCCGAGGACGGCCTGCACGGGTGGGTCTCGCGACGCTCGCTCTCGGGAACGGGCAGCGTGGCCGAGCGCACCCGGCGCTTCGCCGAGGTGGTCGACCTGGGGGCGTCGCTCAAGCGCGGCTTCTCCGAGATCGTCCAGTACGACGCCGGCTGGCTGCCGGTCGTGGACGGCGACCGGTACGCCGGCGTGCTCACGCCCGACGCCGTGCACGCGGCCCTGCGTCGGAGCGTCCCCGACCCGGTGCCCGAGACCGTCGACGAGTCCGCCTGACGCGAAGCGCTTGCCCCTCCGCGACGGCCGGGCCAGGATGAGTCCAGGCGCCGCCGCGCGCCCGACCTCCTGACCGGACGCCCACGCCGTCCGGCGCTGCGGGGGCGAAGGGGATCGATGTCCTCGTGGCGCGGCTCGCTGCTGGTCACACCCACCCGCGCGCGCCGCCGCGGCGCGTGGGCAAGCCCGGCGGCCGGCGCCGGAGGAATGCCATGACCCAGCACAAGCACCTCAAGCAGCTCGTCCGGGACCGGATGCGGCGGACCGGCGAGACCTACACGACCGCGCGGCGAAACGTCCTCGGGCACGTCGACCCGACTCCGGACGACGTCCGCCTGGTCCCCGGCTACCCGCGCACCGGCGGTGGGGCGTCCCACGACACGGCGCTGGTCGCCCACCTCCTCGAGGCCGCCGGGCACCGGGCACCGCACACCGGTCAGCCGTGGTCGGAGGCGATGCTCGCCGGGCTCGCCGGCGGCATCGGGTTCATGTACGCCCTGTTCACCTACCGCGGGCACCCGCCGATGCTCACCCTGGTCTGCCGGCACCATCCGGACCCGTTCGTCGAGGCAGCCCTGTCGAGGGCCGGCGCCGTCGTCGAGCAACGGACGCGGAGCAGCGCGTCCCTGGCGGCGGGCGACCTTGCCGACCTGCTCGGCTCGGGGCGCCCGGCGCTCGTCACGGTCACGCGCGCGGCCCTGCCCTGGCACGGGCTCGACGGCGAGATGGCGGGTGACCCGTACGACGTCGTCGTTGCCGGCCTGGACGCCGGGACGGCGTGGCTGGACGACGAGGCCGTCGTCCCGCGCCCGCTCGGCCTCGACGCGCTGGTGGCAGCCCGGGCGGCCCACCGCAAGAGCCGGAACCGCCTGCTCGCGGTCAGCGGCCAGGACGGCTCGCTCAACCCGGCGGCAGCCGTCCGCGACGCCGTCCGGGCCACCCATCACCACCTCACGGAACCGGTGCTGGGCAATGCGTTCGACGTCAACTTCGGACTCAGCGGGATCAGCCGCCTCGCGAAGGACCTCGCCGACACGAGGACGGCGGAAGGCTGGTTCAAGCGGGGCAGCTACCCGCTCGCCCTCTTCCACCTGCTGCGGCGGCTGCACGACTGCATCGAGATCGAGATGACGGCGCCCGGGGCGATGCGCCCCCTGTACGCCGACTTCCTCGACGAGGCGGCGCCGGTGGTCGGCGGCGACCACGGGCGGCACCTCGCCGAGGCGGCCGCCCTGTACCGGGAGTCGGGCCGGGCGTGGTCGGCGCTCGCCTCGGCGGCGCTACCGGCGTCGGTGGCGACCCTGCGCGACTATGGCGAGCTGGCCGAGCGCCGGCTCGAGCTGCTCGCGTCCGGCGCGCCGCCCGACGAGGTCCGGTCCGTCACCTCGCAGGTCGACGTCCTGGCGGTGGCGCATTCCGAGGCCGACCCGCTCGACGACGCGGCCCGCGCCGACCTGCTCGCTGGGCTGTCGAGCCGGGTTACCGCGATCGGGTACCTGGAGACCGACGCTGCCGCGGAGCTGTCGCACCTTCGCCGAGGCTGAGGCTCGGGTCGCCTACGATCGATACATGGCCGTGGACGTCGAGACCGTGGTGGACATCCACCGCCCGCGTGCGGAGGTGGCCGCCTTCGCGTCCAACCCGGACAACGCCACGACCTGGTACGAGAACATCAGGTCGGTCGACTGGGAGACAACGCCACCGGTCCAGGTCGGCTCCCGGATCGCGTTCGTGGCCCATTTCCTCGGTCGCCGACTGTCCTACACGTACGAGGTGCTCGAGCTGGAGCCAGGCACGCGCTTCGTGATGAGCACAGCCCAGGGCCCGTTTCCCATGGAGACCACCTACCTCTGGGAGGACACGCCGACCGGGGGCACCCGGATGACGCTGAGAAACCGAGGCGAGCCGTCGGGATTCTCAAAGGTCGCCGCGCCGATGATGGCGAAGACGATGCGCCGGGCGAACCACAAGGACCTGAACCGACTCAAGTCCGTCCTGGAGGGGACGCGCTGATCACCGGCCGGGACTATGCTCCGGCCATGGCGGACGACACCTACACGGTCGAGCGGTCGGTGGCGATCGAGGCACCACCGGCGCGGGTCTACGAGCAGGTCGCCGACTTCCACCACTGGACGAGCTGGTCCCCGTGGGAGGACGTCGACCCCGATCTCAGGCGCACGTACTCCGGCGCCGAGTCGGGCACCGGCGCCATCTACGCCTGGTCCGGCAACCGCAAGGCCGGTCAGGGGCGGATGGAGATCATCGAGGCGACCGAGCCCTCGACGGTACGGATCGACCTCGTGTTCGAGAAGCCGTTCAAGGCGCGCAACGACACGGTGTTCGCCATCCAGCCCGAGGGGTCCGGGTCGCGAGTCACCTGGTCGATGACCGGCAAGAGGACCCTGGCGACAAAGATGATGGGCGTCTTCAAGTCGATGGACTCCTTTCTCGGCCCTGACTTCGAGAAGGGCCTGGCCCGCTTGAAGGCCACCGCGGAGAAGCCGACTGCCAGCTAGAGCCTGGGCGCCGCTGTGCGTCAGATGCTGATGATGATCTTGCCGAGAGCCTGGCCCGTCTGCAGGTACCGGAGGGCCTCGGCTACCTCGTTCAACGAGAACGTCCTGTCGATGACCGGCGTGAGCTCTCCGGCTTCCAGGTGCCCCGTCAGGACAGCCATCGAGTCCTTCTTGGCCGGCAGCGAGAAGTCGATCGGCGGCAGCTGACTCATGAACGGCGACATCGCCACCAGTCCGAGAACACGCGGCAGGCTGCCCAACCACCGGCCCGCCGCGTCACCGAATCCGTCGTGCCCGATGAGAACGTAGGACCCGTCGGGAGTGAGTGCGCGTCGGCATTCCCTGAAGGAGTGGTTCCCGACGACATCGAAGATCAGGTGGTAGCTCTGATGGGCCTGGGTGAAGTCCTCCTGGGTGAAGTCGATGACGTGCGCGGCGCCGAGTGAGCGGACCATGTCCAGCTTCCTGGCGGCGTCGACGCCGGTCACGGTCGCGCCTTGTGCTGTCGCGAGCTGCACCGCGAAGGCGCCCACGCCACCCCCGGCGCCGTTGACCAAGACACGTTGACCAGGCTGAAGTCGGCCCTGCCGAAGGTTGTGCAGGGCGATGAGCCCGGAGGTGGGCACGGCCGCTGCCTGCTCGAGCGTGATGTTGGCGGGCTTCAGCGCCAGTGAGTCCTGGGGGACGGACACGTACTCGGCGAAGGCGCCGCCGTTGTGCCACTGATAACCCGTGACGGTCTCGCCGAAGACCTCGTCCCCGGGCCGGAGCCGCGTCACGTTCCGGCCCACCACCTCGACCTGCCCCGCCACGTCGGTTCCCGGCACGCGGTTCTTCGGCCTCCGCAGGCCGGATCCCATCAGGCGCAGGACGTAGGGGCGGCCGCTCACGACGTGCCACACATCAGGGTGGACGGAGGCAGCGCGAACCCGCACGAGCACCTCGTCGTCCCCGACCACCGGCGTGTCGACGTCTCGGACCTGGAGCACGTCCGCTGATCCGTATCTGTCCTGGACGACGGCCCTCATGGTGGAACCGTATGCCCTACAGATCGCTACGAGCAGCCGCGGATGCGGCACGACGGTCCGGACTCAGGCGCCGGTGACCTCGAGGTC
>DASROP010000087.1:0-2060 GCA_035646835.1 Actinomycetales bacterium | reverse complement strand
GTGTCTGATGTTGTTGGTGTGATCGTCTTTGGTGCCCACCGGCGGCCCCGGCTTCCCCTCCGTGGCCGCCGGCGGGAGTTAGGGGGCTCGCTCCGCGGGCTCGACGCCGGTCGGGTCGTGCTCGTGGCGGAGCAGGGTGATGGCGTTCTCGAAATCGTCGAGTGACTCGAACGCCTGGTACACGCTCGCGAACCGCAGGTAGGCGACCTCGTCGAGCTCGCGGAGCGGCCCGAGGACGGCGACCCCCACCTCGTGAGCCTCGATCTCGGCCGTGCCCGCGGACCGGATGGACTCCTCCACCGTCTGCGCCAGCAGGGCCAGGTCGTCGTCGCTGACCGGGCGGCCCTGGCACGCCTTGCGGACGCCGGCCACCACCTTGTCGCGGCTGAACGGCTCGGTCGCGCCGGAGCGCTTGACCACCGTCAGGCTCGTCGTCTCGACCGTGGTGAAGCGGCGACCGCACTCGGGGCACTGGCGCCTTCTGCGGATCGCGGCGCCGTCGTCCGCCGTCCGGGAGTCGACGACCCGGGAGTCGGAGTGGCGGCAGAACGGGCAGTGCATCTGACCTCTCCTCCTTCCCCGTTGTCCACCGGCTGTGGATAGTTCTGTGATCGTCGTCCACAACCTGTGGATGAATCGCATCCGTGTAACTACTACATGTTGGGGTGAACGCTAGATCCACCCCGGGTGTTCCGCAAGCAGGTTGGCCAAATTTCCGCGTGTCGCGTGTCGTGTCGCCGTCCACCGCTCCTGTCTACGCCTCGGGTCCGACAGTGCGACCCGTGCTCACCGGGAGCCGCTCCCGGGGGCCTGTTGGGCTCGAATCTGCGGCTTCCGGTGAGCACGGCGCGACGGGACCGTGATCTGCTGACCGGCGTGACGACGTCCGACCGTGTGTCGCTGCGGCAGGTCGCGCCCGCGGTCTACGGGCCGTCGCTGCTGTTCGCCGTCGGGCAGGGCGCCGTCTATCCGATCGTGGCGCTGTCGGCGCGTGAGCTGGGGGCGTCGGTGGGGACGGCGTCCCTCGTCGTCGCGGTGCTCGGCATCGGCCAGGTGCTGGGCAACCTGCCGGCCGGCTGGCTCGCGCACCGGGTCGGCGAGCGCCGCGCGATGGTGCTGTCCACGGTCGTCACGGTGCCGGCGCTGGGTCTGTGCATCGTGGCGCCGACGGTGTGGCTGCTGTCGCTCGCGGTGCTGCTGACCGGGCTCGCGAGCTCGGTGTGGGGCCTGGCCCGGCACTCGTACCTCACCGACGTGGCGCCCGTTCACCTGCGCGCCCGGGCGCTGTCGACGCTCGGTGGAGTGCACCGGATCGGGATGTTCATCGGACCGTTCCTCGGCGCCCTGGCGACCACGCCGTTCGGGACCGACGGGGCCTACGCGCTGTACCTGCTGATGGCGCTGCTCGCCGTGGGGCTGCTGCTGTCGCTGCCGGAGCCGCCGGGAGGTGCTCGTGCGTCGGCCCAGCCGTCGTCCGCCGTGTCGTTGCCGTCGATGGTGCGCTCGCACGCCCGGGTGCTGGCCACGCTTGGGGTGGCCTGCCTGCTGGTGCAGGCGGTGCGCCAGGCGCGGCTGTCGGTGCTGCCGCTGTGGGCGGAGTCGATCGGGCTGTCGGTTGCCGAGACCTCGCTCGTGTTCGGCATCGCCGGGGCGGTCGACATGCTGCTCTTCTACCCGGCGGGGTCGGCGATGGACCGGTTCGGGCGCGTGTGGGTCGCTGTGCCCTCGATGCTGGTGCTGGCGCTCGGGCATGCGCTGCTGCCGCTGACGGCTTCGTTCTGGACGTTCACCTTGGTGGCGTTGGTGATGGGCGTCGGCAACGGCATGGGTTCGGGGCTGGTGATGACGCTGGGCTCGGACGCCTCCCCCGCTGTCGGTCGCCCGGTGTTCCTCGGCGCCTGGCGGCTGGTCGCGAACCTGGGAGCCGCCGGCGGGCCGCTGGTCGTGAGCCTCGTCGCCGCGGTCGCGACGTTGGCGCTCGCGTCGCTGGCCGTAGCCGGGCTCGGCGTCCTGGGGGCGGCCGCACTGCGCCGCTGGACCCCGACTCACCGGCCCCACCC
>DASROP010000086.1:0-24734 GCA_035646835.1 Actinomycetales bacterium | reverse complement strand
CCCTACCCGCGACGCCGTGAAGATCCGCTGCCGTAAACGCCGTACGTCGTCCTCGGCGGCCCGCCAGTCGATCGCGTGCCAATCCAGGAGTTCGTCCTCAGGTCCGTTCACCACGGCGACAGCGAGCGGCATCGTCGCCTGCTGCGTCGTCATGGTGTCCAACTTGTCCTTCGGTTCCGGTGTCGTCGTCAGTGTTCCCGCACAGGCTCACCTGACCCGCGTCAGCACCCTTTCGGGTCCGGGCACATCTCCCGTATCCGGCCAGTTATCCAAGACGGCCGGCGAAGGGGCCGACCACAACGTCCCGGTTTCCTGCCGCCTTTCGGCCGCCGGCATTGGCTTCTCGGGCCATCCGCTGCCCGCCAGGGAGTTGGGCCTTCCTCACGGTCGGCTTACCGGACACAACCACTGCACCCGGACCCTGACGGGATTACCACGTTCCACACGCACAAGCCACGACCGGGATGGGCGCCTCCTGTACCCCGAGGGCGGCGGTGCTCACCCGGCCGACAAGAAATCCCCGGCCGGCGCCTGCCGCTCTTCCACGGCCAGCCCCCCCGCTCCAGCAACCCATCAGCGAGGCTCACGCATAACGAGACATCAACGGAGGTTCACGCGATTCACCCGTCCGGTCTTGCCCTGACCTGTAGCCCCCGGATGGAACGAGGACCCTCGGGCTTGAAACCCTGAGCTTCGCACCCCACCGTTACCGGCGACGCACGTCAGGGCGGGCACGGACCACCGAGCACTGGCCCGGAACTACGCCACCGACAAAGTCGGCCCTCCTGCCTGCGAGTTCACTCGCTACGTGCGACCTCGTGTCGCAACTTCTTCTTGCAGTCCACGCTGACCACCGGCGCACTGGACTGCTGATGGTTCACCACCTGCTCGTTGAGATAGCGGAACTGCGCGTCGCGGTCTTCGTGGGCGCTGCCCTCGCGGACCTTGACGTTGGCTTGCAAGCTGTAGCCGGCCTGCCGCAACAGTTGTCCGACCGTGGACGAACTCACCCGGTGGCCCTGCGCGGTCAGCTCGTCGGCCAGCGTGCGTGTGGACTTCGAGGTCCACCGCAACGCCGACATCGGATCGCCCCGCGTCGCCGGGTCGACGAGCGCCTCCAACGCCGCCATCAACCCCGGATCGGTTGCGGTCAACGGCTTCCGGCCACCGCCAGGCCGACGGACCCGGCCCGTGGGGGCCGCTCCGGACTCCAACTCCCGCAGGCCCTTGGCGACCGTGTCCGGCGACACCCCAGCAGCCTGAGCCACCAGTTTCACGCCACCCCGGCCGAGCTCACGCGCCTCGGCCCCGAGCACCAGCCGTCGCTGCCGCTCGTCCAAGTGCGGCCACAGCGACGCGGTCTTGCGCGCCACCGCGTCCTCGACCACCGACATACCACGAGCGTAGGGCGCTCAGCGTCAAAAACCTACGTTATTCCTGTGCAAGCCCTAACTGAGTGAGCACTCACTCACAAGGAGGTTTCCCCGGCGACGACCCGTCAGCCGGCCTTGCGCGCCGCGCCCCAGCCGTGCCAGCGGTCCACCTCGATGTAGGCGCTGACCCTGCCGCGGTCACGGTTGCGGTACGGCTTGCCGGTGTAGTGCTGGGCGATCCGGTCGATGTCGACCAGGCCGACGTCGTCCCGCAGCTCGGTGACCCGTCCCTGGACGCTGACGTGCGTGTACCAGTCCTCCGCCAGCACGGTGAGGGAGACGCGCGGGTCCTGCCGCAGGTGGTCGAGACGCTTGCGGCCCTCGTCGAGGTTGACCAGGAACCGGTCGCCGTCCAGCAGGTACCAGGTGGCCACCGACACCGGCTGGCCGTCGGCACGGACGGAGGCCATCACGGCGGGGTTGGGCTTCGCGAGCAGGTCTCGCAGCTCGTCGGGCAGGGGGGACGTCGGCACGGGGGCGTTCCTCTCGTCAGGCACGGACTCGTCCTCCACCCTGCCAACACCCGGACGACATCGCACGCGCGAGGGGCCGGGCAGCGCTCACCTGCCCGGCCCCTCGTCTGCGGGCCTACTTGCCGCGTCGTGCCGTGTTCGGCACCGGCGGGGCGTTCAGCGGCCCCTTCGTCGCGACCGCGGGCGCCTTCGCCTTCTTCGGCGTTCGCGGGCGTCTCCGCACCCGAATTTCGCGAGTGGACCGTGCATGAGGTCCTTGATCAACGAGGAGGGGCCCAGCCAGTACCGTCTGGGCCATGGCCGACAGCGACGTGCTCGCGCATCCCGCGGTGGTCCGCGTCCGCGAGGCGCTGACCGCGCTGAGCGCGACCGGCCAGGTCGTGGTGCTCGACGAGCACGCCCGGACGGCGCAAGCGGCCGCCGAGCAGCTGGGCGTCACCGTCGGCCAGATCGCGAACTCCTTGATCTTCGCGGCGCCGGACGACCGCGAGAAGGGCGGACGCCGACCCGTGCTGGTGCTGACGTCCGGCGCCCACCGCGTCGACACCGAGCGCGTGGCGGCCATGATCGGGACCGAGCGCCTCGAACGAGCCGATCCCGACTTCGTCCGCGCGAGAACGGGTTTCGTGATCGGCGGCGTCCCTCCGGTCGGTCACGCCCGACCGGTTCAGACGCTGGTGGACGTCGCGCTCGCCGGCTACGACACCGTGTGGGCCGCGGCAGGTCACCCGCGCACCGTGTTCCCGACGCGCTACGACGAGCTGCTGCGGATCACGGCGGGCCATCCGGTCGAGGTCGACTGACGCCGAGCGGCAGCCGCACGCGCAGCCGGGCTCCTGACCCACCGTCGCCGTCGAGCACGTCGACCGACCCACCGTGCTGGCGCAGCGCCGTCCGCACGATCGCCAGCCCGAGCCCGGTGCCACCCTCGTCGCGGGACCGTGCGGTGTCCAGCCGCGTGAACCGCTCGAAGACGCGCTCGCGGTCGGCCGCGTCGATCCCCGGTCCGTCGTCGACGACGTCGACGACCGCCTCGCCGTCGGAGGCAGAGAGCCGGACGACGACACGCGAGCGCGCGTGCCGGGTCGCGTTCGCGAGCAGGTTGGTCAGCACCCGGCCGAGCGCCGTCGCATCGCCCACCACCGGCAGGGCGGCAACCCCCTCCACCGACACGGGAACGCGCCACGACCCGTCAGCGACGTTGTCCCGCACCAGGTCTGCGAGGTCGAGCGTGTCACGAGAGGGCGAGGCGCCGTCGAGCCTGGCCAGCACGAGCAGGTCCGCGACGAGTGCGGTCATCCGGTCCACGTCTGCGAGCGCACCCGCGGCGACCGCGGCCCAGTCCTGGTCGCCGGGCCTGGCCGCCGCCACCTCGAGCTGGGCCCGGACGCTGCCCAACGGGCTCCGCAGCTCGTGCGCGGCGTCGGCGAGGAAGGCTCGTTGGCGGTCACTGGCGTCGTCGAGACGACCCAGCATCGCGTTGAGCGTCACGGCCAGGGCGGCCACCTCGTCGTGGGACGGCGGGACCGGAAGCGCGCGCCCGTCGCCGGGACGCCGTGGGACGCCGGAGATCTGCTCGGCGCCGCGCCGCAGCTCCTCCACCGGCCGCAGTGCCGAGCCCGCGACCCGCCACGTCAGCAGCGCCATACCCGCCAGCAGCAGGGGGGTGCCGACGCCGGTCACCAGCCGCAGCACGCCGAGGGCGCGATCGACCTCGGCGGTCGACGTCGCCACCAGCACGGTCTGCGAGCCGTCCGGCCCGGACCCCACGCCGACGACGCGCAACGGGTCCGCCGAGCCCACCCGCGAGCCGTCCACGACCACCGCCGCCCCCGACCGCACCTCCTCGACTCCCGCCGCGTCCAGGATCGGGGCGAGCCGGTCGCCGCCCGGCGACGACGCGAGGACGCGACGCTGGGCGTCGACCACCTGCACGACGGCGGAACCGGTGACCGGCAAGGGATCCGGGAGCCGCCCCGTCTCGACCAGGGCGGCGACGTCCCCTGCCCGCTGCCGCCCCGCGTCGTCCAGCGACCCCACCAACGCGGCGCGGACCACCACGAGCAGGAGCAGCGCAGCCGCCACCAGCGCCAGCGCCAGGACAGCCGTCGCGAGGACGACGAGCCGGCCCCGGACGCCGAGCCGACGCCAACCGCTCGCGTCAGTCACCGCCCGGCTCCAGCCGGTAGCCGGCTCCGCGCACGGTCGTGATGGACCGGCGGCCGAAGGGGGTGTCGATCTTGCGCCGCAGGTACCCGACGTAGACCTCGACGACGTTGAGGTCGTTGTCGGCGTTGGCGTCCCACACGCCGGCGAGCAGGTCGGTCTTGGACACCACCTGCCCGGCGCGGCGCATCAAGAGCTCCAGCAGCGAGAACTCGCGCGTGGTCAGGTCGATCGGCGCGTCTCCACGCCGCACCGAGCGGGAGCCCGGGTCGAGCACGAGGTCCCCGACCGTGAGAGACACCGGCCGCGGCTGGGCTCCGCGGCGTACCAGGGCGCGCAGCCGCGCCAGCAGGACGACGTAGGAGAACGGCTTGACCAGGTAGTCGTCCGCGCCGAGGTCGAGCCCGTCGGCCTGGTCGTGCTCGCCGTCCTTCGCCGACAGCATCAGCACCGGCACCCAGTTGTCGGCCTCCCGCAGTGCCTGCACGACCCGGTAGCCCGACAGCACGGGCAGCATCACGTCGAGGAGCACCGCGTCGTACGAGTTCTCGCTGGCGAGGTGAAGACCGTCCTGGCCGTCGTGGGCCACGTCGACCGCGAAACCCTCCGACCGCAGGCCCCGGGCCAGGGCGTCGGCCAGCCGCACCTCGTCGTCCACCACCAGCACGCGCACGGGCCCAGCCTGCCAGCCACCCTCAGTCTGCTCTCAGGTATCACCGACCACTATCGACGGATGCGCACCACGACCCGCTGGGCCCTGCCCGGTGCACTCGCCCTGACGCTCGCCGGCGGAGCGGTGCTGGTCCCGAACCTGGCCAGCGCCGACCCCGACCTGCCCCCGACCACCGCCGCGGAGCTGCTCGTCGACCTGGCCGGCGCGCAGTCACAGCCGTTCTCCGGCACCGTCGTGCAGACCACCGACCTCGGGCTGCCGGAGCTGCCGACGAACGGCGAGACCTCGGAGCTGACCTCGCTGATCGCCGGGTCCACCACGGTCCGGCTCTGGTACGGCGGCCCCGACCAGGCACGCGTCGCCGTGCTCGGAACGCTCGCGGAGACCGACGTGGTGCGCCACGGCGCCGACCTGTACGTCTGGCGAAGCGACTCGAACGCCGCCCAGCACATGACGCTCCCCGAGCGCGAGGATGACGGCGAGGAGGCACCGCCGGTCACCGGCGGCGCATCCCCGGCCGACGCGGCCGCCGCAGCGCTGGCGGCGATCGCCCCGAGCACCGAGGTGACCCTCGACGGGACGGCCTCGGTAGCCGGCCGGGACGCCTACGAGCTCGTGCTCACACCCCGTGACAGCGAGTCTCTCGTCGGCGAGGTGCGCCTGGCGGTCGACGCCGCGACGTCGTTCCCCCTGCGCGTCCAGGTGACGGCGCGCGGTGCCGACGAGCCGGCCTTCTCGAGCGGCTTCGAGTCGGTGGCCTTCGGCCCGCCCCCGGAGGAGGTCTTCGCCTTCTCGCCGCCACCGGGCGCCACGGTCACCGAGATCGAGCCGGGCCAGTCGCCACCCGCCGCGGGGAAGCTCCCGCACTCCGCATCGCCGCCGGCCGGAGCACCCGACGGACAGCCGACGGTCGTCGGTGACGGCTGGACGACGGTCGGTGTCCTGCACGGTGTCGACCCGGCGAGCCTGACCGACGGCGCGGACGGGGACGGCATCGGAGCCACTCTCCTGCAAGCGTTCCGGCCGGTCAGCGGCGACTACGGCAGCGGACGCGCCTTCACGTCGTCCCTGCTGTCGGTGCTGGTACTGGACGACGGCCGCGCACTGGTCGGCGCGGTGCCCCTCGAGGTGCTCGAGCGCGCCGCGCTCGACCCCGACGCGGCACCGTGAGCCTGACCGAGGCCCGCCCGCACTCCACGGCCGTGGGCATGGGGGCGCAGCTGGTCACCCGTGGCCTCACGAAGCGCTTCCGGGGCGGTCAGGTGGCGGTGGACGACCTCGACCTCGAGGTACCCGCGGGGGCTGTCTACGGCTTCCTCGGGCCGAACGGGTCGGGTAAGACCACCACGATCCGGATGCTGCTGGGTCTGGTCGCACCGACCGCCGGCCGCTCGTGGTTGCTGGGTCAGCCGATGCCCGGCGCGGCGGCGTCGGTGCTGCCCAGGGTCGGGTCGCTCGTCGAAGGTCCGGCGTTCCATCCCTACCTGAGCGGTCGCGACAACCTGCGCCGCGCCGACGCGGCCGACCGCACCGCGGAGGCGTCGTCGTCCGCACGCCGGGTGGACACCGCCCTCGAACGCGTCGGGCTCGCGAACGCCGCCGGCAAGCGCTACCGCGTCTACTCGCTCGGGATGCGCCAGCGGCTGGGGCTGGCCGCCGCCATGCTGCGCCCCCGCGATCTGCTCGTGCTGGACGAGCCGACCAACGGCCTGGACCCGCAGGGCACCCGCGAGGTGCGCTCCCTCGTGCGCGAGCTCGCGGCCGAGGGGACGACGGTGTTCGTCTCGACCCACCTGCTCGCCGAGGTCGAGCAGATCTGCAGCCACGTCGGGGTGATGAGCGTCGGGCGACTGGTGGCCCAGGGTCCGCTGGCTGAGGTCACCGGTGCCACGGCCAGCCGGGTGCGCGTGCACTCCCGGCAGCCCGGTGACGCGGCCGCCGTCCTGCACCGGCTGGGCCTGACCGGCGTGGCCGTCGAGGGCGACCGGGCGGTCGCCGACCTCGGTGCCGCCGTCCCCGAGCAGCTGGTGGCCGCGCTCGTGCGTGCCGACGTCGCGGTCGAGCAGTTCGTCGTCGACTCACCGACGCTGGAGGACCTGTTCGTGGCCCTGACCGGTGAGGGCTTCGATGTCGAGCGCTGACCTGCTGTCACGCAACGACCTGCGACTGGTGCGGTCCGAGCTGCGCCTGGTGCTGACCCGCCGGCGCAACATCGCGATGCTCGTCGTCCTCGCCCTGGCCCCGACGCTGATCGGGGTGGCGATCAAGCTCTCCGGGCCGGGGGACGGCGAGGGCCCGTCGTTCCTCGCCTCGATCACCGAGAACGGGCTGTTCCTGGTCTTCACCGCGCTGGTCGCCACGCTGCCGGTGTTCCTGCCGCTGGCCGTCTCGGTCGTCTCCGGCGAGTCGGTGGCGGGCGAGGCGAGCACGGGCACCCTCAGGTACCTGCTCGCCGCTCCGGTGCACCGCACCCGGCTGCTCGCGGTCAAGCTCGTCGCGATCGTCGTGTACGCGCTGGTGGCCACGCTGACCGTCGCGGCGGTGGGGCTGATCGTCGGAGGCGTGCTCTTCGGGCTCGGCGACCTGACCCTGCTGTCCGGGACGACGATCGGCGTCGGCCCTGCCCTGGTTCGGGCGCTGCTGGTGGCGCTCTACGTCGCGGCGATGCTGACCACGGTGGCGGCGCTGGGCCTGTTCGTGTCGACGCTCACCGAGGTACCGCTGGCGGCCATGTCGGCGACGGCGATCACCGTCGTGGTGGTGGAGATCCTCGACGCGGTACCGCAGCTGTCCGCCGTCCACGACTGGCTCTTCACGCACGACTGGCTGGCGTTCGGCGAGCTCCTGCGCGACCCGGTCTCGGTGGGCCCGCTGCTGCACGGCCTCGCTGTGCAGGCCGGGTACGTCGCGGTCTTCTCGGCGCTGGCCTGGGCGCGGATGGCTACCAAGGACGTCACCTCCTGACCGGCCGGGCGGCGGCGAGCAGGCCGCAGCCCGATACCAGCACCGCCAGGGCGACACCGGGCGTGACGTCGGCGACCACGAACCGCCTCGCACCACCGCCGAGCACGTCGACGCCGCAGACCGAGATCATCAGCACCCCGAGCACGGTCAGCGCCGAGCCGGTCGCGGCGAGGAGATCGGGCAGTCGCCGCGTCTCCGCGAGGGTCCCGACGGGGGCCGGTCGCGGCGCGTCGACGCGCCGGAAGGCCAGCACCAGGGGCAGGCTGAGCAGCACGAGGGCACCGAGCCACAGCGGGCGGGTGGCCCACCAGGCGCCGGTGCCCGCCGCCGGCTGCTCGACACCGGCGAGCCGCATGGTCAGGACGGCGACGAACAGCGCCGTCAGGTGCCACAGGAACGTCGTCATCGCGAGCGACCCCGCCACCATCACCGCCCGCCACGCGCGGGGCCCGGCCAGCACGCGGGTCACCGGGACGCGCAGCAGGACCGCCGCCCCGACGAGCGCGATCCCCTGGGCCAGCAGAGCGATCGTCGGCGGCGCCATGTTCGACACGGCCTCCCCCGGCAGGCCGACCATGCTGACCGGGTAGGGCCCCCAGCTGACGATCAGCAGCAGGCCGGCCAGGCCTCCGACGGCGAGCGTGGTCGCGACGCGGCGGCCGAGCAGCCCGTCGCGCCAGCAGAACCCGAGCTGGTGCAGGTCGAGCCAGACGAGGGCGAAGTTGACGGTGGCCAGCGCACCGAACCCGCCGGCGAACCGGGCGACGTCCACCGTCGCCGCGGCGAGCACGAGCGCCACGACCACGGTGGCGCCCCAGCGACGGTGGGCGGCGTGCATCGCGGGCGCCAGCGCGGCCACACCGAGGTAGACGCCGACGAACCACAGCAGCTGCGTCACCAGGTGCAGGGCGGTCGCGACCAGCGGGACGTCGTCCAGGCCCATCGAACGTGCCGCCAGACCCAGGACGAGCCAGACCCCGAGGAAGGCCGCGGTCGGCCGCAGAAGCCGACCGGCGCGGGTTCGCACGAACGCGGCGTAGCGACCCCTCGTCGTCCCGCCCTTGCGGTGCAACGACTCCAGCGCGTAGGAGTGCGCCACCCCACCGACCAGGAAGAACAGCGGCATCACCTGCAGCACCCAGGTGAGCGGCTGGAGCCAGGGCACCTCGACGAGGGCGTTGGTGACGCGGCCCTCGCCGTCCACCCCGCCCATCAGCCAGTGCCCGAGCACCACGACGAGCAACGAGCCGACGCGCAGGATGTCGACGTACCGGTCGCGAGGAGCGTGAGCGCCGCCCGTGCCGCGGGCTTCCTGGGTTCCCCCCTGGATCCAGGCATGCTCGGAGGCACGGGCGACGCTGCGCGGTGTGGCTGCCACGACGACGAGCCTGGCCGCCCGCCGTCGCGAGCCCATCCGTGCAGGTACTCAGATCCGGCCGGATCTGGTACCCAGTCGGTGTGGACGGGCGAGTGCTCACGCGGCGTGGCCTGAACCGGGCGACCCTGGCCCGTCAGCACCTGCTGGCCCGCACCGGCGATGACGTCGCCACCGTGGTCGGTCACCTGGTGGGTCTGCAGGCGCAAGCGGCGATGGCCCCGTTCGTGGGGCTCTGGACCCGCATCAAGGACCTGACCCGGGACGACGTCGCGGCGCCGATCGGGTCCCGCGAGATCGTCAAGGCGACGCTGATGCGCGGCACCTTGCACCTGGCGAGGGCCGCCGACTACCCGGTGCTGCGCTCCACCCTCCAGCCGGTGCTGACCGCGGCGCTGGAGGACGTGGCCTCGCGGCGCGGCGGCGTCCCCGACGTCCCGGCGCTGGTGACCGCGGCGCGTGAGCTGCTGGCGACGCCGCCCCGGTCGTTCACGGAGATCACCGCGCGCCTCACGGAGCTGGAGCCCGACGGCGACCCCGGCGTGATGCGCTACGCCGTCCGGACGCACCTGCCCCTCGTGCAGGTGCCGACGTCCGCGCCCTGGTGCTTTCCGGGCAACCCGGTGTGGTCCCTGGCCGACGACTGGCTCGGTGGCGCGACCGAGGCTCCACCGGACGGCGCGGCACTGGTGCGCCGTTACCTGGCGGCGTTCGGGCCGGCCACGGCGAAGGACGTCGCGACGTGGTGCTACCTGCGCGATCTGGACGCCGTCGTCGCGGCACTGCGCGACGAGCTCGTCGTGCACCGCGACGAGAAGGGCACCGAGCTGTTCGACGTCCAGGGTGCGCCTCTGCCGGACGACGACGCGGACGCGCCTCCGCGGTTCCTCCCGGAGTTCGACAACCTGTTGCTGAGCCACACCGACCGGCGCCGCTTCGTGCCGGAGGAGCACCGCAAGCGGGTGTTCCTGCCAGGGCTGCGGGTGGCAGCGACGCTGCTCGTGGACGGGTCCGTGGCCGGCACGTGGACGGTGGAGCGTCAGGGCAAGAAGCTCGCGACGCTGCGCCTGTCACCCTTCTCGCCGTTGCCGAGGGCCACTCGGGCGGCGGTTCTCGACGAGGCGGAGCCGCTCGTGCGCTTCGCTGCTCCCGACGCGCGCGCCGTCGCCGTGGAGGTCGCGACGTAGGGTCACCGGCGTGAACCAGGTGCCCGCCGTCGTGACGCTGCACCTGTGGGGCGTGGGCGCCGCAACCGTTCCGTTGGCGCTGACCAGGATGGGGCTCGACCGTCCGCTGATGCGCGCGACCACGGCGCGCTTCTGGAAGCTGCTCGGGACCGGAAACGGGCGTACGTTCACCGTCCGCGACGCCGACCCCTTCCACTGGGGCGTGCTGGCCACGTGGAGCAGCGAGGACGAGGCCCGGGCGTTCGAGCGGTCGGCCACCGCCCGGGGGTGGGACGCGCTCTCGCGCGAACGGCTCGCCGTCCGGCTGCGACCGCTGGCCAGCCGGGGCACCTGGGCCCGGCGCACGCCGTTCGGCGACCCCCGACCGTCGCGGGTGGACGGGCCCGTCGCCAGCATCACCCGGGCGCGCATCCGGCCGCTCAAGGCGATGACGT
This sequence comes from Actinomycetales bacterium, assembly GCA_035646835.1. Taxonomy (GTDB): domain Bacteria; phylum Actinomycetota; class Actinomycetes; order Actinomycetales; family DASROP01; genus DASROP01. The sequence goes on along the minus strand of DASROP010000086.1, from coordinate 14,029 downwards.
TCTGGCGTGCGGTACCACCGGTGTCGGCAGACCTGCGCCGGGTGGACGGGCTGCGCCTGGCCGTCGGCATCGGCGAGGCGCCGGTCGGTCTGCAGGGAACGTTCTCGCTCTGGCGCGACGCCGAGGCCCTGAACTCGTTCGCGCACCAACGAATCCCGCACCTCGAGGCGATCGCCCGGACGGCGACCGAGGACTGGTACGCCGAGGAGCTGTTCGCACGCTTCGAGGTGCTCTCGGTCGACGGCACCTTCGCGGGTCGGGCGCCCTAACGCTGTTCGAGCGTCGTCAGCCGCGCGTCGATGGCCCCGAGTGACGCACGAACCGCCGTCAGGTCGTCATGGATGACCCCGTTCACGTCACCGCGAAGATCCTGAACGTCGGCCCGCACGTCGTCGATCCGACTCGCCAGCAGGCGAACCGTGGCAAGGACAGCCGTCAACGCGATGGCGAACGCACCGATCATCGCGGTGACGAGCAGCTCGGTCGGGACCACGACACCCACCGTACGCCGCGAGCGCGAGCCGGGCACACGTCGTCCACAGGTATCCTGAGTGCCCGACGAGAGGGGCCGCCATGGAGGTTCTGCCGTGGGTCTTCACCTCCGGCTGGGCGAGCGGCATCAACAGCTACCTCGTCGTGGTGATGCTCGGCCTCCTCGACAAGGTCCTGGCGATCGACGCCGTCCCCGATGTCCTGCAGCGCACCGACGTCCTCGTCGTCGCGGGTGCCCTGTTCGTCGTCGACTTCGTCGCCGACAAGATCCCCTACCTCGACTCGACGTGGGACGCGGTCCACACGGCGATCCGTCCCACCGTCGGCGCGGTGCTCGGTGCGCTGATCGCCGGGGACGCCTCGAGCGTCGAGCAGGCACTGGCGGCCACCGCGGGCGGCGTGACGGCGCTGGTCTCGCACGGCGTCAAGGCCGGGCTGAGGGCCGCCGTCAACACCAGCCCGGAACCGGCGAGCAATGTCGGCGTCAGCCTCGCCGAGGACGTCGGCGTCGCGGGTGTCATCTCGGTCGCGGTGGTCGCGCCCTGGGTCGCGGCGGGGATCGCCGCCGTCCTGCTCGTGATCGGCGTCGTGGTCGTGATGCTGCTGCTACGACGGATCCGGCGCTGGCGACGCGAGCGTCGCGACCGCGGCAACCGGCTGACCAGACCCGCGACCTAGACTCCGCGTCAGTGGCACCTTGCGCACACCCCGCCGCCTTCAGTGGCACGTTCGAGCACGAAAATCGGCGGAATCTGTGCCGGAACGTGCCGCTGAACATCCGGTGTGTGTCGCAAAGTGCCACTGAACCGCCACGGCGTCACCAGGTCGCCGAGCGGGCAGGTCTTGCCGGTCACGGCCCCTAGACTTCGCCGCGTGTCCGACGTCCGGCTGGTGGAGGTCACCTCCACGCGTCGGGCCGTCCGTCTCGTCCCCGCAGTCCTCGCCGTCGGCGCGGTGCTCGCGCAGATCGCGTACCCGCTGCTCGACGCACCCGGCCAGGACGGACTGACGGCAGCCACGATCGCGTCGGTCCTGCTGTTCTGTGGCGCGTCGGTCACCCACGCCACTCTGACGCTGGGCGCGCGGGCCGCCGCCGTCCTGCTGCTCGTCGCCGGCGGGATCGGCCTGGTGGCCGAGGCGGTCGGCGTCGCCACCGGTTTCCCCTTCGGCGAATATGCCTACGCCGGCACCCTCGGGCCGCAGCTGCTCGGCGTCCCCCTGCTGGTGCCACTGGCCTGGGTGATGATGGCCTACCCCACCCTGCTGGCCGGCCGGCTGCTGGCCCGCGGCTGGCTCGCGATCCCGCTGGCGGCCTGGGCACTGGCGTCCTGGGACCTCTTCCTCGACCCCCAGATGGTCGCCGCGGGCCACTGGACGTGGGCGTTCCCCTCTCCCGGCCTGCCGGGCGTGGACGGCGTCCCCCTGACGAACTTCGCCGGCTGGCTGCTGGTGGCCCTGGTGATGCAGGCCGGCCTGCACCTGTTGGTGCCTGCCACGCCGGTGGCTGCGAGCACCGCTGTGCCGTTCGCCCTGCTGGCCTGGACCTGGCTCGGCTCGACCCTGGCCAACGCCGCGTTCTTCGGCCGTCCCGCGGTCGCACTCTGGGGCTTCGCGGCGATGGGCCTCGTCGTCGCCCCGGCCCTGGTGACGGCTCGCCGCGGACGCGCATGACCGGCCGCGGACTCGTGTGGGTGGGGACGGCGATGGCGGTCGCGCTGACGGCGCACGCGGCGGTCAACGCCCGCCTGCTGCGCCGGCCGGACGACGACCCTCCGCGGGTGAGCGGACGGGTGAGCCTGCTGCTGCCGGTGCGCGACGAGGCCCACCAGGTCGCCGATTGCCTGACCGCCGTCCTGGCCCAGACCGGCGTCGACGACCTGGAGGTGCTGGTCCTCGACGACGGCAGCACGGACGGGACGGGAGGCGTCGTGCTCGCGGCAGCGGGCGACGACCCGCGGGTGAGGCTGCTGGGCGATGACTCCGAGCCGCCGGAGGGCTGGCTCGGCAAACCGTGGGCCTGCCACCGCCTGGCGGAGGCGGCGACGGGTGACGTGCTGGTGTTCCTCGACGCCGACGTCCTGCTCGAGCCCCACGCGCTCGCCGCCGCGGTGGGTCAGCTGCGGGCGACCGGCCTCGACCTCGTCTCGCCGTACCCCCGGCAGGTCGCCGAGACCCCCGGCGAGCGTCTGGTGCAGCCGCTGCTGCAGTGGTCCTGGCTGACCACCCTGCCGCTGCGTGCCGCGGAGCGACCGGGGTGGCCGACGCTGTCGGCGGCCAACGGCCAGCTGCTCGTCGTCGACGCCGAGGCCTACCGGCGGACGGGCGGTCACCGCGCGGTGCGCGGCGAGGTGCTCGACGACGTCGCCCTGCTCCGCCAGGTCAAGACCTGGGGTGGGCGCGGCGTGGTCACCGACGGGACGGCGATCGCCACCTGCCGGATGTACGGCTCCTGGGCCGAGCTGCGCGACGGCTACTCCAAGTCCCTGTGGTCGGCGTTCGGGCCGCCGCCGGCCGCCGCGGCCGTGATGGCGGCGCTGACCACCGCCTACGTCGTCCCCGCGGCCGCCGCGCTGGCCGGGTCGCCGGTGGGGGCGGTCGGCTTCGCCGTGGGCGTCGCCGGCCGGGTCGTCGTCGGGCGCCGGACCGGCGCGCGCACCTGGCCCGACGCGCTGGCCCACCCGGCCGGTGTGCTCGTCCTCGCGGCCCTGACCGCCCGCTCCCACTGGCTGCGACGCCGCGGGTCCCTGACCTGGAAGGGCCGCAGCCTCGCGTAGCCTGGGCCACGTGCGATACCCGAACACTCGTCTGATCGCCGGCGCCGTCGTCGCCGCCGCCCTGCTCGCGGGGTGCACCGATGACGCCCCGGCCGACAATCCGACCCCCGTCCCGAGCCAGACGACCACGGCCACCGGCCCGACCGCGACCCCCACCGCGCCCGAGGGGGTCGGCGTCGGCGAGGTCGTCGAGGGCTTCCCGACCGACGTGATCCCGGTGCTCCCCGACGCCGAGATCACGCTGTCGACCGTGGTCCCGGCGGACGGCGTCCGCCAGGTCAGCCTGGCCGGCACCTCCGCGCTGCCCGCGGAGGAGGTGCTCGCCTTCTACCGCGACGCGTTCGTGGCCCAGGGCTTCACCGAGACCGCGTCGGCGGTGCCGTCGGGCGTCGTGGGCGCGACCTTCAGCCGCGGCGACGCCACCGAGCTCCTCACGGTCACGGTCACCACGGTGGGCGGCGCGCAGACGTTCACCGTCGGCGGCCAGCTCGCCGGCTGACGCGACGTGGCGCGCGTCGTCGTCGTCGGCGCCGGCCCCGGCGGCCTGGCGGCCGCGATCCGCCTGAGCCGCCAGGGCCACGCGGTCACGGTCTGCGAGCAGGCCCCGACCGTCGGCGGCAAGCTCGGCTGGTTCGAACGTGACGGCTTCGGCTTCGACACCGGTCCCAGCCTCCTCACCCTGCCGGCGCTCTACCGCGACCTGTTCGCGACCACGGGCACCGCGCTGGAGCAGCACGTCGACCTGCATGCCCTCGACGTCGCCTGCCACTACCGCTTCGCCGACGGCACGCGGCTGGACATGCCCACCGGCCCCGCCGCCGTCGCCGGACGAGCCCTCGACGAGGCCCTCGGCGCCGGCGCGGGCCGGCAGTGGCTCGACCTGCTCGGCCGTGGTCAGGCCATCTGGCAGGCCACCCGCGGCCCGTTCCTCGGCTCGCCGCTCGACGGCGCGAGAACCCTGGCGCGGCAGGCGGTCCGCACGAGGGACCTGCGCACGATCGCCCCCTGGTTGTCGCTGCGCGGCCTGGGCTCGCGGTACCTGCAGCATCCCCACCTGCGCACGCTGCTCGACCGTTACGCCACCTACACCGGCTCGGACCCACGACGGGCTCCCGCGGCCCTGGCCACGGTGCCGTACGTGGAGCAGGCGTTCGGCTCCTGGTACGTCCAGGGCGGTCTGCGACTGCTCGGCGACGCGATGGCGGAGCGGGCCATCGCGCTCGGCTGCGAGGTGCGCACCGGCGCGGACGTCGCCGCCGTCCGCGTCGAGAACGGCCGCGCCTGCGGCGTCTCGCTGGCCGACGGGGAGGTCCTCGACGCCGACGTCGTCGTGGCCAACGCGGACGCCGCCCACCTCTACCGCGACCTGGTGCCCGACAGCGCCGGCCCAGCCCTGCGCCGCGCGCGGCGGGGGCTCGCGAGGGTCACGCCGTCCTTCTCCGGCTTCGTGCTGATGCTCGCGCTGCGCGGCCGGACGCGGGGCCTGCGGCACCACACGGTGCTGTTCGGAGACGACTACGACGCCGAGTTCGACGCGGTGTTCGGTTCCGGCCCCTTCCGCGGCGGCCCCCGGCCCGTCGCCGACCCCACCGTCTACGTCAGCGCACCCGACGACCCGGCGACGAGGCCGGACGACGGCCACGAGGCCGTGTTCGTCCTGGTCAACGCCCCCCGGCACACGCCCGGCGACCCGACGTCCGGCATCGACTGGGAGGCGCCCGGCGTTACCGGGGCCTATGCCGACCGGGTACTGGAGGTGATGGCGCAGCGGGGCGTCGACGTCCGCGACCGCCTGCTCTGGCGGGAGGTCCGCACGCCTGCCGACCTCGAGCGGGCGACCCGCAGCGTGGGCGGGTCGATCTACGGGACGTCGTCCAACGGTGCGCGTGCCGCCTTCGTCCGGCCGTCCAACGCCTCGCCGGTGCCCGGGCTGTTCCTGGTCGGGGGGTCGAGCCACCCGGGCGGGGGGCTTCCCCTGGTGGCGATGTCGGCGCAGATCGTGGCCGACCTCATCGGCCCGGCGTGATCCCCGCCGGCTCCCCGAGGACCATCCTCAGGTAGGGCACCTTGAGCGCCACCCACGTGATGGCGGCCGACGCGAGCCCGTACAGCGTGGTGAGGCCGAACGCCCACACCAGCACCGTGAACACGTCCGTCGGCAGCCCGACGGTGCTGCGGAAGCCGTACACGAGCGCACCGTGCACGAGGAACACGCCGAACGCGAGGTGGGCCCACCGCCGCAGCACCACCCCGCGCACCCTCAGCAGCCGGTGCAGCAGCAGGAACGCCGTCAGCGACATCACGGTCACCGTCGGCGAGAGGAAGTCGTACGCGTACCGGCCGAGGTTGCCGAAGTCGTTGACCGCGGCGAGCACCGCCGTCACCACGACTGAGACGACGAAGGCCAGCCACACCGGCAGCACCCAGCGGCGCGGCAGCAGCACGTCGCGCAGGCACCAGCCCAGCACGTAGTAGCCGGCGAACGGCAGGAAGCGGGTCGCCGCGTTCGGCTCACCGACCCCACCGGAGTAGCTGACGACCTGGTCGACCACGCCCAGGCCGGTCAGCACGACGCCGAACCCCAGCGTCATCCGGCAGGTCGCGTGCCGGGTGATCACCTTGAGGAACGGCGTGATCAGGGCGAGGCCGGCCAGGATGTACAGGAAGTACAGCTGCAGGAAGGGCGCCCCGGCGGCGACGTCCTCGGCCGCCTCTCCCGGGCCGACGTCCTGGCCCAGGACGTAGGCCCGGAAGGCGAGGTAGAACACCGTCCAGAAGACCAGCGGGACCCCGATGCGCTGCCACCGCTTGCGGTAGAAGTCCCGAGGGCGGGAGACGCGTGCCGGGTCGAGCGCGAGCGCCCCGGCGATCATCAGGAAGACCGGCACGCACCAGCGGCAGGCGGAGTTGAACGAGTTCGCCACCCACCACCCGGCGGAGCCGATCTCGATCTGCCGGCCCTCGACCGTCGGTGCGAGTACGTGGATGAGGACCACCGTGCCGATCGTGAGCACGCGCGCGGAGTCCATCCAGGCGGTCCGGGTCGGCGGAGGCGCCTCCTCCGGGACGGCGTCCAGGGCGCTGGAGACCACACCGGCCGACTCGTCCGGCTGCTGCCGTCCGTCGGTCACGCTCGCCTGCCTACCAGACGACGACGGACGACGACCAGCAGCTGGGCCAACCCCACCAGCCCGACCGTCAGCGCTGCCGCCGCCCCGAGCGTCGCCCACGACGCCGCCGCGGCGGGGTACAGACCGGCCCCCAGCACGAACATCGCGGCGATCACGACCCGGGTCGGCCGCTCGGACACGGTGACCGCGCCGACGTCGTCCATGCCCGCGGCCGTGGCTCTCGCCCGGGCGTACTCGTGCAGCAGCGCCACCCCTGCAGCCGCCGCCGCCAGCCAGGCGGGTGCTCCCAGCAGCCACAGCGCCACGAGGTACGCGGTGTCGGCGACGCGGTCGGCGAGTGCGTCCAGCAGCGCACCCCAGCGCGTCGTCCGCCCGGTCATCACGGCGACCGCACCGTCCAGGCTGTCGACCAGGGCCGAGACGACGACGAGAGGGGGAGCCAGCAGCACCCACCGACCACCCGGAACGACCACGGCGGGCACGCCCAAGGCCACCAGCAGCCCGACGGCGGTCAGAGCGTTCGGCGCTGCCCCTGCCCTGACCAGCGGCACGGCACAGGCGTGAGCGATCCGCAGCCAGCCCGCGACGAAGGGCGTGGCGCCCGGGTCGGCGACCCCGTGCAGCTCCCCCCACCGCCGCAGGTACTCGGCGCGGTCCGGAACGTCGCGCACGCTCAGCGGCCGGAACCGACGGGCGAGGCGAGACCGAGCCGGGAGTAGATGTCCAGCGTCGCCGTCGAGCAGTTCAGCGTGTAGAAGTGCAGGCCCGGCGCCCCGCCGGCCAGGAGATCCGAGCACAGCTCGGTCGCCGTCTCGACCCCGATCTGCCGGACCGCCGCCGGGTCGTCGGCGACCGCCCGCAACCGGGAGACGAGGTGGTCGGGCAGGGCGGAGCCGCTCAGCTGGGCGAAGCGCTCGATCTGCCGCACGTTCGTCACGGGCATGATCCCGGGGATGATCGGCATCGTGCAGCCGTGGGCGTCCGCCAGGTCGCGCAGCCGGAAGTAGTCGTCGGCCTCGAAGAAGAACTGCGTGTTGGCGTAGGACGCGCCCGCCTCCTGCTTGAGCGCGAGCACCCGCGCGTCGTGCGCCAGGTCCGGCGACTCGGGGTGACCCAGCGGGAACGCGGCAACACCGATGCAGAACCGGCCCAGCGACCGCAGCATCGCCACCAGCTCCACCGCCTGGTCGATGCCCTCCGGGTGCGGCTCGAAGACACCGCCCGGGTCGCCCGGCGGGTCACCGCGCAGGGCCAGCAGGTTACGGATCCCGGCCGCGGCGAACGAGCGGACCACCTGCCGGATCTCCGTCCGGGACGCCGCCACGCACGTCAGGTGGGCGACGGGAGTCAGGGTCGTCTCCTCGGCGATGCGCTGGACGACACGCACGGTGCGGTCACGGGTCGACCCGCCCGCGCCGTACGTCACCGACACGAACGTCGGGCTCACGCGCTCCACGCGGCGCAGGGACTGCCACAGCACCCGCTCGCCCTCGTCGTCCCGCGGCGGCATGAACTCGAACGAGAAGGACCGCCCCCCGGCTGCGAGCACGTCGCGGATCGTCTCCTGCACCGACAGCCCGCCCGGCCGCACCGACGGTCGACCCAGAGCCATCCGGACAGCCTACGGCGCCGAAGACATACGCTGAGTCATCGCCCTACGTGACGCCCAGGAGGCGGCAGTGCCGGACCACCCGCTGGACGTCGAGGACCTCCGGACCCGCGTGGCGAAGGTGCTCGACGACGTGCTGGCCCACCAGTCGGACGTGCTGGAGCAGGTCAGCCCCGAGTGCGCCCCCCTCGTCGAGACGGTCGCCGACCTCCTGGCCGGTGGCAAGCGCCTGCGCCCCGCCTTCTGCTACTGGGGCTGGCGCGGAGCCGGCGGTGGGGACGACGACTGCATCGTCAAGGCGGCCGCGGCGCTGGAGCTGTTCCAGGCGGCCGCCCTGATCCACGACGACGTGATGGACCACTCCGACACCCGACGGGGGATGCCCGCCGTGCACCGGCGGTTCGCGACGCTGCACCGCGGCAACGCCTGGGCGGGTGACGCCGAGCGGTTCGGTCACGCCGGCGCGATCCTCGCCGGGGACCTCTGCCTGTCGTGGAGCGACGAGGTCCTGGCCAACTGCGGGCTGGGCGACGACCGGTTCCGCGCCGGGAAGGCCCTCTTCGACCGGATGCGGACGCAGCTGATGGGCGGCCAGTACCTGGACATGCTCGAGCAGGCGGTCGCGGCCACCGGCAGCGTGGGCGACGGTGGTGACGCCGGCGACGCACGGGACCCGGTCGAGCGGGCCCGGCGCGTGATCAGGTTCAAGAGCGCCAAGTACACGATCGAGCACCCACTCCTGCTGGGGGGGACGCTGGCCGGCGCCGAGCCGGCCGTGCTGGCCGCCTACTCGGGCTACGGGCTCCCGCTCGGCGAGGCCTTCCAGCTCCGGGACGACATCCTGGGCGTCTTCGGCGACCCCGGCGAGACCGGCAAGCCGGCGGGTGACGACCTGCGCGAGGGCAAGCGCACCGTGCTGGTGGCGCTGGCGGTCCGGGGCGCCGACCCCTCCCAGGCCGCGCTGGTCCGCCGGCTGCTGGGCGACCCGGGGCTGGACGACGGCGGCGTCGCGCGGCTGCGCGAGGTTTTCGTCGACACCGGGGCACTGGCCACCGTCGAGGCCCTGATCACCGACCTCGTCGCGGCCGCCCGCACCGCCCTGGAGGACGCGCCGGTGACCGCGGAGGCCGGCGCGGTGCTCTCCCACCTGATCGACGCCGCCACGTCGAGGGCTGCGTGAGCGCAGTCCGCGGCGCGGTGCGCACGGCGAGACGGTGGGCGCCCGCCCTGGTGCCCGGCCGGATGCGCACCGTCAGCGGGCCCACCGACCACGTGGTCGTCGTGGGCGCCGGCCTGGCGGGCCTGAGCGCCGCGATGCGGCTGGCCGGCGCGGGACGTCGGGTCACCGTGCTGGAGCGCGAGGCGCTGCCGGGTGGACGGGCCGGTCTCGTGGAGACGCCGACTGATGATGGGACGTACCGGTTCGACACCGGGCCGACGGTTCTGACCATGCCCGACCTGATCGCGGACTGCTTCGACTCCCTCGGCGAGGACATGGCCGACTGGCTCACGCTCGAGCCGGTGTCGCCGCTGTACCGGGCCCGCTACGCCGACGGCTCCAGCCTGGACGTCCACGCCGACGTCGAGCAGATGGCCGCCGAGATCGAGACGGTCTGCGGGGGTGCCGAGGCGGCCGGTTACCGGCGCTACGTCGACTTCGTCTCGCGGCTGTACCGCTACGAGATGCGTGATTTCATCGACCGCAGCATCGACACCCCGATGGACCTGCTCGGCGTGAACCTGGCCCGGCTCGCCGCGATCGGGGGGTTCCGTCGGCTGGCCCCGAAGGTGGAGCAGTACCTGCGCGACGAGCGCACCCAACGGGTGTTCTCGTTCCAGTCTCTCTACGCGGGCCTCTCCCCGTACGACGCCCTCGCGATCTACGCCGTGATCGCCTACATGGACTCCGTGGCCGGGGTGTTCCACGCGCGAGGCGGGATGCACGCGGTGCCCTCGGCGATGGCCGCGGCCGCGGCCGCGGCAGGGGTGGACTTCCGGTTCTCGACCGAGGTCGACCACGTCGAGCACTCCGGCGGCCGGGCGACGGCCGTCGTCACCGCGGACGGCGAGCGCTTGGCGTGCGACGTCGTGGTGCTCAACCCGGACCTGCCGGTGGCCTACCGCGACCTGCTCGGCGTGACGCCGAGGCGCCTGCTCCCGGTGCGCTACTCACCGTCGTGCTACCTGCTCCTGGCGGGCTCCACCGCGGCGTACCCGGACACCGCCCACCACACCATCCTGTTCGGCCACGCGTGGCGCGAGGTGTTCGCCGACCTCGAGGGCGGTCGGCTGATGGGCGACCCCAGCGTGCTGCTGAGCACCCCCACCGTGAGCGACCCCACGCTCGCCCCGGACGGCCGGCACGTGTACTACGTGCTGTTCCCGACGCCCAACACCACGGCGGAGATCGACTGGGGGCGCATCGGCCCCCTGTACCGCGAGCACGTGCTCCAGACGCTGGAGGCTCGGGGCTACGCCGGCTTCGGCGACGGCATCGAGGTCGAGCACGTGACCACGCCCCTGGACTGGGCCGAGCGCGGGATGGAGGCGGGTGCACCGTTCGCCGCCGCCCACTCGTTCAGCCAGACCGGTCCGTTCCGCCCCGGCAACCTGTGGGGCGACAACGTCGTCTTCACGGGCTCGGGAACCCAGCCGGGGGTCGGCGTCCCGATGGTCCTGATCTCCGGCCGGCTGGCGGCGGAACGGGTGGTCGGCAAGGACCGCGCCTACACGTCGCGGGCCTACCGGTGAGCCCGCTGCCCGGCGGCGCCGCGCACTGCTTGGACGCGGCCGCCATCACCGACCCGCAGCTGCGTCACGACTTCGAGGCCTGCCGAGCGCTGCACGCCGAGCACGGGCGCACCTACTACCTGGCGACCGCGCTGCTGCCCCCGGCCAAGCGGCCGTACGTGTGGGCGCTGTACGGGTTCGCGCGCTTCGCCGACGAGTTCGTCGACTCGCTCACCGAGCCCGACCCGCAGGCCCTGGTGGCCTGGGGGTCGGCCTTCCTGAGGTCTCTGGACGACGGGACAGGCGCCGACCCGGTGGCGCGGGCGATGCTGGCGACGATGGCGCGCTGGGACATCCCCCGCGACCACGTGGAGGCCTTCCTCGCCTCGATGCGGATGGACATCACCGAGACCTCGTACCCGACCTACGCCGACCTCGAGGGTTACATGTACGGGTCGGCCGCCGTGATCGGGCTGCAGATGCTGCCCGTGCTCGAGCCCCAGCACCCCGCGGCGGCTGAGCACGCCCGGCTGCTCGGCGAGGCCTTCCAGATGTCGAACTTCATCCGGGACGTCGGGGAGGACCTCGACCGTGGCCGCACCTACCTGCCGACCGAGGACATGGCGCGGTTCGGGGTCACTCGCGAGGACCTGCACGCCGGACGGCGGTCCGGCGAGGTGACGCCCGAGGTGCGCGAGCTGCTGGCCTTCGAGGTGCGGCGGACGCGTGACCTGTACGCGAAGGCGGAGCCGGGGATCGGCATGCTGCACCCGACCAGCCGGGACGCCATCCGGTGCGCGTTCGTGCTCTACGGCGGCATCCTGGGCGCGGTCGAGAAGGCGGACTACCGCGTGCTCGACCGGAGGGTGTCGGTGCCCGTGCCCCGGCGGCTCGCCGTCGCCGCAGGGTCCCTGGCCCGCGCCCGGGTCGCCCGGCGCGAGCAGCACCGCTGGCACGCAGCCTGAGGTCTCAGCGGCGCAGCAGGGTCAGGACCTCCTCCATCTGGCCACCGAGCCCCTCCAGACGCCCGTCGATCCCGTCCAGGCGCACGCCATGGGCCTGGAGATCCTCACCCAGCTCGTTCAGGCGGTTCCCGTGCCGCTGCAGCGTGCTGGAGATCGCGGCGAGCAGCTCGTAGATCGACTGGACGTCGTTGCCCAGGTGCCTCACCTTGCGCTCGATCCCCGACGGCGTGGCCATGACCACGAGCCTAGTGACGGCGAGCGCCCAGCTGCGCGGGAAGCGGCAGCCGGGGTGCGAGCCGCGGAGGTCGCGCAGGCGCCGAAGCCCGCGAGCCGCCGTCCATGCCGCCACCGACAACGGGCGCACCGGCTCGCCGCCTGAGCATCTCGGCACCCGCGCGAGGTCGCCGTGCCCACCCGGCCGTGCGCGAACGAATGAATCGGTTCGGGCAGGCCGGGGAAATTCGTGATCCCTATCCGGCTGCCGCCCTGTGGTCCAGTCCGAGGATCAATGCCAGGGCCGTCTCGACGTGCCCCATGGTCGCTTCGTCGACGCTTCCGATCCGGCGCTCGAACCGCGAGGCGACGACACCACGGACCGCTCTACACACAGCGCGGCTCGGGCGGTCGATGCCGGCGAGAGGTGCCACGTCGACACGGAGTGCCGATGGAGCCAGCGAGCTGGACAGCGGGACGACGACGATCAGGTCTCCCGCCGCGCCGGTGCTCAGTTCATCATCGGAGACGACGACCGCAGGCCGCGTCTTGCCCGGCTCGCCGGTGCGCACTGCGCCAAGCGCGACGAGCCAGACCTCTCGGCGACGCGGGGCGTCAGCCAAGGCCATCTTCGAGGGTGGCTTCCCATTCCCGCAGTTCGGTCTGCGCGGCGGGATTCTGCGCGTCGATGCGACTGGCCTCGCGTTCCGAGCGCCAGACGGCCTCGCGCCGACGCTCGTCGGCGATCTCGGAAAGCAGTGCTGCCAGCGATACTCCGCGTTCGCGGGCCTGCTCGGCAAGCAGGTCGCGGGTCGCGCGAGCTACTCGGATGGTGCTCGTCTGACTAGGCATGCCACTGATCATAGCGCCTAGTCATGGCCACACATCACGTCGACACATCGGTCAGCACCGACGATCGTTGGCGCGTTCCGCTGGACGATCGACTTCCGGACAGTGAGGTGGCCTTCCCTTGTTCTCGCGCTGTCGTCGCGAAGGTCAGGAGCGAGTGGCGGGCTGGCTGTACCGTTCGCGTGCGGCTTGGCGGGAGATGCCCAGCACGAGACCGATCTCGCCCCAGCTTCGGCCATTCTCACGTGCTGCGGCGACGGCTTCGTCGACCTCGCGCTGCTCGTCAGCTAGCGCGCGCAGGGCCAAGCCGATGCGCCGGAGGTCCGAGGGGTTCTCGGCGGGGGTGGTCCCGGGGTCGAGCGAGTCCAGCCATGCCTCTGCGGCGGTAGCGGCTTGCTCCAACTCTTCGCGTGTACGTGGCATCTCAATCACCCCTCCTCAGAGGTATCGGTAGAACTTTTGACGAAGTGGCATGGTGTGAATCGCGACGGTTCGCCGTCTGGGTCGAGCACGACGACTTCCAGCAGGCGGCCAGCGGTGTCAGCGCCAATCACCAGCACCCGGTCCTCACCCTGGCGGACGAGGCGTAGAGGAACGCTCACGGCGGCCCGGATGTCCTCGTCGGCAACTGCGTGCCTACGAGGACTGTCCGCGATCCGCACACGCGACAGGGTACCCTGTCAATCATCATCTGTCCCGAGGGTGGGGTGCGCAGACCGATCGGCTCGCGAGGGGTTGCAGCCGAGCGCGTGGAGGCCCTGCCTTCCTAGTGCTGCGCTGATAGCTCGTACTCGCTGGACCTGCGGCGAATCGTCGAGGGCGACGGCCAGTGGCCGTCGTCGGTACCGCGGCGTCGTCGCGGGCCGGCCAAACCTGGAGGTGTGTGATGGTGGCGCTTCTGATCGGCTGCGGACGGGGGTATCCACCGACCAGCAGGACCTGACCGCCCAGCATGAGGGACTGCAAGGTCTCGGTGTGGATCCTGCGCGGATCTACGTCGACCACGGACTCACTGGGACCAACCGCGAGCGGCCGGGGCTGCGTGAGGCGCTGGCCGCCTGCCGGGACGGTGACACCTTGGTCGTGATCAAGCTCGACCGCCTGGCCCGGTCCCTACCCGATGCCCGTGCCATCGCCGAGGACCTGACGGTCCGTCGGGTGAGCCTGTCGTTGGGAGGAGCGGTGTACGACCCGAACGACCCAGTAGGGCGGCTGCTGTTCAACGTCTTGGCGATGGTCGCTGAGTTCGAGTCGGACCTGATACGC
>DASROP010000085.1:0-15347 GCA_035646835.1 Actinomycetales bacterium | reverse complement strand
CCCCACCCCACCCCCAAGTTGATCAAGGACTCCATGCTCGCTGAGTGAGCATGGAGTCCTTGATCAACTTGGGTGGGGGTGGGTCAGGCGTTGTCCTGCTGCCAGAAGTGCACGTAGTCGAACTCGACGCCCATGTCGTTGATCCCCTGGGACGGCGGCGCGATCCAGCTGGCGAACTCGCCCGGCTCGTAGACGGGCGTCATCAACGACGCGACGCCCTCACGGTCGGCCGGGGTGGGCAGCCAGTCGGCCTCGGACGCGGCCCAGGTGTCCGCGTCGATGATCGAGCCGTCCGGGCTCACGTGCGACCCGGCGTACGCCCCGACCTGCCGGTTGAACCCCTCGTGGGGCAGCGACAGCCGCTCGTCGAGGCCGGCCTCCTCGAGCGCCTGGTTCCACCGGCGCACGCCGTTGTGGCAGTCGGCCACGTACTCGTCGCGCAGGTCGAGGTTGAGGGCGTTGAGGAGGGGGACGTCCTCCGTCACGAAGGCGCCGTCGACGACCTTCGTCATCTGACGCTCCACGCCGTGCAGGATGTGGTCGTCCTTGCGCCGGGTCTCCATCCAGCGGCCCTTGATGCCCGCCGTGTAGTACGCGGCGGCGTTCGACGACAGCTCTGACCCGAACAGGTCCATCGACACCGAGAACTGCGCGTTCAGGTACTTCTGGATGGTCGACAGCGGGATGCCGCCGAACGGCAGCACGTCCTCCGTGTCGTTGTCGCGCATCAGCTGGGCGGTGCGCTCCACGATGCGCTGGACCCCGGTCGTGCCCACGAACATGTGGTGGGCCTCCTCCTTGAGCATGAACTCACAGGTCCGGGCCAGCGGGTCGAAACCGCTCTCCTTCAACGTTCCCAGCTGGTACTTGCCGTCGCGGTCGGTGAAGTACGTGAACATGAAGAAGTTCAGCCAGTCGGTCGTGTCTTCGTTGAAGGCGCCGAGGATCCGCGGGTTGTCGAAGTCGCCGCTGTTGCGCTTCAGCAGCTGTTCGGCCTCGTCGCGGCCCTCCCTGCCGAAATGGGCCTGCAGCAGGTAGACCATCGCCCACAGGTGGCGCCCCTCTTCCACGTTGACCTGGAACAGGTTGCGCAGGTCGTACAGGCTCGGCGCGGTCGCCCCGAGCTGTCGCTGTTGCTCGACGCTGGCGGGCTCGGTGTCACCCTGGATCACGATCAGCCGCTGCAGCTCGGCGCGGAACTCACCGGGCACGCTCTGCCATGCGGGCTGACCCTTGTGCTGGCCGAAGTTGACGACCCGGTCGGGGTTGGTCTCGGCCAGGAAGATCCCCCAGCGGTACTCCTCCATCGGCACGAAGTCGTAGATCGCCCAGCCGTCGCGCCCCACCGCCACGGCGGTGCGCAGGTAGACCTCCTTCGTGGGCAGCGCCGGCCCCAGGTTCTTCCACCAGTCCAGGAACTGGGGCTGCCACTTCTCCAGGGCCCGCTGCAGCTTGCGGTCGCTCGCCAGGCCGACGTTGTTCGGGATCTTCTCGCTGTAGTCGATCCGGCTCAGCGGCCCGGTGGGATCGGGTGCGGCTCCCAGGCGGTCGTCGGTGGTCGTCATCGCAGGCTCCTGACCTTCCCCGTTGACTGATCTACTACTGTCCAAACACTTGTCGTCACGAGTATGTAGCACGTTCTGGGCGACGGCAACCCCCGTACGCCGAGTGATTCGTGAATCAGCCGACGCCGAGCAGGCGGTGGGCCAGCTCCTCGTCCTCCCGGAACGAGGCCACCGAGGTCGAGTGCACGATGCGCCCCTTGCTCATCACCGCCACGCGGTCGGCCACCTCGAACGCCAGGTGCAGGTCCTGCTCCACGAGCAGCACCGCGATGCCCTGCCCGACGAGGCCGCTCAGCACCTCGCCGACCTGGTCGACGATGGTCGGTGCCAGCCCGTCGGAGGGCTCGTCGAGCAGCAGCAGCCGGGGCGCCCCCAGCAGGGCTCGCCCGATTGCGAGCATCTGCTGCTCACCGCCGGACAGCTGCGACCCCAGGTGCTGCCGGCGTCCCGCCAGGGCGGGCATCAGGTCGAACACGCGGCCCGGCGTCCAGTCACCGGAGCCCTTGCGGTGCGCGATCGCGAGGTTCTCCTCCACCGTCAGCGGAGCGAAGACCCGCCGTCCCTGCGGCACGATGCCGACGCCGGCGCGGGCGGCGTGGTGGGGGCTGCGCCCGGTCAGCTCCTGGCCGCAGACGACGACGCGGCCGGACGACGGCTTGACCATCCCCATCACCGCGTGCACGAGCGTGGACTTGCCGACACCGTTGCGGCCGAGCAGCGCCACCGTCTCACCCGCGCGGACGTCCAGGCTGACGCCGTCCAGGACACGACCGCCGCCGTAGCCCGCGACGAGGTCGGTCACCTGCAGGAGCCGTTCGACGTCGCTCACCGGGCCCTCCCCACTCACCGGGCACCCCCGAACAGCGAGCGGGTGCTGCGACCCCCGAGGTAGGCGCTCTGGACGGCGGGGTCGGCCCGGACCGTCTCCGGGTCTCCGTCGGCGATCACCTTGCCGGTGGCCAGCACGGTCACCCGGTCGGCGAGCCGGAACACCACGTCGAGGTCGTGCTCGACGACGACCACCGTGACGTCGTCCGGCAACGCCTCGACGAGCTCGCTGAACCGCTGGGTCTCGGCCGCCGACATCCCGGCCGTCGGCTCGTCGAACAGCACCAGCACGGGGCGGCAGCCCAGCACCATCGCCACCTCGAGCTGGCGCCGCTCCCCGTGGGAGAGGGAGCCGCTCGGGGCACCCGACCGGTCGGCCAGCCCCACGGCCTCGAGGTGCCCCATCGCCTGCTCGGTGACCTCGGCCGCACCGCGGCGGCTCCGCCAGGCGCGCAGGGGGCTGCCGACGGACCGCTCGGACGCCAGGCGCACGTTGTCGAGCACGCTGCAGCCTCCGAACAGGCTGGAGTGCTGGAAGGTCCGGACCAGGCCGGCGCGAGCGCGTGCTGCCTCGCGCAGCCCGGTCACGTCGCGGCCGTCGAAGTGCACCCGGCCGCTGGTCGCCCTGGTGGTCCCCGCGACGACCGCGAACAGCGAGGACTTGCCGGCGCCGTTGGGACCGATCAGGGCATGGCGCGATCCGCGGGCCACGGACAGGTCCACCCCGTCGACAGCGGTCAGGGACCCGTACCTCAGCGTCAGGCGCTCCAGGCGCAGCAGCTCGTCGCTCACGCTGTTCCTCTCGACCGGGTCCAGGCCGGGCGCCGGACCCTCGCGACGCCCGCGATGCCCCGCGGCAGCAGGTAGACGGCCACCACGAAGATGGCGCCGAGCAGCATGCTGCCCAGGCCGCCGACATAGCTGGACAGCTCGTCGCGGGCCACGATCACCACCGCGGCGCCCAGCACCGGACCCCAGAGCGAACCGGCTCCCCCGAGGACGACGGCCAGCAGCGCGAACGCCGACACGTCGAACGCGAGGTCACCGGGCGAGATGAAGCGTGCCTGCGCGACCCACGCCGTCCCGGCAGCACCCGCGAGCGCGCCGGCGACCACGAACGCCGACAGCTTCACCGGATAGGTCTCCTGGCCGAGCGCCCTCAGTCGGGTCTCCCCGTCGCGGACGCCGCGCATCGAGCGTCCCAGCGGTGAGGCGACGACGACCGCGGCGACGGCGGCGCCGAGCAGGAAGACGACGAGCACCCACCAGTACACGAAGCCGGAGAGCAGGAGCGGCTCGCCGCCCGGCAGCAGGGTGATCGGGGGGATCCCGACCAGCCCGTTGGTCCCCCCCGTGAACGCGAGGGAGTCGACGGCCTGGTGGGCAAGCTCGCCGACCGCCAGCGTCACCATCAGGAAGACGATCCCGCTGGTGCGGACGACGACGGCGCCCGTCACGAGGGCGACGAGCGCGGCCGCGAGGGTCCCGGCCACGAGCTGGGCCGGTGCGTTGCTGGTGACGTGGACGCCGACCAGCCCGGCGGTGTACGCGCCGGTGCCGAAGTAGGCGACCTGTCCCAGCGTGGGCAGACCGGTGACGCCGGTGAGCAGGTCGACGGACAGCACCAGCAGGGCGAAGGCCAGGATCCGGCTCATCAGCCCGATCGGGTAGGCCGCGAGCATCAGCGGCAGCAGAGCCAGCACGACCACCACGACACCGGCCGCGAGCAGCCGCCACGCCGGACGGCGGCGCGAGCCGCCAACCAAGGGCGCCGTCACCTCCTGGACGTCGGCGCTCATGCTCGGCGCCCCGGCGCCGGGAGGAGGCCGGCCGGCCGCAGCAGCAGGACCAGGCCCATCGCTCCGAACAGCATGAACGACGCGAGCTCGGGCAGCAGGGCCACACCGAGAACCTGCACCTGCCCGACGAGCACCGCTCCGAGCAGCGCTCCGCGCAGGGACCCGAGCCCGCCGATCACGATGACGACGAGCGCCAGCAGCAGGATGGTGTCGTCGAGGCCGGGCTGGGCGCCGAGCACCGGGGCGGCGAGGAGACCGCCGGCGGCCGCCAGCGCCGCTCCGCCCGCGAAGACGCCACCGAGGACGAGCGTCGTCCGGATGCCGACGGCCTCGACCATGTCGCGGTCGGCCACGGTCGCCCTCACGATGGCCCCGAGCCGCGTGCGCTCCAGGACGAGATAGAGCAGCACGGCCACCGCCAGGCCGACCCCGACCATCACGAGGCGGTACACGGGGTACGGCGTGCCGAGGACCTCGGTGCTGCCGTCCAGGCCCTCGGGAGCGCGGACCCGCTTGACGTCGGAACCGAACACCTCGGCCAGGACGTCGCCCGCGATCAGCGCCACTCCGAGCGTCAGGAGCGCCTGTCTGAGGTGCCCGCTCACCTTCGCCGTCATCGCGGCGAGGACACCACCGAGGACGAGCCCGATGGCGGAAGCGACCAGGACGGCCGCCACGAACGCGGCGATCGACGCCGAGTCCCCGACCATCGCCACGCCGACGTAGGCGCCGACCAGCGACACGGACCCGTGCGCCAGGTTCAGCACGTCCATCGTGCCGAACACCAGCGACAGACCGACCGCGATCACGAACAGCACCGCCGCCAGGGCCAGCCCGTTGAGAACGGTGCCGGTGTACGCGTCGAACCAGTCGAGCACGGGGCCTACTGCTCGAGCTCTTGGAGGACGACGTTGGCGAGAACCCCGTCGACCTCCTGCACCTCGCGCAGGTAGTACGGCTGCACCGGGTCGTGGTTCTCGTCGAACGAGAACGTCCCGCGCGGGCTGTCGATCTCGCCGACCTCGCTGAGGCCCTGGGCGATGCTCTCGGAGTCCGTCGCACCCGCGGCCTCGATCGCGAGGCCCAGCGCCGCCGCCGCGTCGTACGCCTGGACGGCGTAGGTCGTCGGCACCTCGTCGTAGGCGGCCACGTAGGCCTCGACGAACGCGTTGTTGCGCTCGCTGTCGATCTGGTCGCTGTAGTGCAAGGAGTTCTGGATCCCCAACGCTGCCTCGCCCGACGCCTCGAGCACGCCGCCCTCGGTGAGGAAGCCCGCCGCGTACAGCGGGATCTCGCCCTTGAGGCCGAACTGGTTGTACTGCGTGGTGAAGCCGACGGCCTCGGCGCCCGCGTAGAAGGTGTACACGGCGCTGGCACCGGAGGCACGGATGCCCTGCAGGTACGGCTGCCAGTCGGTCGTCGTCCCGAAGGGGGTGAACGCCTCGCCGGCGATGGTGCCGCCCGCGGCCTCGAACGTCTCCTTGAAGCCGCCGGTCGACTCGGCGCCGGCGGCGTAGTCGGCACTGATCAGGTACACCGAGCCGTCGCCGACCTGCTCGGCGACGTACGCGCCCAGCGCGGCGGCCACTCCGCCGTTGGTGAACGAGGAACGCCAGATGTAGGGGGAGCCCCCGGCCGTGACGTCGTTCGCGCCGGCGTTGGCGACCACGAGCGGGACCTTCGACTCCACGAAGAGGTCCTTGACCCCCAGGGCCACCGCCGAGCTGACGATTCCCGCCACCGCGTCGACCTGGTCCTGCGTGACGAGCCGGGTCGCGGCCGGGACACCGGTGCCGGGCGACTCGCCCTCGTCGGCCTCGACCACCTCGACCTCGGCGCCGCCGAGCTTGCCGTCGTTCTCGTCGAGGTAGAGCTGGAAGCCCTGCTGCATGTCCTCGCCGAGGGCCGCGTACACACCCGACAGCGGGACCAGGAGGCCGATCTTGACCGGGTCGAGGGCCGCGCCCTCGTCGCCACCGCCGCCGTCGTCGTCCCCGCCGCCGGAGACGCTGGAGCCACCGCACGAGGCCAGCACGAGCGCCACGGCGACGGCCGCGGGCACGAGGCTCGCCCTTCGCCCGAGCTGCTTCACGATCGAGGGTCGGATGCTCATGTCATCTCCTGGGGTGGCGCTCGCGGGCGTGAGGTCATCGTCGTCGAGACCGCGGTCACCAGCATAGGTCGCCTGAGTGACGCGCGTCACGACGTCGCGATGAGTGTTCTACAACTTCCACGTCAAGGTAAACGCTTCTGTCGAATGTTGTGCCGGGGGTCTTCTGGCAAGGTCTAACATTTCATCAGTACGCCGTCAAGGAGTTGTTCAGTAAATTTGTCGACTCGTGATCTGCCAGGACGTGAGATGCTCGCGCCCGTGACGTCGCGGTCGGTGGTGTTCGACCTGTTCGGCGACTACCTGCGCTACCGCGGCGGCCGCATCCGCCTCCGCTCCCTGATCGCGCTGATGCAGTGCTTCGACGTCGCGGAGCCGACCGTGCGGGTGGTGGCTGGCCGGCTGCGCAAGGAGGGGTGGCTCGACGCGGAGCGCGAGGGCCGCGAGACCACGTACTCGCTCACCGAGGACGCCTGGCGGCTCCTCGACGAGGGCCGCACCAGGATCTTCGACCGGGAGCACCGCCCGTGGGACGGCCAGTGGCACCTGGTCATCTACTCCGTCCCGGAGAGCGATCGCGCGCTCCGCGAACGGCTGCGCAAGCGGCTGGCCTGGCTCGGGTTCGGACCGCTCTCCCCGGCCGTGTGGCTCAGCCCGCATGACCGGCTCGCGCAGCTGCGTGCCGAGTTCGCCGACAAGCCCGCGGTTCGACTCGACACCCTGCATGCCCGGTCCCACGGTCCGGACGCCGACCGCGACATGGCCGAGCGAGCCTGGGATCTCGACGCCCTCGACGCCGACTACGCCTCGCTGCTCGGGCGCTACCGGCCCCGCCTCGCCGGGTACCTCGCCGGGGACGTCACCGGCCGCGAGGCGCTGGCGGAGCGAATGCGCCTCGTGCACGACTACCGGCTCTTCCCGTTCCGGGACCCTGATCTCCCGCTGGAGCTGCTGCCGTCCAACTGGTCCGGACGCGCCGCACACGACGTGTTCCTCCAGGCCCACGGCCTGCTGCGTCGCCCCGCGGAGGCCTTCGTCGACCAGATGCTCAAAACATAACGATAGAGGTACCGGTCGTCGCTCGCTTCGTTGTAGGATGTCTCTCGGAGAAGGGAGAGAACGATGACCCAGACCGGCACCTCGGTGACATCTCGGCAACAAGGGCCGCTCGACCGGCTATACCGCGACCTGGCCGAGGCGCACATGAAGCCCCTCTGGCTCGAGCGCGACGACCTGATGCCGACGCACCCCGAACCGGAAGCCGTCCCGATGCTGTGGCGCTGGTCGACCCTCTACCCACTGGCCGCTCGCAGCGGGGACCTCGTGCCGGTCGGCCGGGGTGGAGAACGTCGTGCCATCGCGCTGGCCAACCCAGGCCTGCCCGGCACCGCCTACGCCACGCCGACGCTCTGGGCGGCCATCCAGTACCTCGGTCCGCGTGAGGAGGCGCCGTCCCACCGGCATACCCAGACCGCGTTCCGTTTCGTGATCGAGGGAGAGGGCGTCTGGACCAACGTCGAGGGCGACCCCGTCGCGATGCGCCGTGGCGACCTGCTGCTCACGCCCGGCTGGCACCTGCACGAGCACCACAACACCACCGACCACCCGATGGCGTGGATCGACGGGCTCGACATCCCTCTCGTCCGCCAGCTCGATGCCGGCTTCTTCGAGTTCGGCCACGACCAGCTCGGGACCCGCGAGACGCCGGACGCCTCCCGCAACGAGCGGCTCTGGGCGTACCCAGGGCTGCGACCGGTCGGTGCACCCGCGCCGAAGGCCTCGCCCCTGATGGCCTACCGGTGGGAGCACACCGACGCCGCGCTGACTGCCCAGCTCGAGCTCGAGGCGGAGGGCCACCCAGGCGTCGTAGCACCCGGTCATGCCGTCGTCCGGTTCACCAACCCCGCCACCGCCGGCGACGCCCTCAGCACCATGCGCACCGAGATGCACCGGCTGCGCGCCGGCGCGACCGCGACCGCTCGTGTCGCCGGCTCGTCGGTCTGGCAGGTCTTCGACGGCGCCAGCACCGTGACCGTCGGCGACGACCGCTGGGACGTCGGCCGAGGTGACCTGTTCGCGGTGCCGTCGTGGGCGCCGCTGACGATCGAGTCGGACGGCGGGCTGGACGCCTTCCGGTTCTCCGACGACCCGGTCTTCGAGGCCCTCGGCCTCGCTCGGACCGGGCGCGACCACGCATGAGGCTGGCGACGATCCGCACGGCCGGTGGGACCCGCGCCGTCCGAGTGGACGCCGACGGTGCTGTCGAGCTGGGCCACGACGACCTCGGTGACCTGCTTCGCCTTCCGCACTGGCGCACCGAGGCGGCGCAGGCAGCCGGGCCGCGGCACGACCTCGCGGGACTCGACTACGCGCCGCCGGTTCCGAGGCCGGAGAAGGTGTTCTGCGTCGGGCTCAACTACCGTCAGCACATCCTCGAGATGGGGCGTGAGCTGCCCGAGCACCCGACCCTGTTCGCGAAGTTCGCCCGTGCGCTGGTCGGTGCCGGTGACCCGGTGGTGCTGCCGGCGGGCTCGACCGAGGTCGACTGGGAGGCCGAGCTCGGCGTCGTGGTCGGCACCGAGTTGCGCCATGCCACTCCGGAGCAGGCTCGTGAGGGCATCGCCGGCTACACCGTCGTCAACGACGTCACCGCCCGCGACTTCCAGTACCGCACGCTGCAGTGGTTGCAGGGCAAGACGTTCGAGTCGAGCACGCCGGTCGGCCCGTGGCTGGTCACGGCCGAGCCGGACGACGGCCCGACGCGTCACGAGCTGACCTGCATCGTCGACGGCGAGCTGATGCAGAAGGCCGACACCGGCGACCTGGTGTTCGACCCGGTCTCACTGGTCATGTACCTGTCGCAGATCATCACGCTGGTGCCCGGGGACCTGATCGCCACGGGCACCCCCGGCGGTGTCGGCCACGCCCGCAAGCCTCCACGCTACCTCGTCGAGGGCAGCGAGATCGTCACCGCGATCGAGGGCATCGGCGAGTGCCGCAACGTCTGCCGCGCCGGCCCTAGCCCCGAGACGCGCTGAGCATGCACATCGCCGTCATCGGCGGCGGCCCGGGTGGGCTGTTCTTCGCCACGCTGATGCGTCAGGCCGACCCGTCGGTCGAGGTGACCGTCTTCGAGCGCAACCGAGCCGACGACACGTTCGGGTTCGGTGTCGTCTTCTCCGACCGCACCCTGGCCGGCATCCATGAGGCTGACCCGGTGCTGCGCGAGGCGTTGACGACCCACGGCCGGCACTGGGACGACATCGAGGTGCGGCTCAAGGCCGAGCAAATCCGCTGCGGCGGCAACGGGATGGCCGCCATCGCCCGCAAGACCCTGCTCACTCTGATGCAGGCTCGCGCCAGCGAGCTCGGTGCAGACCTGCGGTTCTCGACCGAGGTCGATCTCGACGACCTCGACGGCTGTGACCTTCGCGACTATGACCTCGTGGTCGCTGCCGACGGGGCAGGTTCGCGGATCCGTGAGCGGCTCGTTGGGCTCGGCAGCTCGGTCGAGACCGCGTCGGCCAAGTTCATCTGGTTCGGCACCGACTACATGTTCGACGGGCTGACCTTCGTGCACGAGCGCGGGCCCGACGGGGTTTTCGCGGTTCACGGCTACCCCATCAGCGACAACGTGAGCACCTTCATCGTCGAGACCGCCGAGGCCTCGTGGCGACGGGCGGGTCTCGACGAGTTCGACGTCGCCCAGCCTCCCGGACCGAGCGACGAGAACACCAAGGACTACCTGGAGAAGCTCTTCGCCGAGCAGATCGACGGCCGGCAGCTGCTGACGAACAACTCACGCTGGGGCAACTTCCGCACCCGTCGCACGACGCGCTGGCACGCCCTGGATCCACGCCCGGTCGCCCTGCTCGGCGACGCCGTGCACACCGCACACTTCTCGGTCGGCTCCGGCACCAAGATGGCGATGGAGGACGCCATCGCGCTGGCCTCCGCGCTCACCGCGAACGACCTGCCCAGCGCCCTGGCTGCCTACGAGGAGGCGGCGCAGCCGTCGGTGCGCGCGATCCAGGACTCCGCCCGGCCGAGTCTGTCGTGGTGGGAGCACTTCGGCCGCTCGCACGACGCCTTCGAGCCGTGGCAGTTCGCCTACCACTTCCTCTCACGCAGCATCACCGACGCGCGTCTCGCCCGTCGCGCGCCGGACTTCGTGGCGTCGAGCCACAAGCAGTGGGTCCGCCGCCACCATGCCGAACCGCTCGAGACCCCGCTGGACGTCGGCGCGCACAGGTTGCCCGGGCGTCTCGTGGCCGTCGAACCGGGTCGACGACTGCCGTTGGACGCGGCGTGGATCCAGGCCCCGGCCGACGAGGCGCAACTACCTGTCGCCCTCGACGAGCTGCGTCGCCTGGCCGGGACCGCGCCGCCGCTGGTCGCCGTGCACGGCGGTACTGCGCACACCCGGAGCCTGCTGACCGAGGAGGCCCGGCTGGAGCACGGCCTCGTCTCGATGCTCGTCGACGACGAGCTCGACCGAGACCGCGCGATCACCGCCGTGCTCTCCGGCCGCACCGACCTGGTCGGGGTCCCGGCGGCGGGGGATGGGCTGGACGCCCTGTTCACCCCCCGCGGCATCGCGGTGGTCGGCGCCTCCCGTCACCCCGGCAAGCTCGGCGCGGTGATGGCGACGTCATTGCAGGGCTTCGACGGGCACCTTGCCCTGGTCAACGCCCGTGACCCCGGCGACGGCTGGTACGCGTCCGTCCGCGACGCTGCCGCCCACGGCCCCGTCGACCTAGCCGTGCTCTGCGTCTCCGCGCACGCCACCGCGGCAGCGCTGGCCGAGGCCGCGGACGCCGGCGCGAAGGCGGCCGTGATCTGCGGCGGCGGGTTCGCCGAAGCCGGGCCGGAGGGCGGGGAGCACCAGCGCGCCACCGCAGCCGTGGTCGCGCGAGCCGGCGTCCGCGTCCTCGGCCCGAACACGTCGGGCTTCTTGGTTCCCGCGCGGCGCCTGGCAGCGAGCTTCGTCCCGGGGGCTGCCGACGTCCCGCCCGGCCGGGTCGCCGTCGTGGCGGCCAGTGGCGGCGTCAACCACGCCCTGGCGTTCCTGCTCGCGGAGGCGGGCCACGGCGTCAGCCTCGCCGTCGGGCTCGGCAACGGTGTCGACGTCACGGCGCCCGATGTCCTCGACCATCTCGCCGACGACCCGCTGACCGGTGCCATCGCGCTGCATGTCGAGTCAGTGGACGACGGACGCCGGCTCGTTGACGCCGTCTCCCGGCTGGTGCGCACGCGACCCGTCGTGGCCCTCGTGGTCGGGCGTCATGACCTCAGCGACTTCGCCGCCTCGCACACGGGCGCACTGGCGACGTCGTGGCGCACGACCCGTGCGGCGCTGGCGCAGGCCGGCGCCGTGGTCGTGGACGACGAACGGGAGCTGGTGGACGCCGTCGGGGCGCTGTCCGTGGTACGGCTGCCGGGGGGCTCGCAGCCCGGCGTCGGCGTGGTGACCGCTCAGGCGGGTCCCGGGCTGCTGATGCTCGACGACCTGCGGGGTCGCGCTGTCGTCGTCCCCGAACTCGCCGGTGGTACCCGGCGTCGGCTTGCCGACCTGCTGGCGCCGATCACCTACCAGGCCAACCCGGTCGACACCGGTCGCCCGGGTCCCGGCTTCGACCAGGTGCTGGCCACGGTCGCCCGAGATCCTGGGGTCGATCTGGTCGCCGGCTACGCGCTACACGAGCCCGACGCGGCCGACCTGGTGGGCGTGGCGCGGTCGTTCGCCGCCTCGGAACCGACACCGCTGGTGCTCGGGGTCGGGGGCAGCGGCGCGGAGGTCCGGCGCCTGCGCCACCAGCTGCTGGACCTGGGTGTCCCGGTCGCCGCGGACCCGACCGGTGTCGCGGCCATGGTCGGCGCACTGGTCACCGACGCACGGGCTCGCCACCGCCTCGAGTGCGACCCCGTGGCGGGATCCACCGGCGAGTCGCGCCAGAGGGTCACACTTGAGGGGGCGGGGCCGTGGGACGAGGACCAGGCGAAGGGGATCGTCGAGCGGCTCGGAGTCGCGACCATGCCCCGTCGCACGTGCGCCGACCGCGCCCAGGCACACCGGGCGCTGACCGAGCTCGGCGGCCCGGTCGCCGTGAAGATGCTCGGCGCCGGTCTGCTCCACAAGACCGAGGTCGGGGGCGTGCGGCTCGGGATCGAGACCCCGAGCCAGCTCGACGACGCGCTCGACGGCCCACTGGGCGCGGGCGCCGTCCTCGTCGAGCGGATGGCCGGTGATGGCATCGACCTCGTCGCCGGCGGACGACGAGACCCTGTCTTCGGGCCGGTGGTACTCCTCGGGCTCGGCGGCACCACCGCTGAGGCGCTGGCCGACGTCAGCATCCGCCTCGCCCCGCTGACCACTGCCGAGGCGGAGCAGATGCCCTCGGAGCTCGCCGGGCACGTCCTGCTGGACGGCTGGCGCGGCGGCCCGGTGCTCGACCGGGCGGCCCTGGCCGACGTGCTGGTCGCCCTCGGCGACTTCCTGGACGCGCATCCGCAGGTCGCCGAGATCGAGATCAACCCCCTGAGACTCACGGCCGACGGGCTCGTCGCCCTCGACGCCGTCTGCATCCCGGAGGAGCGCCGTGGCGACCCCGGTCAGTGAGGGCACGGTGCCGTGGCCCGCCGAGTACGCCGATCGCTACGCCCGCGCCGGGTACTGGCGGGGCCGCCCGCTGGGTGACCTGCTGCGCGAGGTCGCGGAGGCCGGGCCGGACGCCGTGGCGCTCGTGGACGGCGACGTCCGCCTGACGTTCGCCGAGCTCGCGGAACGGTCCGACGCCGCTGCTGCCCGGCTGCTCGGCCAGGGCCTGACCCGGGGTGACCGGATCGTCGTCCAGCTCGGCAGCACGTGGGAGTTCGTCGTGCTGACGCTGGCGGTGCTGCGGGCCGGCATCGTGCCGGTGATGGCACTGCCGGCACACCGGCTCAACGAACTGTCGTACCTGGTCGCCCACTCCGAGGCGGCGGGCATCGCGGTCCCGGACAGCCTGCGCGGCTTCGACCACCAGGCCCTGGGCCACGACCTCGGCGCCGACGCCGACGGCCCGTGGCACGTGCTGGTGGCGGGGGACCACGTCGATGCCGGAAGCGTCGACCTGCGCGCGCTGTGCGCTCGGGCCGACGAGGCGACGCACACAGTGCGGCTGAACGCCGAGCCGCCGTCCAGCCGGGACGTCGCGGTGTTCCTCCTGTCGGGTGGCACGACCGGTCTGCCCAAGCTGATCGCGCGCACCCACGACGACTACGCGTACAACGCCCGCGCCAGCGCCGAGATCGCTGGCGTCGACGCCGACACGGTCTACCTGGTCAGCCTTCCCGCCGGCCACAACTTCCCGCTGGCCTGCCCCGGGATCCTCGGCACGCTGCTGGCCGGCGGACGCGTGGTGATGCTGCCCTCGCCCGAACCCGGCGCGGCATTCGCCACGATCGAGGCCGAGCGGGTCACGCACACGGCCGTCGTCCCCGCCGTCGCGGGACGCTGGCTGGAGCACCGAACCGGCCACCCGTCGTCCGGCCTGGGGTCCTTGCGGGTACTCCAGGTGGGCGGCGCCCGACTCGCCGACGAGCTGGCGCGCCGCGTACGGCCGGTGCTCGGGGCGCAGCTGCAGCAGGTGTTCGGGATGGCCGAGGGGTTGCTGAACTTCACCAGGCTCGACGACGGCGACGACGTCGTCTGCGGCACCCAGGGCCGGCCGCTCAGCCCGGACGACGAGGTGCGGCTGGTCGACGCGTCGGACGCGGACGTGCCGGCCGGTGAACCCGGCTCGCTGCTGACGCGCGGCCCGTACACCCCTCGCGGGTACTACCGGGCCGAGGATCAGAACGCCCTGGCCTTCACCACCGACGGCTGGTACCGCAGCGGCGACATCTGCCGGTGGACAGCGGACGGCAACCTGGTCGTCGAAGGTCGCGACAAGGACATGATCAACCGGGGCGGCGAGAAGATCTCCGCCGAGGAGGTGGAGAACCTCGCCTACCAGCTGTCCGCCATCAGCCAGGTCGCGGCGGTCGCGATGCCGGACCGCGATCTGGGCGAGCGGGTGTGCCTGTACGTCGTCCCGCACCCAGGTGCGACGGTGACCCTGGAGGAGGTGCGGTCGGTGATGGAGTCCGCCGGCGTCGCTCGGTTCAAGCTGCCCGAGCGTCTGGTGGTCGTTTCCGAGCTGGCCACTACGAACGTCGGCAAGGTCGACAAGAAGGCGCTGCGGAAGGACATCGTCGCCCGTCTCGGCGAGGCATCGCCATGACGCCGGTTAGCCTGCCCGCCGTGGACACAAAGCTGCTCATCCGCGGGTTCGCGACCACGCTCGGGCTGGAGGTCATCGAGGCGGACGGCGACCGCGTGGTCCTGGCGTGGACGGTGCGTCCCGAGCAGCACCAGCCGTACGGCATCGTCCACGGCGGCGTGCACTGCTCGGTGATCGAGACCGCGGCCAGCGTCGGGGCTGCCCTGTGGTGGGGGGACCGGGGTGACGTCGTCGGCGTCAACAACTCCACCGACTTCCTGCGGGCCGGCCGCGAGGGTCGCCTCACGGTCACCGCCACGCCGATCCACCGGGGGCGCCTCCAGCAGCTGTGGGCCGCGACCGTCGTTGCCGAGGACGGTCGCGACGTCGCACGGGGTCAGGTCCGGCTCCAGAACCTCACCCCCGAGCACCTGGCCCGCTGACGCGACGCACCGCCTGGCCGTGCTCACCCCACCCCGGGCTTGCTCACCCCAAGCCGCTTCCACCGCCGGATCCGGCCTCAGGAACCGGCCTGGCGTGAGCACGGGCGGTTCAGCGGTAGGGACCGAAGTCGGGCGGCCGCTTCTCGGCGAACGCCTTCGCCCCCTCCATCCCCTCGTCCGAGTGCACGAACATGTCCAGCCCGTCGAAGGCGATGTTGGAGATCCCCGCGATGTGCTCGGTGTCGGCGTTGAAGGAGTGCTTGAGGAACTTCAGGGCGGTCGGCGAGTACGACGCGATCTTGCGGGCGTACTCCCGGGCCTTGTCGAGCAGCGCGTCGGCCGGGACGACGTCGTTGACG
>DASROP010000084.1:0-13972 GCA_035646835.1 Actinomycetales bacterium | reverse complement strand
GTCAGGGGTGGGTGGTCAGGGGCGGGTGGCGCCCTTGGCGAGGGTGACGTCGGAGTCGAGAACGCCGGGGTCGGACGACGGTGCGTCCTCGCCGATGGCGATGCGGCGACGCTTGGAGACCACGACCGCGGCGACGATGATCGCCAGGGCGACCAGGGCGATGACCGCCCGCAGGAACGGGTTCGCCGTGTCGCCGTAGGAGAGCGCGACCACCGCGGGGGCGATCAGCAGCGCGACCAGGTTCATCACCTTGATCAGCGGGTTGATCGCCGGACCGGCGGTGTCCTTGAACGGGTCGCCGACCGTGTCGCCGATCACCGTCGCGGCGTGCGCCTCGCTGCCCTTGCCGCCGTGGGTGCCGTCCTCGACGATCTTCTTCGCGTTGTCCCAGGCGCCACCGGAGTTGGCCAGGAACACCGCCATCAGGACGCCGGTGCCGATCGCCCCCGCGAGGTAGCCGGCGAGGGCGCTGAAGCCCAGCCCGAAACCGACCGCGATCGGCGCGAACGCCGCGAGCAGGCCCGGTGTGGCCAGCTCGCGCAGCGAGTCCTTGGTGCAGATGTCGACCACGCGGGCGTACTCGGGCTTCTCGGTGTAGTCCATGATCCCGGGGTGCTCGCGGAACTGCCGCCGCACCTCGAACACGATCGCGCCCGCCGCGCGGGTCACGGCGTCGATCAACAGCCCCGAGAACAGGAACACGACGGCGCCGCCGATGATCAGGCCCACCAGGGTGTTCGGCGACACGATGTCGTAGGCGCCCGCGATGCCGCCGATCTCCTCGCCCGCCTCGGCCAGGGCCCCGCGCACCGCGTCGGTGTACGAGCCGAACAGCGCGGTGGCGGCCAGCACCGCCGTCGCGATCGCGATGCCCTTGGTGATCGCCTTGGTGGTGTTGCCGACCGCGTCGAGGTCCGTGAGGATCTGTGCCCCCTCCTCGTCGACGTCGCCGGACATCTCCGCGATGCCCTGGGCGTTGTCGCTCACCGGCCCGAACGTGTCCATCGCGACGATGACGCCGACGGTGGTCAGCAGCCCGCAGCCGGCCAGCGCGATCAGGAACAGGGAGAGGACGACGGACCCGCCGCCGAGCAGGAACGCCACGTACACCGCGCCGCTGATGATCACCGCGGTGTAGACGGCGGACTCGAGGCCGACGCCGATGCCGGACAGGACGACGGTCGCGGCACCGGTCAGCGAGGTGCGCGCGACGTCCATCGTCGGCCGCTTGTCGGTGCCGGTGAAGTAGCCGGTCAGCCACAGGATGACGCCTGCCAGCACGATGCCCAGGGCGACCGCGGCGGTGGCGATCAGCGCCGGGTTGCCCTCCATGGACGCGATGTCGTCGCCCACGTTCGACAGCTCGGCGAAGGACGACGGCAGGTACACGAACGCCGCCACGGCCGAGGCCACCGCCGCGACCGCCGCCGAGATGTAGAAGCCGCGGTTGATCGCCGTCAGCCCGCTCTCGCCGTCGCGCGGCTTGGTGACGAAGACGCCCAGGACGGCGGTCAGCACGCCGATCGCCGGGACGATCAGGGGGAAGACCAGGCCCGCGTCACCGAAGGCCGCCTTGCCGAGGATCAGTGCAGCCACGAGCATCACGGCGTACGACTCGAAGAGGTCCGCCGCCATCCCGGCGCAGTCGCCCACGTTGTCGCCCACGTTGTCGGCGATCGTCGCGGCGTTGCGGGGGTCGTCCTCGGGGATCCCGGCCTCGACCTTGCCGACGAGGTCGGCGCCGACGTCCGCCGCCTTGGTGAAGATGCCGCCGCCGACACGCATGAACATCGCGAGCAGGGCAGCCCCGAAGCCGAAGCCCTCCAGCACGGCCGGGGCCTCGTTGCGGTAGATCAGCACCACCAGCGCGGCGCCGAACAGGCCCAGACCGACGGTGGCCATCCCCACGGTGCCGCCGGTGCGGAACGCGATGCGGGTGCCGACCAGCCGGCCGTCCGCCTCGCGAGCGGCCGCGGCCACGCGCACGTTGGCGCGGACGGCGAGCGACATGCCCAGGTAGCCGATGGTGGCGGAGAACACCGCCCCGACGACGAAGAAGAGGCTGCGCCCGACCCGGATCATCCCGTCGTCCGCCGGCAGCAGGAACAGCAGGGCGAACACGAGCACGACGAAGATCGCCAGCGTGCGGAACTGCCGGTTCAGGTAGGCGCTCGCGCCCTCCTGCACGGCCTGCGCGATCTCCTGCATCTTCTCGGTGCCCACGCCGGCTGCCAGCACCTGGCGGCGGAACACGACACCCATCACGAGCGCGACCACGGCGATGGCTGCGACCACGACCACCAGGCTGAGGTTGCCGCCCTCGAGCGCGACCTGCTCACCGAGCGACGCGGGTAGCGTCACCAACATTCGTCCTCCTTGACGCCGTCGACTGGACTCCGGTCCGGTGCTGAGCCGGGCCCCGACGGACGTCGCGGCGGCCTGCGATGGAGCGGTGGATCGGGCGGGAGTCTACGCAGACAACGAGATGGGCGAGAACCTCAGGAGCGCCAGACGAGCCGGAGAGCGCCCCCGGGCCCACCCGGCCCGTCGCCCAGCTGCACGTCGTGGGCCAGGCCCTCCACCAGCGTCAGCGACATCTGGTCGACGTCGCTGGGCGCCCCCTCGCCGGCATGGTCGGTCACCACCACGACGAACATCCCGTCGTCGTCGGTGAGCTGGACCCCGACCGGCTCGCCGACCCCGGCCGCACCCGTGCGGGAGACCGCGCGCACGCACGCCTCACCGACGGCGAGCCGCACCTCCTCGAGGGTCTCCTCGCCGAGCCCGACGCGCCGCGCGACCGCCATCGCCACGAGGCGGGCGGTCCGGACGTGCTCCGGCAGGGCGGTGAACTTCAGCGCAACGGTCGGCATCGCGGCGACGCGCTGGATCAGCTGTCGGGCGTGCCGGCGCCACCCGGCGCCGAGGCGGCCACGGCGTCCGAGACCGTGTCGTGGATCGGGAAGACCTTGGTCAGCCCCGTGATCCGGAACACCTTGAGGATCTTCTCCTGGGTGCAGACCAGGTGCAGCGACCCGTCGTTCGAGCGCACGCGCTTGAGGCCGCCGACCAGCACCCCCAGACCGGTCGAGTCGAGGAAGTCGACCCGTTCCATGTCGACGATGAGGTGGTGGTGCCCCTCGCCGACGAGGTCGTTGAGTCGTTCGCGCAGCACGGGCGCGGTGTAGACGTCGATCTCGCCGCCGACCTCGACGACGGTGCGGCCACCTTGCTCACGGCTCGTCACGGACAGGTCCACGGTGTCTCCCCGACGTTGGCACTTCCACGGTCGGTGGCATTCAACCACCCACGTCCAGCGCCAGCCATCACCCCACCCGGTGCGAGACTCACCACCGTGGTCTCCCGCTCCCCCGACGCCACGGCCACGGCGGTCGAGCGCGTGCTCTCCACGCCGGGCCGTTCCGGGCGGATCCTGCACTCGCGGGACGTCGGCGCGCGCGAGGGCCGGACGGCGCCCTGGCCGGCGTGGGCGGACGACGGCGTGGTCGCGGCCCTGCGCCGCGCCGGCGTCCCCGAGCCGTGGCAGCACCAGGTCGACGCGGCCTCGCGGGCCTGGGCGGGACGCCACGTCGTGGTCGCGACTCCCGCGGCGTCCGGCAAGTCCCTGGCCTACCTGCTGCCGGTGCTGACCGCGCTGCGCGCCCAGCCCGCGGGGGGTCGTTCGGCCACGGCCCTGTACCTGTCGCCGACCAAGGCCCTGGCCGCCGACCAGCTGGCCGCGGTCGAGGCGCTGGGGCTGGACGGCGTCCGCCCGGCCACGTACGACGGTGACACCCCCGCGGACGAGCGTCGCTGGGTGCGCGAGCACGCCGGGTACGTGCTGACCAACCCCGACCTGCTGCACCACTCGATGCTGCCCGGCCACGCGCGCTGGGCGTCGTTCCTGCGACGCCTGCGGTACGTGGTCGTCGACGAGTGCCACCACTACCGGGGTGTGTTCGGGTCGCACGTCGCCGCCGTCCTCCGTCGCCTGCGGCGGGTCGCGGCACGCTACGGCTCGTACCCCGTCTTCGTGCTCGCCTCGGCGACGGTCTCGCAGCCGGCGCTGACGGCGTCCCGCCTGACCGGCCTGGACGTCGAGGAGGTCGCGACCGACACGTCCCGTCGCGGGGCGATGCGGTTCCTGCTGTGGGAGCCACCGCTGCTGCTCGGCGGCGGCGAGCACGGCGCCCCCACCCGACGGTCGGCCCTGTCGGAGGTCGGCGAGCTGCTGGCCGACCTCGTCGTCGACCGGGTGCGGACCCTGGCCTTCGTCCGCTCGAGGCGAGGCGCGGAGGCCGTGTCGATGACCGCCAAGCGGCTGCTCGCCGAGATCGACCCCGGCCTGCCCGCTCGGGTCGCCGCGTACCGGGGCGGCTACCTGCCCGAGGAGCGGCGCGAGCTCGAACGGGCGCTGCGCGACGGTGACCTGCTGGCGCTCGCGACGACGTCCGCCCTCGAGCTGGGCATCGACGTGTCGGGCCTCGACGCGGTGCTGCTGGCCGGATGGCCGGGCACCCGGGCCTCGCTGTGGCAGCAGGCGGGTCGCGCAGGTCGCACCGGCCAACCCGCGCTCGCGGTGCTGGTCGCCCGCGACGACCCGCTCGACACCTACCTCGTGCACCACCCGTCGGCGGTCTTCGACGCCCCGGTCGAGGCCACGGTGCTCGACCCGGCCAACCCCTACGTGCTCGCGCCGCACCTGTGCGCGGCCGCGGCCGAGCTGCCCCTGACGGAGGCGGACCTGCCGATGTTCTCGGACTCGGCCGCCGAGCTGCTGGACGTGCTGGTCGGCCGCGGCCTGCTGCGCCGCCGCCCGTCCGGCTGGTTCTGGACGGCGCCGTCGCGGGCCAGCGACCTCACCGACCTGCGCGGCGCCGGGGGCGCCCCGGTGCGGGTCGTCGAGGGCGACACCGGCCGGGTGCTCGGCAGCATCGACCGGGCCGCCGCCGACCACAGCGTGCACGCCGGGGCGGTGTACGTGCACCAGGGCGCCTCGTTCGTGGTCGACTCCCTCGACCTGGCGTCGGGCCTGGCGCTGGTGCACCGCGAGGACGTCGACCACGTCACCCAGGCGCGGGACGTCACCGACATCCGGGTGCTCGGCGAGCGGCAGCGCACCGCCTGGGGGCCCGTCGATCTCGTGTTCGGCGAGGTGGAGGTGACGACGCAGGTCACGTCGTTCCTGCGCCGCCGGCTGGTCACCAACGAGGTGATCGGCGAGGTCGCGCTGGACCTGCCGTCACGGCGGCTGCGGACGACGGCGGTCTGGTGGACGCTGCCGGCCTCGCTGCTGGCGGGGTGCGGGATCCGGCCGGACGACGTGCCGGGCGCGCTGCACGCCGCCGAGCACGCCGCGATCGGGCTGCTGCCGCTGGTCGCGACCTGCGACCGGTGGGACGTCGGCGGGGTCTCGACCGCGCTGCACCCGGACACCGCGGCCCCCACGATCTTCGTCCACGACGGCCACCCGGGCGGGGCCGGCTTCGCCGAGCGGGGGTACGCGGCGGCCACGACCTGGCTGCGCGCGACGGCGGCGGCCATCGGCGCCTGCGAGTGCGAGTCCGGGTGCCCCTCCTGCGTGCAGTCACCCAAGTGCGGCAACGGCAACGAGCCGCTGGACAAGGCCGGAGCGCTGCGGCTGCTGGGCGCCGCGCTCGCCGGTG
The DNA here is from genome assembly GCA_035646835.1 of Actinomycetales bacterium. GTDB lineage: Bacteria > Actinomycetota > Actinomycetes > Actinomycetales > DASROP01 > DASROP01. The sequence goes on along the minus strand of DASROP010000084.1, from coordinate 8,306 downwards.
CCCCCGACGCCCGGGAGGACGAAGCAGGAGGTTCCGGCTAGCCTCTCGACCACGTACCGGCAAAGGAGCCGTCATGATCGTCCTCGCCCTGCTGCTGCTCATCGCGGTGGTCGCCCTCGTCCTGTTCATCCTCGTGACCGGGGCCTCGGAGACCGTGCTGCTGGAGTCGGACCAGCTGAACGTCTCGTGGGAGCCGACCGCGCTCGTCGTGTTCCTGCTCGGGGCGGTCACCCTGCTGCTGGCCGTGATCGCCCTCGGGCTGCTGCGCGGAGGCACCAAGCGCAAGGTGGAGCAGCGCCGCGAGCTCAAGCGCCTGCGCAAGGTGGAGAAGGAGAACGCCGCGGCAGGGCGCGACCGCCCGGCGACCGACCCGACGCCCGCGACCCGGACCCAGCCCGCCGAGAAGCACACGACCCCGGCCCAGCCGACCCAGGCCGCGCCGGCCCAGGCCGCGCCGGCCCAGGGCGCGCCGCCACCAGCTCCTGCGACGCCGGCACAGACGCCCGCGACCCAGGCCCCGCCGACGCACCCCACCGAGACGTCGAGTGGGGCGTCGCGCGAGGGGTCCTGGCACGACGACCCGGACACGACCGGCGCGGACAAGCCCACCGGACGGCACGAGCGCGGGCTCTGAGTTCAGCAGCCGGTCGAGGCGGCCAGGGTCCGGCAGGCGTGCGCCAGCCGGGCCGGCGAGAGGGTCGTCACCCGTCGCCGGAGCGCCTCCGTGGGCAGGGTGTGGATGTTGTCGAAGTTGACCACGCAGGCGCTGGGGACGCCGTCGGTGTCCGGCGTGAGCTCCAGCTCGGAGACCAGGCCACGCACCGTGCGGGTCAGGCCGGCGACGACCACGGCCCCGATCCGGTCCGCCACCGGGTCGCGGGTCAGGACGAGCACCGGCCGGTCACCACCGGGCGTGGTCGCGAACCACACCTCACCCCTGCGCATCGACCCCGTGTTCAACGACCCCGTGGTCCCCAGCCCAGTCGGCCCAGTCCTCGGCCGGTCCCCAGTCCGCGACCGCGGTCAGCGAACGCTCGTCGGCGGTCAGCGGCCGCTCCGGCCAGACCTGCGCGTCCACCTCGCTCCTCAGCAGGTTCAGGTGCCGCCGCAGCGCCTCGCGGAGCAGCTGCGACCGGTCGAGGCCGAGCCGGTCCGCCCACGACTGCACCTCGCGGGCGTCGGCGTCCTCGAGCCGAAAGCTCAGCATCGTCATACACCTAGCCTAACTCGTCTGACGAGATCGCCGAGTGGCCCGGCCCGGCGCGCGCGGTCGCGACGGCGGTGCCCAGCGACGCCGCGGCGCCACCGGGTGTCAGCGCGACGCTGACCGTCACCGTGCGGTCGGCCGCCGGGGTGCACGACGTCAGCTCCGCGCCGTGCGCGCCGGCCACGCGGCCGGCCCGCGCGCAGGGCTCGCCGGACGCGCGGCCCAGCAGGACGTCGGCAGCGGCCAGGGCGGCGAGGTCCGCCGCCACCGCCGCCCGGTGCCGCGCGGACACGGCCTGACCGAGCAGCACGACCACGGCCAGCAGCACCATCACGACCGCGCCCAGACCGAGCATCAGCACCGTGCCCGACCCGTGGTCACGCCCACGCGTCACGGCGGGACCTCCACCAGCGCGGACGCCGACGCCCTCACGACCAGCACCGGCGTCCCCACCAGGGGCACCCGGACCGGCGCCGACGCCCTCACGGTCAGCAGGTCGCCCGACCGGGTCACGTCGGCCTCCGCACCGGGCCCCGCGACCCGGCGGGTGGTCGCCAGGACGGCGGCCGGAGCGTCACCGCGTGCCGCCGCTCGGGCCCCCGCCCCGGCCGCGTCCCCGACCCGCACGTGCGTCGCGGCGACCGCTGCGGCCCCCAGCACCCCACCGAGCAGCAGCACGACACCCGTCATCGCGACCGCGACCTCGGCGGTGACGCTGCCTGTGTCTCTCATCCTGTGTCTCTCATTCTGTGTCTCTCATGCAGGTCCCTCACTCCAGCGTCAGCGCGCGCCGCACGATCGACAGCAGCATCTCCTGCACCTCGCCGCTGCGCAGCACCGCGACCAGCAGCCCCGCGAACCCGCAGGCCGCCAGCGTCGCCACCGCGTACTCGGCCGTGGCCATCCCGGCGTCGCGCCGCCCGTCGTCCGTCATCGTGAACCTCCTGATCGGGTGCCGGCCCGCGGGTGCGTCGCCGGTCCCCGTCACCCTGGGCGCCCCGCGACCCGGTCGGTGCATGGACGGCGGCGCCTGTGGACGGCGGGACGCCGACCGCGGCTGTGGACGGGACGTCACGGGGCGCCGGCGAGCACCTGACCGGCCAGGGACAGCACCACCGGCACGACGGCCAGCGCCCCGAACGCCGGCAGCGCGCACAGACCCAGCGGCAGCACCAGGGCGACACCGAGCCGGCTCGCCCGCCGTTCGGCGCCGCGACGCCGCCGCCGGCGGAGCTCGGTGGCGACGTCCCGCAGCAGCCGGGCCGCCGGGGCACCGGTGTGGTGGGCGATGCCGAGGCACCGCCGCACCGGGTCGAGCTCCGGGCTGGTGCCGGCCCACGCGCCGTCGGCGTCGCTGCCGAGCCGCAGCCGGGACGCCACCCGCACCAGGTCGTCGGCCTCGGCCCCGCCGACGGCCCGGCCCGCCTCGTCCAGCGCCGTCACGGGTGGGACGCCGGCGGCCAGCGCCGCGGCGACCAGGTCGGCCAGCAGCGCGACGTCGGCGGGAGTCCCTTCCGGTGCTCCGGTCGCGACCGGAGCGGAGGCCGCCGGCGCCAGGACGCGGCGGAGCCGACGGCGGGGCCCTCCGCCGAGCGCGAGGACGGCGCCCAGCACGAGCAGCGCCACGAGCAGCGCCGTCACGGGTCGGCCCGCACCGTCGGTGCCGCGCGGCGGACCAGCAGCCGGGCCCACCACCAGCCGACCGCGGTCAGGAGCACGCCGACGACCGCGCAGGCGCGCCCCGCGGGCGTGCCGACCAGGGTCTGCACCGGCGAGGCGCCCACGAGCTGGCCGAGCACCAGGCCGAGCGGCGGCAGCGCGGCCAGCACCTGCGCCGTGGCGCGGGGGCCGGCCATCGCCGTCGCCGTCGCGTCGGCCAGGTCTGCCTCCTCCCGCAGGCTGACGGCCAGGCGTTCCAGGACGACGGCCGGGGGCGCGCCGACCCTGGCCGCCACCTGCCACGCCGCGGCCAGCGCACGGATCGCCGTCGCCAGGGCCGGGTCGTGACTCTCCACCGCCTGCCGCAGCGCCGTGGCGACGTCCCGGCCGTCGGTCTCGGCGTCCGCCGCCGCCACCAGCGCCGCGTCGACCTCGGCGCCTCGGCCGGGTGATCCGGCGACGGACTGCCAGGCCCGGGCGGGCACCAGGCCGGCGCGCAGCAGCGTGGCCAGCTCGGCCACGGCCGCGGCGCAGTCCGGCGTCCCCGAGCGCGCCCGTCGGCTCCGGCTCCGGGCCGGCCTCGAGACGGGAGGCGAGGGCCGGACCACGCGGTGCAGCCGCCGGACCGGCGTCGTCGCGACCATCAGCGCGGCCCCGGCCAGGCACACGGTCACCACCACGGCCGCGGTCACGGGGCCGGACCGGCCTCGACCCCGAGCAGCTCCGCGAGCCGGGGCCAGCCCGGACCGCGCCGGCCCGGTGCCGCCGGGTCGGCGGGGTCGGCCGCCAGGGCGGTGTCGGTGGCCAGGCCGGCGCCCTCGCGGCGGATCACGGCAATCTCGACCAGCCGCCGCCGGCCGCCGTCCCTGCGCAGGTGCAGCACCGCGTCCAGAGCGCTGCCCGCCTGGGCGGCGAGGGCCGCGCCGTCCAGGCCGGCGAGCGCGCCGAGAGCCTCCAGGCGCGCGGGGACGTCGGCGGCCGCGTTCGCGTGGACGGTGCCGCAGCCGCCCTCGTGGCCGGTGTTGAGCGCCGCGAGCAGGTCCCGCACCTCGCCTCCGCGGCACTCGCCGACGACGAGCCGGTCGGGACGCATCCGCAGGGCGTGCCGCACCAGGTCGGCCTGCGTCACCGCGCCGGCGCCCTCGACGTTGCCGTGCCGCGCCTCCAGGCGCACCACGTGGGGCAGGTCGGGCCGCAGCTCGGCGGCGTCCTCCACGAGCACCACCCGCTGGCCCGGGTCCGCCAGGCCCAGCAGCGTCGACAGCACGGTGGTCTTGCCCGACCCCGTCGCCCCGCTGACCAGGAAGGCGAGGCGGCGGCGGACCAGGGCCACCAGCACCGGCCCCCAGGACGGCGGCACCGCCCCCGCACCCGTCAGCTCGGCCAGCGAGAACGCGCGTCGGCGCGGCACCCGTAGCGAGACCAGGGTGCCCACCGGCGAGACCGGGGGCAGCACCGCGTGCAGCCGGACGCCGTCCGGCAGCCTGGCGTCGACGCACGGGCTCGCGTCGTCCAGCCGCCGTCCGGCCGCCGACGCCAGCCGGACGGCGAGGTGCCGCAGTGCCGCCTCGTCGCCCACGTCGACGTCCACGCGGCGCAGGCCCGCGCCGTCGTCCACCCAGACCTGACCAGGCCCGTTGACGAGGACGTCGGTGGTGCGCGGGTCGTCGAGCAGCGCCTGCAGCGGCCCGGCGCCGACCAGCGAGGCCCGGACCGTCCCGACCGCGGCCAGCACGCCGGCCGCGCCCAGGGGACGCGAGGCGACACCCAGCGCCCCCGCCAGTCCCGCCGACGAGACCGGGCCGGGAGCAAGGGCGTCGCGGACCTCCGCGAGCTCGGCGGCGCCGAAGGTCGCCCCGCTGCGCCGGCTCACGCCGCGGGCGCCGACGGCTCGGCCAGGTCGGAGAGCAGGCGCCGGCACGCCGCGCTCAGCGGCCCCCGCCCTCCGGCGCGCGCAGGCGACCCGCCCCGCTCCAGCGCGGCGCCGAGCCCCGGCTGCGACCGCATCGCGCAGGCCAGCGGCAGCTCCAGGGCGTCGGCGACCGCCGCGGCCGGCAGCCCGGCGGGAGCGGGACCGCGGACGACGAGGCGGACGTCGGCCACGTGAGCCACCAGCTCGGGCAGCAGCCGGGTGGCCGCCACCGTCGCGCGGACCTCGGCCGGCACGACGAGGAACAGCGTGTCGAGGCAGCGCAGCAGGGCAGCGCTCAGCGGGCCGCCGTGCCGCGGCAGGTCGACCACCACCAGGTCGTGGCTGCGCCGGGCCGAGCGCAGCACCGACTCGGCCGCCCCCGGCCCGACCACACCGGGTCCGACCGTCGGCCGCGGAGCGTCGCCCTGGCCCCAGGCCAGCAGGCTCACCCGCTCCGCGACCGGCAGGGCCTCGGCCAGCACCGCGGGCCGGACCGGGCCGTCGACCGAGGCGAGGTCCGACCAGCGCAGGCCGGGAGCGTCCTCGGCCCCGAGCAGCAGGTCGAGACCACCGCCGCGGGGGTCGCCGTCCACGAGCAGCACGGCGCGGTCCGACGCCGCCGTGCAGGCCAGGGCCGTGGCGAGCGTCGACGCGCCCGCGCCGCCGCGCCCGCCGACCACGCCGATCACCGGCGCGGGCACCCGGGTGTGCAGCAGGTCGCCGAGCCGCTCGACCAGCCACGCCTCGGCGTCCGGCAGCACCGCCACCTGCTCGGCACCCACGTCGACCGCCCAGCGCCAGGCCCGCTGGTCGAGCTCGCCCACCGCGGCCAGCACCACGCCCGGCCGGCGTCGGGGCACGCCTCGACCGGCGGCGTCGGCACCGAGCAGCACGAGGTCGGCCCGCCACCAGAGGGCGCCGGCGGCCTCGACGTCCGCCACGGTCCGCAACGGCACGCCGACGGCGGCGGCCAGGTGCGCCACGGCGGACGTCAGCTGCGGGTGCCCGCTGACCAGCAGGGCGGTCGGGGTCTCGTCGGTCGTCACCACGGCAGGGTCGCGACGGACCGGCGTGAGGCACAGCGTGCCGGGCCGGGCTGTGGACGACGGGGCGCGCGCGAGCGCTGTGGACGGGAGGTGCCGCGGGCCCGGATGGTGGGACGACCCCCGTTGGGGGAACGGGGGCCGTCCGCGCAGCCCGGCTCGGGGGGGAGGAGCCGGGGTACGCCGCCGAGGGTCGGCGATGCCGACCCCAGCCCGATCAGTGTGTACCCGCCGACGAGCCGCCACAAGCCCAACAGGCAAGCCCGGTCACCTCGGCACGGGGACCTATGGTGGACAACGTGAACGAACCGGTCGGAGCACGCGCCGCAGCGTTCTTCGACCTGGACAAGACCATCATCGCGTCGTCCAGCGCGCTGGCGTTCTCGCGGCACTTCTACGACGGCGGGCTGATCAACCGGCGGGCGGTCCTGCGCGGCGCGTACGCACAGCTGGTCTTCCGGACCGGCGGCGCCGACCACGACCAGATCGAGCGTCTGCGGGCGGCACTCTGCGCCCAGGTGGCCGGCTGGCCGGTGCATCAGGTCAGCGAGATCGTCGCGGAGACCCTGCACACCGTCGTCGACCCGGTCGTCTACGCCGAGGCGGCCGACCTGATCGACGTCCACCACGCCGGTGGGCTCGACGTCGTGATCGTCTCGACGTCCGGCGCCGAGATCGTCGAGCCGATCGGCGAGATGCTCGGTGCCGACCGCGTGGTCGCCACCCGGATGCGGGTGGACGACGGCCGCTACACCGGTGAGATCGCCGACTACGTGTACGGGCCGGCCAAGGCGGAGGCGGTCCGGAGGCTCGCGGCCGATCTCGGCTACGACCTCGCCGAGTGCTACGCCTACTCCGACTCGGCCACCGACCTGCCCATGCTCGAGGCGGTCGGGCACCCGCACGCGGTCAACCCGGACCGCGCGCTGCGGCGGGAGGCCGCCGCCCGCGGCTGGCCCGTGCTGGACTTCGACCACCCGGTGCCGCTGCGTCGCCGGATCGCGGCACGACGCGGCTCGCACGTCGCCGCGGCGTTCGGTGCGGGTGTCGTGGGCCTGGCCTGGTACGCCTCGCGGCGACGGGTTCGGGTGGATCCGTCCGCCCCCCTTCCCTTCCGGCCGCGAGTGGAGTACGAAGGACGTCAACGGCTCTCGCGTCGGCTCCGGTCGGCTCGCAGAACCGCACGGTGAGGCAGGTACCCACGCGCGGCCAGTCCTCGTTGGGACCCGTCGGGGAGGGCAACAGCCCGATCCGCGTTACGGAAATGCACGCCTGGTAGCCAGCCCCACCGTGTCGGCGGCGGCGTCCCGTTTCTCGGGGCGCCGTCGTCCTGCTGACTGCTGATGTGCCGGCATCGTTCGCCGTACCCTGGTGGGCATGAGCCGTGAGGTGATCGGCACGGGCACCACCGTGACCGAGCGCGAGCACGTGCCCGGTCCGCGCCACGACGTCCACCTCGCCGCCGTCACGGACCTCGACGTCCCGGCGACGCCCGAGGCCGTGCCGACCGCGCCCGGGGACGGCGGCCGGCCGGGTTCCTGGCGGCAGGGCGCGCCCGCCTGGCTCTGGGGGCCCGCGGGCGTCGTCGTCGCCGTGGTGGTTGGCCTGCTGGCCGGCGGCCTGCTGGGGGCCGGGGTGGCCGAGCGGTCCGCCGACGACTCGGTCCGCCTGCTCGGAGGGCTCACCTACCCGCAGATCGGATTCAGCGGTGTCGAGACCGGCAACGTGACGATGGCCATGCTCGTCGTCAACGCCGGCCCCGACCCGGTCACCGTCGTCGACGCCGCCTTCGTCAACGACTTCACGACGTCGCTCGACCTGCGTGAACCCTTCGACGTGGAACCCGGGGAGGCGGTGCGCGCCGACGTGCAGGTCAGCGTCGACTGCGACTCGCTGACCGGCTCGGGCCTGCTCGTGACGGTCGAGACACGTGACGGTCGCACGCGGCAGGTCGAGCTGGCCGAGCTCGACGAGGGGGTCGCCACGCTCGGCGCGGCCGACCTCGCCTTCGTGTGCCAGGGAACCGGCGCGCCGGCGACGCTGGAGGTGTCCTCGACGACGGCGCGCGGTGACGGGTCGATCAGCCTGTCGGTGCGCAACACCCGGGACAAGCCGGTGGACCTGACCATCGAGGGGCCGACCGGGACGACGATCGTCAGCGAACCGCCGTTCCCGGTGACGTTGGACGCCCAGAGTCTCGAGGTGCTCATCATCGCCCTGCAGATCGACGACTGCCGCGCGGTGTCGATCCGCCCCGAGGCCGGGTCCGACCTGGACCTGGTCGTCGTGGACCAGGGCGGCCAGCTCTACGTGGACGTGGCGTTCATCGACCCGGTCCTCACCGCCGGCTGGTTCGCCCGCCAGGTCGCGCTGGCCTGCGGCTGATCGTTCTGTGGCCGGGCGCCCTCGGTCAGGACGCCGGCAGCCGGCCGGCGACGACGGCGTCCGCGACCACCGTGCCCTCGCCCGCGCCCTCGACGATCGT
>DASROP010000083.1:0-19327 GCA_035646835.1 Actinomycetales bacterium | reverse complement strand
CCCCAACTGCGAGCCCGAGCCGCCCGAAACGCCGCCCGAGACGCCGCCCGGTGACGGTGAAGAGCCGGTCGCTGGCCCGGACCCGGCCCGAGAACCCGACTCGACCGGCTGATGCGGTGACGCACGGGGTCGTCGCGCCGTCGGCGGAGGACGGCGTCGTCCGCGCGGCCAGCGAGGTCGCGGGCGGCCCGGCCGGGGCGCACGTCGGCGCCGGACGGCACGGACCGTGGACGGCGACACCCATGCTGCTGCTGGCGGTCACGGCCACGATGGGCGTCGCGCTGCTGGCCCGCCAGCACTGCCGGACGACCATGTGGGCGTCGCCGGACCAGTTCACCCACGCCTGCTACTCCGACATCCCGGCGGTGTACCTCTCGGCGGGGCTGCACACCGGCGTCGTGCCCTACCTCGACCAGGCCGGCGGTGCCTACCTGGCCGCGCCGGTCGGCACCGGCATCCTGCTGTGGCTGCTGTCCCTCGTCGTCCCGCCGGACCTGGAGGCGGGCCGGGCCGCGTTGTGGCAGTTCGACCTCGCGGTGCTGCTGATCGGCGTCGCCGCCGTGCTGGTGGTGCTGGCGGTGGTCAGGCTGAGCGGGCGGCGGCCCTGGGACGGCGCGCTGGTCGCGCTGAGCCCGGTGCTGGTGACCAGCGCGCTGGTGTCCCTCGATCTCGCGGCGGTCGCGCTGGCGCTGCTCGGCCTGTGGTCGTTCGCGCGGCGGCGCCCGGCGCTGGCCGGTGCCCTGCTCGGCCTGGCGGCCACGGTGCGTCCGGTCCTCGCCCTGGTGCTGCTGGCCCTGCTGCTGGTGGGCGTCCGGTCGGGCCGCCGTCGTCCGGTCCGGGTGACGCTGCTGGCCGCGGCCGCCGTGGTCGCGGCCGTGAACGTGCCCGTGCTGATCGCGAGCCCCGAGGGCTGGTGGGCGTACCCGCGCTCGCTGCTGGAGGCCCCCGTCGGCTACGGGTCCCTCTGGCTGCTGCCGCAGCTGGCCGGCTACCCGGTGCCGGCGTCCGTCGCCCGCTGGACGGCCGCCGTCCTGGCCCTGCTGGTCGTGGTCGCGGTCACCCTGTTCGCCCTCGGCGCGCGCCGACGTCCCCGGCTGCCGGTGCTGGTGCTGCTGCTCGTCGTGGGCGTGCTGGTGGTGGGGGTCGCCATCCCGGTGCAGGCGTCCCTGCTCGTGCTGGCCTTCGCGGCCCTGGCCCTGCCGAGCTGGCGGGACCTGCTGCTGTGGGGCGCGGTCGAGGCCGCCTACGCCACCGGCACGTGGTTCTACCTCTACGCCCAGTCCGAGCCGTCGCGGGGGCTGCCCCCGTGGGCCTACGCGATGCTGCTGGTGGCCCGGGTCGCCGCGCTGGGGTGGCTGGCGTGGCGCGCCGTCGAGGTCTCCCGCGACCCGAGGCTCGACGCGGTGCGGGCCACCGGGCGCGACGACCCCGCCGCCGGCGACCTCGAGGACGCGCCCGACGCCGTCGTCGTCCGCTTCACCTGACACCCCGACGATCAAGGAACTCCGCGACGATCAAGGAACTCCCGACCGGGTCGCCGGCCGCCGATTTCGGCTCGGACCGCTCCAGCCGGTACCCTCGCCGCCGGACACCTGCCGCTCGCCGGCGCCGGTGCCCGACGCAGAAGCCCTCCTGTCACGGAGAGACCGTGACCGCCGAGTCCAGAGGAGGTGGGTTCACGCATGCGTCACTACGAGATGATGATCATCCTCGACCCCGAGCTCGAGGAGCGCACCGTCGTTCCGTCGCTCGAGAAGTTCCTCGACGTCGTCCGCAAGGGCGGTGGCTCCGTCGACAACGTCGACATCTGGGGCAAGCGCCGTCTGGCCTTCGACATCGACAAGCGGTCCGAGGGGATCTACGCCGTCGTCGACATGAAGGCCGAGCCGGCCGTCGCCAAGGAGCTGGACCGTCAGCTCAACCTCAACGAGTCGGTGCTCCGCACCAAGCTCATCCGCCCCGAGATCCGCTGACGCTCCCACCGTTGTCGGGGTCGGTGGCTAGCGTCGCCGATCCCTCACGAACCCTGTAGGAGAGACCCATGGCAGGCGAGACCGTCATCACCGTCGTCGGCAACCTGACGGCGGACCCCGAGCTGCGCTTCACGCCGTCCGGCGCCGCGGTGGCGAACTTCACCGTGGCCTCGACGCCCCGCTTCTTCGACAAGCAGAACAACGAGTGGAAGGACGGCGACGCGCTGTTCCTGCGCTGCTCGGTGTGGCGTGACGCGGCCGAGAACGTCGCCGAGTCGCTGACGCGCGGCGCGCGGGTCGTCGTCCACGGCCGCCTCAAGCAGCGCTCCTTCGAGACGAAGGAGGGCGAGAAGCGCACGGTGGTCGAGCTGGACGTCGACGAGGTCGGGCCCTCACTCAAGTACGCCACCGCCAAGGTGAACAAGACCTCACGCGGCGGCGGCGGGTTCGGCGGCGGTCAGCAGGGCGGTCAGCAGGGCGGTCAGCAGGGCCAGTCCGGTGGCCAGGACCCGTGGGCTACTCCCGGCCAGCCCGGCCAGGGTGGGCAGCCGTCCGGCCAGGGCGCACAGCAGGGCGGCAGCTGGGGCGGTGGCTCCCAGAGCGACGAGCCCCCCTTCTAGGACGACCAGACTTCACACGACACACGACAAGGAGCTCCACGATGGCCAAGCCGGTGGTGCGCAAGCCCAAGAAGAAGAGCAACCCGCTCAAGGCAGCCAAGATCGAGTACATCGACTACAAGGACACGGCGCTGCTGCGCAAGTTCGTCTCCGACCGGGGCAAGATCCGCGCCCGGCGCGTGACGGGCGTGTCCGTGCAGCAGCAGCGCCAGCTCGCGACCGCGATCAAGAACGCGCGCGAGATGGCCCTGCTGCCCTACTCGAGCACGGCTCGCTGAGAGGGGATCCCGACGATGAAGCTCATCCTCACCCAGGAGGTCGGCGGCCTCGGTGCCCCCGGCGACGTGATCGACGTCAAGGACGGCTACGGCCGCAACTACCTGCTGCCCCGCGGCCTGGCCACGGCGTGGACCAAGGGCGGCGAGAAGCAGGTGGCCTCGATCCGGGCCGCGCGCGAGTCGCGCGAGATCTCCTCGCTCGAGGAGGCGCAGGCGGTCAAGGCGAAGCTGGAGTCCGCTCCGGTGCAGCTGCCGGCCAACGCCGGTGCCGCCGGCCGGCTGTTCGGCGCGGTGACGCCGTCCGACGTGGCCGCCGCCGTCAAGCAGGGCTTCGGCCGGGAGATCGACCGCCGCAAGGTCGAGATCGCCCAGCCGATCAAGACGCTCGGCAGCTACCAGGTGCACGTTCGGCTGCACGCCGACGTCCAGGCCACGGTGGACCTCGAGGTCGTCGCCGCCTCCTGACGTACGTTCCGAAGGCCCGGTCCCACCTGCGGGACCGGGCCTTCGTTGTCGACACTCGGGTCGGCCGGGTCAGCGGACGGCGCCGGTCACCGTCCACGCCGAGCCGCGCGCCCGCAACCCCAGGGTCACCCCCCGGGCGAGCATGAAGCCGAAGCCGAAGGCCACCCAGAGCCAGATCAGCCCCGAGCGACCACCCGGCGCGAGCGCCAGCACGACGCCGGCCAGCGGCAGGTAGGCCAGCAACGTCCACAGCCCCGCCACGGCGAGGTACCGACCGTCGCCGGCGCCGATCAGGACCCCGTCCAGCACGAACACGTACCCGGCCAGGGGCTGAGCCAGCGCCACGACGACGAGCGCGGCCGTGATCGCGAGGCGCACCCCGTCGTCCGGGGTGAACAGGGGGGCCAGCAGGGAGCGCCCGGCCAGCAGCACCACCCCCAGCACCACCCCGGTGCCGAGCCCCCACTGCACCATCCGTCGCGTCGCCGCCCGGGTGCCGGGCACGTCCCCGGCCCCCAGGGCCCGCCCGGTGATCGCCTGCGCGGCGATCGCGACGGCGTCGAGGGCGAACGCGAGGAACGTCCAGAGGGTGAAGACCACCTGGTGCGCGGCGAGGGCCACGTCGCCCTGACGGGCCGCGACGTAGGTGGTCACCAGCAGGGCGGCGCGCAGGGTCAGGGTGCGGACGACGAGGGGCACGCCGACGTGCCAGGCGGCGGCGATCCCGGCCCGGTCCGGTCGCAGCGACGCACCGTGGCGACGGGCAGCCCGGACGACGACGGTCACGAACGCCGCGGCCATCCCGACCTGGGCGATCACGGTGCCGATCGCCGACCCCGCGATCCCCAGGCCCGCTCCGTAGACCAGGACGAGGTTGAGGACGACGTTGACGATGGCCCCGGCGACGGCGACGACCAGGGGGGTGCGGGTGTCGTGCAGCCCGCGCAGGACGCCGGTGGCGGCCAGGACGACGAGCATCGCCGGCACGCCCGGCAGCGAGAAGCGCAGGTACGTGACCGCGAAGGGCTCGACGGCGGGCGAGGCGCCGAGGGTGGTGACCAGCCAGGGAGCGGTGACCAGGCCCGCGACCGCGGTCAGGATGCCGAGCCCGGCCGCCAGCCAGATGCCGTCGACGCCCTGGGCCAGCGCCGCCCGCAGGTCACCGGCCCCGAGCTGGCGGGCGACGCTGGCGGTGGTGCCGTACGCCAGGAAGACGAAGATGCCCACGGCCGTGGTGAGCACGGCTCCGGCGATGCCCAGGCCGGCCAGGGGCAGCGTGCCCAGGTTGCCGACGATGGCCGAGTCGGCGAGCAGGAAGAGCGGCTCGGCGACCAGGGCCGCGAAGGCCGGGACGGCGAGGCGCAGGATCTGCCGGTCCTGCTCGCGCACGTCGCCCCCTCGCGTTCACCTGGTGGACGCCCGGCCGACTTTCTTTCGTCCACAGCCGGTGGACATCATCCCCCCAGGTCAGCCGGGCGGTTTGTCCGCCACGGCGCGTGTCGTCCCCAGGGTCGTCCCCAACCTGTGGATAACCCGTGTGCTCGACCTCACAGCCGGGGGGCCGTCGTCCACAGATCTGTCCTCAGCCCGTGCACAGGCAACACGCCGATGCCGCTGGTCCTGGGGTTCGGTGGTCCCTAGGTTCCGGGGGTCGGTGGGGGATCGGTGCGGGACGGCTGTCGGACCCCACCGCTCTACTGGCCAGATGGTTATCGAACAGGTGTTCAGCGAGGGGGAGGTGCTCCGGTGACGCTCGCCGATCTCGGGCACTACGAGCAGGCCGGCCCACCGTCGGAGGACCTCGGTCGCACCCCGCCGCAGGACGTCGCCGCGGAGCAGAGCGTGCTCGGCGGGATGATGCTGAGCAAGGACGCGATCGCCGACGTCGTCGAGGTGCTGCGCGGCACCGACTTCTACCGGCCTGCCCACGAGCTGGTCTACGAGGCGGTGCTCGACCTGTACGGCCGGGGTGAGCCGGCGGACGCCGTCACGGTGGCTGCCGAGCTCACCAAGCGTGGCGAGCTCGGTCGGGTCGGCAGCGCCGCGTACCTGCACACGCTGATCTCGAGCGTGCCGACCGCGGCCAACGCGGGCTACTACGCCGAGATCGTGCGCGAGCGCGCCATCCTGCGGCGGCTGGTGGACGCCGGCACGAAGATCGTGCAGCTCGGCTACGCCGCCGGCGGCGGGGACGTCGACAACCTCGTCGACACCGCGCAGGCGGAGGTCTACAACGTCACGGAGCGGCGCAGCAGCGAGGACTACCTGCCGTTGAGCGAGATCATCGAGGGCACGATCGACGAGATCGAGGCGTCCTCGCACCGGGGGGACGGGATGGTCGGCGTCCCGACCGGGTTCGCCGACCTCGACCAGCTGACCAACGGCCTGCACCCGGGACAGATGGTTGTCGTCGCCGGCCGGCCGGCGATGGGCAAGTCGACAGTGGGGCTGGACATCGCCCGCTCGGCGGCGATCAAGCACGGAATGCCGTCGGTGATCTTCTCCCTTGAGATGAGCCGCAACGAGATCACGATGCGCCTGCTGTCGGCCGAGGCGACCGTCTCGCTCCAGCACATGCGCAAGGGCACGATGCGCGAGGAGGACTGGACCCGCCTCGCCCGAACGATGGGCCGCGTCAACGACGCGCCGCTGTTCATCGACGACTCGCCGAACATGTCGCTGATGGAGATCCGGGCCAAGTGCCGTCGGCTGAAGCAGCGGCACGGGCTGAAGCTCGTGGTGATCGACTACCTGCAGCTGATGAGCTCGGGCAAGCGGGTCGAGAGCCGCCAGCAGGAGGTCTCGGAGTTCTCCCGCGCCCTGAAGCTGCTGGCCAAGGAGCTCGAGGTGCCGGTGATCGCGATCTCGCAGCTGAACCGTGGCGCGGAGCAGCGGACCGACAAGAAGCCGCAGCTCAGCGACCTTCGTGAATCGGGCTGCCTGACTGCGGACACGCGGGTGCTTCGGGCCGACACGGGCGCCGAGACGACGATGGGCGAGCTGTACGCGTCGGGGGCGAGGGACGTGCCGATCTGGTCGCTGGACGACAGGCTGCGGTATGTCCGTCGACACCTGACGCACGTCTTCCCGACCGGCGAGAAGGAGGTGTTCCGCCTCCGCCTCGCGTCGGGTAAGCAGGTCAGGGCGACGGCGAACCACCCGTTCCTGACCTACGAGGGTTGGCGTTCCCTCGGTGACCTGGAGGTCGGGTCGCGTCTCGGCATCCCCCGGCACGTCCCGGCGCCGGCGCAGGCGGCGGTATGGGACGACCGCCGGGTCGTGCTGCTGGCGCACATGCTCGGGGACGGGTCGTTCGTCAAGAACCAGCCGCTTCGTTACGCCTCGGTCGACGAAGCGAACCTGCGCGTCGTGACGGAGGCCGCGCGGCACTTCGGCATCGCCGCCGTTCGGGATGAGCATGCCGCGGCTCGGTGCACCTCCCTGCGCTTGCCGGCGCCGTATCGACTGGCCCGTGGACGCCGGAACCCCGTCGCGTCCTGGCTCGACGGGCTCGGGTTGTTCGGGCTCCGCAGTCACCAGAAGTTCGTACCCGCCGAGGTCTTTCATCTGCCGAAGCGGCAGATCGCTCTGTTCCTCCGCCACATCTGGGCCACGGATGGCTCCGTCACGGTCAATCGGAGCGGCCAGGGCGGGCGGGTCTACTACGCGTCGACATCACGTCGGCTGGTCGAGGACCTCGCACAGCTGCTGCTGCGCTTCGGCATCTCGGTCCGGACCCGGGAGACGACGCTCAAGGCGGGATACCGGCCGGGTTACACGATCGACGTGTCGGGTGTGGACGACCAGCGTCGTTTCCTGCAGGAGATCGGCGTCCACGGAGCGCGAGGCGAGAACGCCCAGCGCCTGCTCGCCGTCGTCCGGACGAAGTCCAGCAATCCCAACGTCGACACGGTCCCGTCCCAGGTGTGGGATCGGGTGCGGGCCGTTCTCACTGAGCGGGGGATGACGCATCGTGAGTTCGCGAAGGCGATGAACATCCAGTTCTGCGGCAGCACGTTGTGGAAGCGCTCCCCGAGCCGGGCGCGGCTGGGGCGAGTCGCGGAGCTGCTGGGCGACGTCGAGCTGGAGGTGATGGCCGTCAACGACCTGCTGTGGGACCGCGTCGTAGCCATCGAGCCGGACGGCGTCGAGCCGGTCTTCGACGCGACTGTCGTCGGCACGCACAACTTCGTGGCCAACGGGATCGCCGTGCACAACAGCATCGAGCAGGACAGTGACCTGGTGGTGCTGCTGCACCGGGAGGACGCCTACGAGCGGGAGTCGCCGCGAGCCGGTGAGGCGGACTTCATCGTCGCCAAGCACCGCAACGGACCCACCGACACGATCGTCGTCGCTTTCCAGGGCCACTACTCACGCTTCGTCGACATGGCGAACGGCGGCTGAGTCGATGGGCCCGTCGAGAGGCACGGTCACCCGGGGGCTCACCGTCGACGTCCTCTCGCCGGGCGACGGGACGCAGCGAGTCACGATGACCTTGCGGTACGACATCGCCGACCCGTTCGCGGTCCAGTCGCTGTTCCGTAACCCTCCCGACGACGACATCCCCTGGGTGTTCGCCCGTGATCTGCTCGTGCTGGGCCTCGACGGACCCGTCGGTGAGGGAGACGTGCGCATCTGGCCGTGTCGGCGGCGAGGCGGCGACGCCGTCCGGCTCGCGCTGACGTCCCCCGACGGCGCGGCGCTGCTGGAGGTGCCGGCCGGTGACCTGCACGACTTCCTCGGACTGACGTTCCGGCTCTGCCCGTGGGGTCACGAGTCCGAGCCCCTCGACCTGGACGGCATGCTCGAGGACCTGCTGCGCACCTAGCGACGCGCGTCCGCTGGCTCGACCTGGATCCTCAGCCGCTGACCGGCGAGCCCACCGTGTCGCCCGGCCTCCGAGGGCCGCGGCCTCACCGGTCCGTGACGGCGAGCTTGGCCGCGAACCCGATCAGGAGCCCACCGAGTGCCCGCTCGATCCACCGACGGGCGACGGGTGCGGCGAGGACCAGCTCCCGGACGGCGGCACTCGCGCACGCGTACACGGCGAACATGGCCAGGGTCATCAGCATGAAGACCCCGCCGAGCCCGATCACCGCTGGGTCGACCAGCCCCGGCGAGGCGTCGAGGAACTGCGGGAGGAAGGCGAAGAAGAACACGGTCAGCTTCGGGTTCAGCACGTTCAGCAGGATCCCGCGCCGCACCACCTGGCTCACCGGGTCGGCCGTCGCGTCGCGCTCGTCGAACTGCCGGGCGCCCGCGGTGCGGATCATCGACAGACCGATGAAGACGAGATAAGCGACCCCCGCGTACCGCACGACCTCGAACACGACCGCCCCGGCCTGCATGATCGCGGAGAGTCCGAGCACGGCGGCCGCCAGGTGGGGAACGATGCCGAGGGTGCAGCCGATGGCGGCGAAAAGGCCCTGCCGCCGTCCACCGCCGATCGCCTTGGAGACCGTATAGATCACCCCGGTGCCCGGGATGGCGACCACGACGAGAGACGTGAGGAGGAACTCGGCCGACATGCTCGCGAGGGTAGCCCGCGGACGGGGCGGCCTCCGCTGCCGTCGATGCCCTACCAAAGTCGGTGGCAGGGTGGCCTTCGGAGGGTTGAGCGTGGCCGCTCGGCCGACGCCGCGCACCCGCCGACGCGACGAGGATCTCGGCCGTGATGAGAACTCAGAACCCGAACGTCGCCCCCGACCCCAGCGCGTGGAGCCGAGCCCGACTCCACCGCCGACGCTGGGCGACCGTGCTCACCGCCATGGCCACCGCCACCGCGGGATGGGGGATCGCCGAGTCCCTCCTCGGCATCGACCTCGCCGTGCGGAGCGGCGCAGCGACCGTGCATCAGATCAGCTCCCTCGCGGTGACCCTGACCAGCCTGGGGGCCGGCTTCGCTGGATGGGGGGTGCTGGCATTGCTGGAGCGATGGACCAGCCGGCCCCGCCTCGTCTGGACGGTGGTCGCCGTCGTCGTGTTCGTCGTGTCGCTGCTGGGGCCGCTGGGCGCGGTGACGACCGCGGCAACCGTCGTCCTGATGGTGCTGCACGGCGTCGTCGCCGGCGTCCTCATCGTCGGCCTTCGCCGGACGACGGCCGGCGCGAACCCACTCAGGCGTCGCGCCGGGAGAACAGCAGCCACGCCGGGGCCAGCACCAGCATCGTGAAGGCCGCGAACACGGCCCCGTTCTCGACCCGGCTCAGCGGCTGCGGCGCGTTCGGGTCGGCGGTGCCGAGCTCGTTCGGCGACAGTGACTGCGCGAGCTGGGAGCCGGCGGTGAAGGGCAGGAAGCGGGCGGCCGGCCGCAGATCCTCCAAGGCCGGGATGAAGGTCAGGACAGACAGCACCGGCTCGATCACCAGCGGCAGCACGAACAGCAACGGCAGCACGAGGGCCATGATCCGCGTCAGCAGGGTGGCGCCCAGCCCGACGATGCCCCAGAGGATCAGCAGCACCACGTATCCCGTGATCGCCGCGCGGGCGTTGGCATCCATCTCGGGTGCGCCGCGGGTGACGGCCAGCAGCGCGTAGTTCAGGGCCAGGGTGACCACGCCCACCACCGTCGCCGTCGCGACAATCACCACCAGCTTCGCCCCCACCAGGTGGCTGCGGGCCGGCAGTGCGGTCAGGGTCGGCCGGATGGTGGCGTGGCGGTACTCGTGCCCGATGGACAGCACGCCGAGGATGCCGACGAGGACGGCGGGCAGCGGCAACGGGAACAGCGCGACGCCTCCGGTCATGAAGGCGACGGCGATGGACGCCTCCAGCTCGTCGTTGCGCGAGAAGTAGCCAACCAGGCCGGTGAGGACCGCGGGCAGCGCGATGGCGAGCCCGATCAACCAGTAGGTCGATCGCACCGTGCGCAGTCGCACCCACTCGAGCCTCAGTGCGTCGATCACGGCATCACCTCCGGAGCCGTCCCGGCGTGGGGCACGTCGGCGGGCATCCCCGCCGCGTCCTGGTCCGGCGTCCGGTACTCGCTGGAGGCACCCGTCGCCTCGAGGAACGCCTGCTCGAGCGACGCCGTCCGCGTCGACAGCTCGTGCAGGGCGATCCCGTGAGCGGCGGCCGTGTCGCCGACCCGCTCGGGGGTGATGCCGTCGAGAACGGCAGCGCCGTCCACGGACGGGACGTCCTTGGCCCCGAGGGGACGCAACAGCTCCACCAGCTCACCGAGACGGGGGCTGCGGACGACGACCTGGGTGGTCGAGAAGCGGGAGACGAACTCGCGCACCGGGCCCGAGTCGATCATCCGACCACGGCCGATGACGACGAGCTGGTCGGCCATCAGCGCCATCTCCGACAGCAGGTGGCTGGAGACGAAGACCGTGCGGCCCGAGGCCGCGAAGGACTTGAGGAAGTCGCGCAACCAGTGGATGCCCTGGGGATCCAGCCCGTTCGCGGGCTCGTCGAGGATCAGTGTGTGGGGCTCCCCCAGCAAGGCAGCCGCGAGGCCGAGCCGCTGGCCCATGCCGAGCGAGAACGACTTCGGCTTGCCCCGGGAGACGCTGGCGAGGCCGACCTGCTCGAGCACGTCGTCGCAACGCGAGGTGGGGACGGCGTTCGCCGCCGCCAGCATCCGCAGGTGGTTGCGTGCACGTCGGGTCGGGTGGAAGGCCTTGGCCTCCAGCACCGTGCCGATCTCGCGCATCGGGTGCTTGATGTCGCGGTACCGCCGGCCGTCGAAGAGGGTGCGCCCCGACCCGTGGTCGAGGTCCAGCATCAGTCTCATCGTCGTGGACTTGCCGGCGCCGTTCGGCCCCAGGAAGCCGGTGACCTTGCCGGGGCTCACCTCGAACGTGAGGTCGTCGACGGCGACCTTGCCGCCGTACCTCTTGCCCAGCCCGTGGGCTGTGATCATCGCGCGCCTCCCCTGTCGGGGACGAATGATGGCACGCACGCGGCAGAATCAGTCGCATGGCGACTCCCTCCGACACCGAGCCCTTCGACTCCGGGACGCTCGACGTCGGCGACGGGCACCGGCTCCGGGTGCACTCCCTGGTACCGGCAGTGGTTCGACCCGGCGGTGTACCGGATCGTGCTCTTCGACCAGCGCAACTGCGGGCGCAGCACCCCGCACGCGGCGAGCCCGTCGTCGACCTGTCCACCAACACCACGCAGAACCTGGTCGGCGACATCGAGCGGCTGCGAGCACCTCGGCGTCGACCGCTGGCTGGTGGCCGGCGTCTCGTGGGGGACGACCCTGGGGCTCGCCTACGGACAGGCGCACCCCGACCGCATCACGGAGATGGTCCTCAACAGCGTGGTCACGACCACGCGAGCAGAGGTTGAGTGGCTCACCCGCGCGATGGGCCGGGTGTTTCCCCAGCAGTGGCAACGGTTTCGGGACGGCGTCCCCGAACGGGACCGGGACGGCGACCTGGCGGAGGCGTACAGCCGCCTGCTACACGAACCCGACCCCGGCGTCCGCGACCGCGCGGCCGCGGCGTGGTGCGCATGAGAGGACACGCACGTCGCCACCTACCCCGGCCACCGGCCCAACCCACGCTATGAGGACCCGGCCTTCCGTCTCTGCTTCGCCCGGATCGTGACCCACTACTTCAGCCACGCGGGCTTCCTGGACGACGGCGTGCTGCTGCGCGAGGCGGCACGGCTGACGGGCATCCCCGCCGTCCTGATCCACGGCCGCCTCGACATCAGCGGCCACCGGACATCGCCTGGCACCTGGCACGGGCCTGGCCCGACGCCGAGCTGGTGCTCCTCGACGACACCGGTCACGGCGGCACGCTGGAGGCCGTCCGCGCGGCCACCGACCGTTTCGCGGCGCGACCGGCCGGTTGACGCGTCGCGCGCCTACCCGGCCAGGGTGTCGCAGATGTTCTCGACCCCACCCTCGCCGTACGTGGCCGTGCGCGTCCCGTCGTCCGCGAAGGAGACCGAGTGCCCGGCCCCGGTGAAGACGAGGAAGGCCGGGCCGGCCGGGTCCCGCTCCCTGAACCCGACGGCGAAGTGTCCGCCCTGGAGCGACATCCGGCTGAGCGACCGGTCGGGTCGCAGCTCGACGAGGGCGTTGCCGGTGAGGTTGCGCCGGACCGACTGCTGCGTGTCCTCGTTGGTGTAGCGGACGACGAGCTGCCCGACGACCTGCTGGGTACGGGGGTTGCCGTCGGGGTAGGTCTCGAGCGTCCGGATCCTCTCGTGGTCGTCGACCACGGTGCTGCTGAGCGCGAACGGGCAGCGGGCGCCCGCCGGCACGGAGAAGCCGGCGGACCGGTACTCCTGCCACGGCCCCGGCGCGGTCGCGCCCGCCGCCGGCGCAGCGACCATCGCCGCGGCGAGAGCGATGCCGAGCAGGGTGGTCCTGAGCGTCCAACGGGTCATCGTCATGCTCCTTCTCGATCGGCGACGGACGAAGCCCGGGACGGTATCCTCAACACATGACTGAGTCATCTAACGAGGGGCGATCAGCGAACCTCCTCGGCGCGTTCGTGCTGGCGGCCGGGGACCGGCTCACCGGCGCCACCGGCCGGGCGACCGGGCGGGTGCCGTCGGACACGGCGGCACTCGTCGTCCTGACCACCACGCTCGGCGGGACCTCCCAGGACACCTTGGGACGGGTGCTCGGCCTGACGCAGCCCGGTGCCGCGCGGCTGGTCATCCGGCTGGTGGACGCCGGTCTCGCCGACCGCCGGGCCGGCCAGGACGGACGCACCCACGCGATCCGGGTGACAGCGACCGGACGCGCCGCGGCCGGCCAGGCCCTCAGCGCCCGGCAGGCGACGGCGGAGGCTCTGCTGGACCCCCTGGACGCCGGCGAGCGTGCACAGCTCACCGGCCTGCTCGAGAAGCTGCTGGGGGGCGCGACGAGCAGCCGCGCCGACACGTTGCGGATCTGCCGACTCTGCGACCCGGGAGCCTGCGGACACTACGAGGGCAGGTGCCCCGTCACGCTGGCCGCGCAGGAGCGATGACTCGTCCCCGAGCGATGGGTGTGTCGGTGATCGGCCGGACGAGGCTCATCGGCCGGACCAGGCATCGTCCGCCGGCCGGTAGCCCAGGGTCGCGGTGGTCTCGGCCAGGTCGGCGAAGCGGTACCGGTTGGCGGAGGTGCCGTTGGCGACGATGAAACCCCTGACGTCGGCCTCCACCGCGGTACGCACCAGCTCGGCGCAGTCGCGGGGGCTCAGCCACGCGGCCACGTCTCGGGCCGTGGCGCCGGGGCCGCCAGGGGGCTGCTGCGCGAAGTAGCCGATCCTCAGCGCCACCACCGACGTCGACGAGGTCGACGCCACCCACGCGCCCAGCGCCTCGGCCCACGCCTTGGTCGCGCCGTAGAGGTTCGCGGGGCGCGGCGGGTCCGTCGTCCGCACCTGCCGGCCCTCGGGGTAGGCCGAGACGGCCTGCAGGCTGCTGGCCAGCACGAGCCGCCGCACGCCGCAGTCCGCTGCGGCCTGCGCCACCTGGTAGCCGCCGACGACGTTGGCCGGCAGCAGCTGCTCCCAGCCCGCCTCCGGATCGGGTACGGCGGCGAGGTGGACGACGGCGTCCGCACCGGCGAACGCCGCCCGGCAGGCCTCGCCGTCGGTGACGTCGAGCGCGTCCGGGTCACCACCGGGGACGTCTGTCGGACGCAGGTCCCAGCGACCGGCCAGGACCGGCGTGATCGCGCGGCCGATCGACCCCGCGGCTCCGGTGACGACGACGCGTCGGCCGCCTCCCGCCGGACCGCTCACGGGCGCGGGCCCTGCAGGCCGGCGTCCACCATCTCGAGCAGCCGCTGCCCCACCCGCTCCAACGTGGCCCGGTCGAGTCCGCTCAGCGGCCCGCCGAGCGCCAGCACTGCAAGGCCGTGCACCGCGGACCAGGCCAGGAACTCCGCGCCCGGACGACGTTCGGGCGCGAGGACGCCGGCCATCACCATCTCGTCCAGGGCGCCCGCCAACAGCTGGAACGGAGTTCGGCCGCTGTCGCCCGCGCTGTCCTCGCTGGCCGCGCGTCGCAGGTCGTCGGGCACCGAGAACGCGGTGAGGAACAGTCCCGGTTCGGTTGCCGCGAAACGCAGGTAGCCAGCACCGACGGCGCGCAGGTGGGCGCACGCGTCGGCGCCGTCGTCCCCGCTCGGCTCAACCTCGGCCAGCTCCGCTTCCATCGTCAGCGCCACGGCCGTCTGCGCGTCGGAGCAGACCGCCGCCACCAGGGCGTCTCGGTCGGCGAAGTGGCGGTAGGCAGCGTTGGCGGTCACGCCGACCTGCCGGGTCACCTCACGCAGGACGACGGCGTCCGGGCCGCCCGCCCGGGCCAGGGCGGTCCCGGCTTCGATCAGGGCGCGGCGCAGGTCCCCGTGGTGGTAGCTGCCGGGTCTGGCGGCTCGATTCGGCCTTGTCGTCATCGCCACCTCATGTGTACGGTGTCAACACTGTATGGCACCACTACCCAGGGGGTCACCGGGATGACCGATGTCGCCACGGCGCCGCGCGTGCCGGAGGAGCTGGAGGCCCAGCTCGAGCAGTACCGCAGGGAGCTGACCGGGTACTGCTACCGGATGCTCGGCTCGGGGTTCGACGCGGAGGACGCCGTCCAGGAGGCGATGGTCCGGGCGTGGCGTGCCGTGGACCGGTTCGACGGGCGCTCGTCACTGCGGTCGTGGCTCTACCGGATCGCCACGAACGTCTGTCTCGACTCGTTGAAGGGCACGAAGCGTCGGGCCCTGCCGATGGACCTCTCGGCGTCCCCGTCGGCCCCGGTGTTGTCGTCCCTGACCCCTCCGCTCCCGGAGGTCACGTGGGTCGAGCCGATCCCGGACGGACGGGTGCTGGTGGACGGCGGTGACCCGGCGGACATGGCCGTGGCCCGGGAGTCGATCCGGCTGGCGTTCGTGGCCGCCTTGCAGCACCTGCCGCCGCGCCAGCGCGCGGTGCTGATCCTGCGGGAGGTGCTGCGGTGGAAGGCGGACGAGGTCGCCGAGCTCCTCGACAGCTCGGTCGCCTCGGTGAACAGCGCCCTGCAGCGGGCGCGGGCGACGATGGCGGCCAGCGACCTCGACTCCAGCCGCCCCCTCGACGCGCTGGACGACGAGCACCAGGCGCTGCTCGCGCGGTACGTCGCGGCGTTCGAGAGCTATGACATCGAGTCACTGGTCGCCGTGCTGCACGAGGACGCGTTGCAGTCGATGCCGCCCTACGAGATGTGGCTGCGCGGCGCCGCCGACATCGGCGCCTGGATGCTCGGACCGGGCAGCGAGTGCCGGGGGTCGCGCCTGGTTCCCTTGATGGTCAACGGTTCTCCCGGGGTCGCGCAGTACCGACCCAGCGGGCCGGGTGGACGTCACGAGCCGTGGTCGATCCACGTCATCGAGGTCTCAGACGGGCGGGTCAGCCGACTCACCCAGTTCCTCGACACGGCCCGGTTGTTCCCCCTGTTCGGGCTCCCGACCACCTTGGAGCCCTGACCCGAGCACGTCGTCCAGCCCCGCCAGCGAGATGAGACGGCGGAGCTCGGGGCCGGGGTCGCGCAGCCTGACGTCGCATCCGCACCGTCGGGCCGCCAGCTGTAGCCGCGCCAGCGCGTCGATGGTGCCGGCGTCCGGATGCGTCAGGTGGCCCACGTCGAACAGGACCAGGCGGACGTCGGCCCCCTCCGTCACGTGACCTCCCGTCGTCGTCCCTCGCCAGGACAGACCTCATCGGGCGACAGAACTCATCGATCGCATGCTCAACGATGAGTTCCGCCGCCGGCCGCGGTCTACTGGGGGAGTAGAGAGCCCAACGCCGAGAAGGGACAACGATGTTTGCAGACACCAAGGCATTCACCGGCTTCGCCGTCGATGACGTGCCGGCGGCCAAGAGGTTCTACGGCGAGACGCTCGGGATCGAGGTCTCCGAGGAGAACGGGCTCCTGACCCTCCACATCGCGGGAGGCCGGGAGACGCTCGTGTACCCGAAGCCGGACCACACGCCGGCGTCCTTCACGGTCCTGAACTTCCCGGTGGACGACATCGAGTCGGCGGTCGACCAGCTGTCGGAGCGGGGTGTGCGCTTCGAGCGCTACGAGGGGACCGACGTCCAGACCGACGACAAGGGGATCTTCCGCGGCGGAGGCCCGCTGATCGCCTGGTTCGCGGACCCGGCCGGCAACGTGCTGAGCGTCATCGAGGTCGAAAGCTAGGCATGCCCGCCGACGGTGACGGTGCCGATGGTCAACTTCGGCTCGAGTCCGAGGAACCGGCCGATCTCGTCCACCTCCGCGCTGAGCGCTCGACGTCGAGCTGAGGCCAGCCCGGCGAACGGCTCCACCGTGATGTCGACACGGTGACCCGTGCGGCGCTGGTGCCAGACGCCTCGCACCGAGCCGTCGACGAGGAGCACCGGGAAATTGCCCGCCTGGCCGGTCCGGCTCAGCGCGCGTTCGCCGACGGGGCCTTCGAAGAGCAGGCCGCGCGGCTGGCAACCGACTGTGTAGGCGTCGAAGTAGGGCAGCAGTCGAACCCCGCTCGGTGCGTGGCTCGGCGCGTCGGCGTCACCGACCGGTAGCCACGCCTCGGCTCCGGCCAGCTCGACCGGCTCCAGCTCGTCGGCGCGGGAGCGGAACAGGTCGGTCGCCCACCGAGGTGTCGTGCCCATCCAGCGCGCGAAATGACCGGGCGTGGCGGGCCCGTATGCGTGCAGGTAGCGCCGGAGCACCTCGACGACGGCGCCTGACCCTTCGGCGGGTCGGAAGCCGGGGAGCCACCGCGACGGGCTCGTGTACGTGGCCTTGCGCCCCCGGTTGGGCCCGAAGCACAAGGCGCCGCGATGGGCGGCGGTGGCCAGGGCCTGACGCCACCGGGGCCACATTCCCCCGAACGCAGGCATCACGGGATCCCCGGCCCAGGGCCCGGTCGCCTCCACCACCGCGTCGCTCAGCTCGTCGATGGTCAGCTCGGCACCGTCCAGCGCCGCCGCGACCGCCGCGACGACGTAGTCGGTCTGGTCCGGGGTCAACCGGAGGTCCGGCGCCGGGTGCGCGACACAAATGTAGGTCGGTCCTGGACCCGTGCTTGTTTACGGATACTCTGAGTGTAGACAAACACTCAGAGGAGGTTGACGGTTGTGACCGTAAACTCGGATCTGCCCGACCTTGAGCTACAACGCAGCCGTCTGCAGGCGGGCCTGGCCGCCGTAGGTGACTTCCGCCCAGGCAGTCTGTCGGCCGTCATGCGCCGATGTGGCAAGCCAACGTGCGCGTGCGCGGCGCCGGCCCATCCCGGCCACGGACCGCAGCACATCCTGACCAAGAAGGTGGCAGGCAAGACCGTGGCGTTGCACCTCAAACCCGGCCCCGAGCTGGAGAAGGTGACCGGTGAAGTGGCCAACTACCAGCGGTTCAAACAGATCGTCGGACAGATCGTCGAGGTCAGCGAGGCGATCTGTGAGGCCAGACCGGTCTCGGCGTTCGCCGAGCAACCCCAGACCCCGACCGGGACGGTCGGGGAAAGGGGGGGCTCTCGGGCGCGCTCCAGGCGGAGTTCACCGCCGAAGTAACCCGCCTGGCCGCACTGGCTGCGGGTTCGCTCGGCACCGACGGGGGGCAAGGCGGTCAGGGTCTGGCCGCGGTGGAGCTGGCGATCCGGACCGCAATGAGCAAACTCGGCGCCTCGCTGCTGGAGGACCTGCTGGGCCTGGACAGCGGTCATCGTGGGCCGCGGATCGACTGTGGGGCAGGGCATCAGGCCGAGTTCGTGTCCTACCGGGACAAGAACCTGGACACCGTGCTGGGCCCGGTCACGCTGCGGCGGGCCTACTACCACTGCACCAACTGCAGCCACGGGATGGTGCCCAAAGACGACGAGCTCGGCGTGGCTGGTGCGTCGCTGAGCCCGGGACTGCGGGCGATGGTGGCCCGGGCAGGCGCCACCGTGCCGTTCGCCAAAGCCAGCGAGCTACTGGCCACCTTGGCCGGCGTCACGCTGACCACCAAACGGGTGGAACGCAGCGCAGAAGCCGACGGCCAAGCCCTGGTCGCGATCGGTGACGCCGAGGCGGCCGCGGTCCTGGCCGGCCAGCTCGTTCCGCTGGGGCCGAGCACACCGGTCGTGAAGCTGTATGTCGCGATCGACGGCACCGGCGTCCCGACCGTGCCGGCCGACACCGCCGGGCGGGCCGGGAAGTACCCCGACGGGCGGGCCCGGACCCGGGAGGTCAAACTCGGCGTGCTGTTCACCCAGACCAGCCTGGACGATGACGGTCATCCGATCCGCGACCCCGGCTCGTCCAGCTGCGTCGCGACCCTGCAGGCCGCCCCGCACTTCGGGTCGCTGGTCTACACCGAGGCCCGCCGACGCGGCTCCGCTCAGGCCCAGCAGGTTGTTGTGCTCGGCGACGGCGCACCATGGATCTGGAACCTCGCCGACACCCACTTCGGTGGTGCCACCCAGATCGTCGATCTCTACCACGCCAAGGAACACGTGCACGCCCTCGCCGCCCTGCTCGCCCCCACCCTCGGCGACCGCCACCCAGCGTGGCTCGCCGACCGGCTCGCCGACCTCGACGCCGGTGACATCACCGCGCTGCTGACGGCCGGTCGCGAGCTCGAGCTGTCCGACGCCCAACGGGAACAGGCCGACAAGGCACTGGGCTACTTCCAGACCAACGCCAAACGGATGCGCTACGCCCACTTCCGCGAACTCGGTCACTTCGTCGGCTCCGGCGCCGTCGAAGCCGGCTGCAAAGCCGTCATCGGCCAACGCCTCAAACTGTCCGGGATGCGCTGGACCGTCCGCGGCGCCGCCGGCATCGCCACCCTGCGCTGCCACCAAGCCAGCGGACGCTGGGACGAGATCTGGCAGCGGCTCGACACTCAGACCAACGCGGCCTGACCCCCGCTACCTACAAATCTGGCTCACACCCGGACTACGGGATCGATGCCGGTCTTCTGCTTGCCCAGGGTGTGGGGATGTTGTCGGCCCGGTAGCGGTAACGGCTCACCGTCACCTGCTGGGGCTGAAACAACGTCACCTCGTCCTCGGTTGGTCGCCACCCCGGAAGGT
>DASROP010000082.1:0-8714 GCA_035646835.1 Actinomycetales bacterium | reverse complement strand
GTGATGCGGCCGTCGTGGTCGCGCATCCCGCCGAAGCCTGCGACCGCACCGATCCACGTCCCGGCCAGCCCGGCGATGTGGAGCCCGCTGTCGATGTTGTGGTGCAGGTCCTGCAGGTCGGTGAACGCCGCCTCGGCCCAGTAGTCGTAGGCGAGCTCCAGGTGTCCGACCTCGGCGGCGACGACGGCCTGGGTGGCGGCGGACAGTGACGAGTCACGGACCGTCCGGGCCTCGTAGTAGGCGAAGTTGCGGGCCTTCTGCTCGGGCGTGAACGCGTCCCCGCGCATGTGCATGGCGAGCACGAGGTCGGCCTGTTTGACGACCTGCTTGCGGTACAGCTGGAAGTACGGGTAGTGCAGCAGCAACGGGTACGCGTCCGCAGGGGTGCCCTCGAAGTCCCACTCGGCGTGTGAGGTGAAGTCCTCCGACTGCGAGTGCACGCCGAGCGCCTGGTCGTAGGGCAGGACCACGGAGTCGGCGGCGTTGCGCCACAGCTCGAGCTCTGCGGGTCGGACGTCGAGCCGGGCGGCGACGTCGGGGCGCCGGTCGCAGGCGTCGGCGGCGCTGTGCAGGTTCTTCTGCGCCATCAAGTTCGTGAAGACGTTGTCGTCGACGACGGCGGTGTACTCGTCGGGGCCCGTGACGCCGTCGATGCGGAAGCCGCCCTCGTAGTCGAAGTGGCCCAGGGACGCCCAGAGCCGGGCGGTCTCGACCAGCAGCTCGACGCCGCACGTGGTCTCGAACTCGATGTCGCCCGTCGCCGCGAGATAGCGGGTCGTGGCGTCGGCGACGTCCGCGCCGATGTGGAACGCCGCGGTGCCGGCCGGCCAGTAGCCCGAGCACTCCTCGCCGTGGATGGTCCGCCACGGGAACGCGGCGCCCTCGAGCCCCAGCTCGGCCGCTCGCTGCCGGGCCTGCGCCAGGGTCCCGTGTCGCCACCGCAACGCGTCCCGTGCCGCGGTGGGCATCGTGTAGGTCAGCATCGGCAGGACGAACGTCTCGGTGTCCCAGAACGTGTGGCCGTCGTACCCCGGGCCGGTCAGCCCTTTGGCGGGCACCGGCTGGAGCTCGGCCCGCGCCCCCGCCTGCAGGACGTGGAACATCGACACCCGGACGGCCTGCTGTAGCTGCGGGTCGCCTTCGACGCGCACGTCGGACCTCGCCCAGAACTCGTCGAGGAAGCGGCGCTGCTGCTCTACGAGGCTGTCCCAGCCCTCGAGCCGGGCGATCGCGAGCGCGGCCTCGACCTGGTCGCGCAGCGCGGGGGCGGAGCGGCGGCTGGACCAGCCGTACGCGAGGAACTTCACCAGGCGCAGCCGGGTCCCGTGCGGCAAGCGCGCGGCCACGGTCATCCGGGCCAGGTCCCCGCCCGCCTCCATCGTCGTCTCGACGTCGTCCGGCACCTCGAGAATGTGGTCCATCCCGGCCGCGATCCGCAGCCGGGAGCGTTCGGTGCTGTGCACGAGAACCGCTCGGCAGTCCCGCCGGGCCGCCAGCTGAGGCTGGAGCGGTCGGTTCAGGAGGGCGGACCTGCGGGGGTCCGCGGAGTCGTCGTTCAGGGGCTCGTTGGCCAGCAGGTCCGACTGGAGGGCGATGTAGACGTCACCGTCCAGCGGCTCGATCTCGTAGCTGATCGCGGCCAGGGCTCGCTGCGTGAACGACACCAGTCGCTGGGACGTGACCCGGATCGACGACCCGTTGGGTGACGTCCACTCGGTCCGCCGGTCCAGGCGCCCGGCACGCAGGTCGAGCACCCGTTCGTGCGAACGGACCGTGCCGTAGCGCATGTCGAAGGGAGAGTCGCCGACGAGGAGGCGGATCAGCTTGCCGTCGGTGACGTTGACGATGGTCTGGCCCGACTCGGGGAAGCCGTAGCCCGCTTCGGCGTGGGGCAGCGTCCGCTCCTCGAAGAAGCCGTTCACGTAGGTCCCCGGAACCGCCCGCGGCTCGCCTTCCTCGAGCGACCCGCGCAGACCGATGTGACCGTTCGACAGCGCGAACAGGGACTCGTTCGCGGCCAGCGAGTCGAGGTCGAGCTCCGTCGTCCGCAGGGCCCACGGCTCGACGGGGAAGCGCGGACGGATTGCCGACCGCTCGCTCACGGCCCGACCAGGAGCTCGGACAGGTCGGCCACGACCACGTCGGCCCCATTCTCGCGCAACGCGTCCGACTGGTCGGAGCGGTCCACCCCGACCACCCACGCGAAGCCGCCGGCCCGGCCCGCGGCGACGCCGGCCAGCGCGTCCTCGAACACGGCCGCCTCACCGGGCTCGACGCCTAGCGCCCGGGCTCCGGCCAGGAAGGTGTCCGGCGCGGGCTTCCCGGCCAGGCCCTCCGCCTCGGCGACGACCCCGTCGATACGTGCTCCGAGCAGGTCCGCGATCCCGGCCGCCCGCACCACGGCCTCCCCGTTGGCCGACGCGGTCACCACGGCGGCGGGCAGCCCGGCGTCCCGCACCGCCCGCAGGTAGGCCACCGAGCCGGAGAAGACCTCCACGCCGTCGATCTCCAGCCGTTGCAGGAGCAGCTCGTTCTTGCGGTTGCCGATGCCGGCGACGGTGTCGGCGTCCGGCGGGTCGTCCGGGTGCCCCTCCCGCGGGTGGATGCCGCGGGAGGCGAGGAAGTCCCGGACGCCGTCCCGCCGCGGCTTGCCGTCCACGTACCGGGCGTAGTCGGCGTCCGTGAACGGCTGCTGGTCGTGTGCGGCCAGGACGGCGTCGAAGGTCATCCTCCAGGCGGCGCGGTGCACCGTCGCCGTCCGCGTCAGTACCCCGTCCAGGTCGAAGAGGCACGCGCGAACCCGATCCGGCAGGCCGAGTCGGCCGTGCGTGGCCATGTGCCGACGGTAGCCGCCGGCGTCCTCCCGGTGGCCCGGACGCGCCCGGCCCGGCTTGCGAGACGCGATCTAGTTGAATACGTTCGGGTCACGACGTTGCCCCGGACCCCGGCAGCACGCCATCGGCGACGGCCGTGCCGCAGACGACCAGACGTTGCTGGACGCGACGCTGAGCGAGCACGGCTGGGCGGACGACGTGCTGTGCGACCGGCACGCCGGTGCGCTCCTCTGCCTGGCCCACGCCGGTGCGTGTGGGGGGCGCACACCTACCGGCAGGCGGGTGCGCTGATGGGGCTGCCCGCACCCGAGGTGCCAGGGCTGCTCCGCGCCGGCCTGCTCCAGGTGCCTCAGCCACGTCCCGGGGTAGGCACGCAGCCCACCTCGACGTACGATGACGAGCGTTGCCCCAGACCCCGGCGATGACCACCCACCGCTCGGGAATGGGGTTTGACGATGATGACAACGCTCGCCAGGTGCGGTGCCGCCGATCGGGACTTTCGCGCACGGGCGTACTGCGGCCCCCAAGATGTCTAGCGCCGAGGGCACCGTGGCCCGCAACCTCCTGCACGCGCCGCTGCTGAGGCTGGTGGCGACCCTGCCGGGCGAGGGATCTGCCACCGTCGTCCGGCTGGTGGGCGAGCTGGACCTGTCGAACGCGGCGGGAGTGCACGACCAGCTGGCCGACCTGCTGGAGTACCGGCCGACCGACGACGTCGTGCTCGACCTTTCCGGGCTGACCTTCCTCGACCCCTCCGGCGTCCGGGTGCTGCGCGAGGTGCGCCGCGTGGTGGCCGTCGGCCGTCGGGGCTTGTCGATGCGGGGCGTGCGGCCGAACGTCGAGATGCTCCTGCGGGTCACCGGCGACGAGGACCTCCTCCCGTCGTCGGCTTAGGCGGTGCGGGAGTACGCTGAGCCGCAGGATCGTCGCTGCCCCAGACCCTGGCGGTGCTTCGCCGCTGAAGGGGTGCAGCCATGCCAGACGTCACGTACGGCCCGGGATGCCCAGAGTGACGGACGAGAGCGCGGTCGCGCTGGTCCGGGCGCTGATCGCGGACGAGCCGCCGGCCGACGACGGCCCCGGTGGGACGGCGGGCTGGCTGCAGCGTCTCTGTCGCACCGCCGCGAGGGCGCTGCCGGCGACCGGAGCCGGGGTGAGCATGCTCAGCCCGCAGGGTGCGCGCGGGGTCGCGGCCGCCTCCAGCCCGGCGAGCGAGGACCTCGAGGAGCTGCAGTTCACCCTCGGCGAGGGTCCGTGCATCGACGCCTTCGCCTCGCGCCAACCGGTGCTGGAGTCCGACCTCGGCAACGGTGCCGGCGCTCGATGGCCGGCGTACGCGCCGGCCGCCCGCGAACGCGGTATCCAGGCCGTCTTCGCCTTCCCGCTGCAGATCGGCGCCGCCCGGCTCGGCGTCCTCGACGTGTACCGCGACCGGCCGGGCCGGATGTCCGCGACCGGCGTCGCCCAGGCCCTCGCGTTCGCGGAGGTCGCGGTGACGGCGCTGCTCGACGGGCAGCAGAACGCCGGGGAGGGTCGCTCGGCGGGGGGCCTCGACGACGCACTGGACTACCGGTCCGAGCTGTACCAGGCCCAGGGCATGGTCGCCGTGCAGCTCGGGGTCGACCTGGACGACGCGATGGCGCGTCTGCGCGCCTACTCCTACTCACACGACCGTCGGCTCGCAGACGTCGCCCGGGACGTCGTCGGGCGCCGGGTCGTCCTCTCCCGCGACGACACGTGAAGGGTTATGATCGATGACCGCACGAGAGGAGGCTCCGGCGATGAGCGCGATGCACGCGGAGCGGATCGCGGAGATGTTCGTCCAGGCGGCCGACACCCTGGTCGACGACTTCGACCTGATCGAGTTCCTGCAGATGGTGACCACACTCAGCGCCGAGTTCACCGACGCGGCGGCCGCCGGGCTGCTGCTCGGCGACCACGAGGGCCGGCTGCAGTTCATGGCGGCCTCCGATGAGGAGACCAGGCTCCTGGAGCTGTTCCAGGTGCAGATCCACGAGGGCCCGTGCCAGGACTGCTTCCGCGAGGGGACCCCGGTCCTCAACGCCGACCTCGCCGAGGCCGCCGAGCGGTGGCCGCTGTTCGCACCCAAGGCCGTCGAGGCCGGCTTCCGGTCGGTGCACGCGTTCCCCTTGCGACTGCGGGGGGAGAGGATCGGGGCACTCAACCTCTTCGGCCACGAGCCGGGACGGATGCAGCCGTCCGACGCCCGCATCGTCCAGGCACTGGCCGACGTGGCCACCATCGGGCTGCTGCAGGAACGTGCGATCAAGCGCGGTGAGCTGCTCACCGAGCAGCTGCAGGGGGCGTTGAACAGCCGGGTCGTGATCGAGCAGGCCAAGGGCGCCATCGCGCAGCGGCGCGACATCGACGTCGACGCGGCTTTCGCCCTGATCCGCGACTACGCGCGGAGCAACGGTCTCCGGCTCGGTGTCGTCGCCCACGCCGTCCTCGACGACCCCGCCAGCATGCCCGACCTCACCGCAGGCTGAGGCGGCCCCGAGGCCACGAGAGAGGCGCGTGCGTTCTGCTGGTGTCGACGGACCCGGAGGCGTACGCTGGAGCCGACTGCCCCGGACCCGGTAGCGGCACCACCGTAGATGCCCTCGGGAAGAAGCCAGGTCGGTCCATGGTCGAGACACAGCAGCTCGATAGCCCCGCCGGCTGGCGCATCGCGCCCTCGCCGGCCGGGTCCGACGTCGCGCTGACCGGGGACTTCGACCTGGTGAACCGCCAAGACCTGCAGGTCGTGCTGGCGCGGCTCGTCGCCCAGGGCAGCGACGTGCGGGTGGACATGGCGGGGGTGACGTTCGCGGACCTCGGCGCCGTGACCACGCTGGTGCTGGCGGCGCAGTCGATGCCGCCGGGCCGGCACCTGTCGCTGCACCGGCCCCCTCCGATGGTGGCGACGATCCTGGGCCTGTGCTGGCCGGGCCTCGACCGCGTCGAGCTGACGCTCTGAGACCCGTCAGTCAGTCGAAGAGGCCCTTGAGGTCGTCGACCGACAGCGGCGCGGACAGCAGCGCCTCGTCGTCCATCACCCGCGTGAAGAGGGACTGCTTGCGGGCCTTGAGCTCCATCACCTTCTCCTCGATCGTCCCGGCGGCCACGAGGCGGTAGACCATCACCGTCTTGTCCTGGCCGATGCGGTGCGTGCGGTCCACCGCCTGGGCCTCCACCGCGGGGTTCCACCACGGGTCGAGCACGAAGACGTAGTCCGCCTCGGTGAGGTTCAGCCCGACCCCGCCGGCCTTGAGGCTGATCAGGAACACCGGCGCATCGCCATCCTTGAACTCCGCGATCCGCTTGGCCCGGTTGCGGGTCCGGCCGTCGAGGTAGCAGTAGGGCACTCCCTCGGCGTCCAGCCGTGCGCGGACGGTGGCCAGGAACCCGGTGAACTGGCTGAAGACCAGTGCGCGGTGCCCCTCTCCGACGACCTCCCTGAGCTGCTCGAAGAAGGCATCGACCTTGCTCGAGCGGACGCCCGCGTACTTGCTGTCGACCAGGCCGGGGTCGAGGCTGAGCTGGCGCAGCAGGGTGAGTGACCGGAAGATCGCGAACCTGTTCTTGTCGAGGTCGTCCAGCAGCCCGAGGACCTTCTGCCGCTCCCGCTGCAGGTGGGTCTGGTAGATCTTCTGGTGTCGCGGGTTGAGGACGACCTCGAGCACCTGCTCCTGCTTGGGCGGCAGGTCGCTGATCACCTGGTCCTTGCTGCGTCGCCGCATCAGGGGCCGGACGCGTCGGCGCAGGGCCGACAGCAGCTCGGGGTCGTCGCCGCGTTCGATCGGCTTGCGGTAGACCTCGGAGAACCGCTGCGGGCTCGGGAAGAGCCCGGGCGCGACGATCGACAGCAGCGACCACAGGTCCATCAGGCTGTTCTCCAGCGGGGTTCCGGTGATCGCCAGCTTGAACGGCGCCGGAAGCCTCCGCGCGCACTGGTAGCTCTTGGCCTGGTGGTTCTTGACGAACTGCGCCTCGTCGAGGATCAGCCCCGCCCACTCAAGCTCCCGGTACGCCTCGAAGTCGATCCGGAACAGCGCGTAGGAGGTGACCACCAGGTCGGCACCGGCCACGTCCTCGGCCAGGGGTGTCTCCCGCCGCCCGGACGTCTCGGTCACCGTGCGCACCTTGAGCCCCGGGGCGAAGCGCAACGCTTCGTGCGCCCAGTTGGACACCACGCTGGTGGGGGCGACCACGAGGAACGGCCCCGGCTGCTCGCCGGTCTCACGGGCGTGGCAGATCATCGCCAGCGTCTGGATCGTCTTGCCCAGCCCCATGTCGTCGGCGAGGATCCCGCCCAGACCGTGCCGCCACAGGAAAGCCAGCCAGTGGTAGCCATCGCGCTGGTAAGGCCGCAGGTCCGCGTCGAAGCCGGCCGGCAGGGCGGGCGGCACGAGCTCGCCGACACCCAGCAGCCCCTGGACGGCGCCGGCCCAGCGCTCGCTCTGGGTCTCGACGACACCCAGCTCGAGCAGCTCCTCCCACAGCCCGGCCTGGTAGACACTGAGCCGCAGCCCGTCGGACTCGCGGTCGGCCAGGGCGCGGGCCTCCTCGATCAGCCGACGCAGCTGCTCGAGCTCGGGCCGCTGGAGGCTGAAGTAGGTCCCGCTGGCCAGCACCAGATGCGTCTGGGCTCCGGCCAGCGCCACGAACAGCTGGTCGAAGGGGATCTCCTCGCCGTCGATGGACACCGCCACGCCGAGGTCGAACCAGTCCGTGTCGTCGGAGTCGGTGGCGGACAGGTGGACGACGGGGGCAGCCTCGGCGGGCCTGAACTCGGGCGGGGTGCCCACCACCGTCAGCAGGATGTCGTCGGAGTCCGTCAGCGCCGGCAACATGTCCTGCGTGAACGTCACCGCCTCCATGCCGGTCAGCCGCAGGTGCCCGACCAGCAGGTGGCGGGCGGATGGGTCGACGGCGTCGAGCAGCCGCTGCTCGGTCCGCCGGTCCCGGGTCGGGTTGCCGTCGTCCTCGCCGTCGAGGGGCACGCAGTCGGTGCCGTAGGCGAACCCCCAGTCGAGGCTCACCTCGTTCCGCGGCGTGAACGTGACCGTCAACGCCAGGCGCGGGAGCACGACCTCGGGCAGCTCCACCGAGTCGTCGGTGGAGGTGACCGTGACGGCCTGCCGCAGGGCCGGGTAGTAGACCTGCAGGAACCGGGGGAGGTCGTCGGCGGGGATCTGCAGCCCGTCTCCCTGGCTCAGGAGCGCCGCGACGTGGTCGTCGGGCGGCTCGTCCAGGGGCGCGAGCACCAGGCTGGGAGCAGGTCCGTCGGTGCCCGTGACGCCCTCGATGCCCTGCGGATCCGTGACGAACACCCCGTGCACGGGATCGCCGAGGAGCTCCACGGCCGACGCGCTCAGTGGCTGCCCGGCGATGGTGACCACGGGGTCGAGGGAGGCGCCGGACGACGCCACGGCGCGTAGGTCGAGCGAGACCGCGGCCGGGTCGGCGACGACGACCGGGCCGGCGGAGGCCCTGGTGGCGACCAGGCCGAGCCCCGCATCGGCTGCCTGGGTCAGCAGGCGCCACAGCGACGGCCCCAGATCGTCCAGGTGGATGGTCGGCTCGGCCCCGTAGCCGTAGTAGCCGCGCTGGGTCGCGAGGTGGGCGGCGAACACCGCCCGGAGGGCATCGCGATGCGCTCGCTCCTCGCGGGGCCAGCCGAAGTCGTGCTGGACGTCCCGCCACGAGGCTCCGGTGCGCACCCACGTGCCGCTGGCGCCGCGCCTGACCGGCCGGATCCGGATCCGCTGCCCGGCCGCTCGCACCGCTCGGGGCTGCCGGTAGTGGGGTCCGGCCTGCGCGACGACCTCCAGCTGGAGGGCGAGCGAGGCCTCCGGCCGGACCTGCGTGGCGTTG
>DASROP010000081.1:0-3534 GCA_035646835.1 Actinomycetales bacterium | reverse complement strand
CCACCGGCCCACCCCACCGGCCGAGCAGACCGCCGTGACCAGTCCAGCCGCCCTTCGGACTGCCACCGCCGCCGAAGACCAACTGGCATACACCTTTTGCACCGTCGGTGCGTTCCCCCCTCAGCTCGCAATTGAGGCAATCCGCGTTCCTGGCCGGGTCGAACAAAGATTCGAGGGAAAAAGATGTTGTGATCGTGTCCAGCCGGAGGGGGCTCTGGTGCTTACCGGGGTGTGATGTCGATCCACAAACTGACCGCCGGGGACGGGTACTCGTACCTGACCCGGCAGGTCGCCGCGTTGGATGCGACGGACCTGGGGCACACCGGCTTGGCGGACTACTACAGCCAGCGCGGTGAATCCCCCGGCATGTGGTTCGGCTGCGCCCTGGCCGACGTCGACCTGCAGGCCGGAGACGCGGTGAGCGCCGACCAGCTGGCTTCCCTGTTCGGGGAGGGAAAGCATCCGAACGCGGACGCCATTACCCGCGAGCTGATGAACCGGGCAGGCGCCGGGTCGGCCCGAGTGGAGGATGTCGCGGCTGCGATCAGGCTCGGGCAGGCGTTTCCGGTGATGGACACCGCGCCGGCGTTCCGGGTCGAGGTGGCCCGCCGCTGCGCGCAGGTCAACGCACTGGCTGGGGCGCCGAAGGACTGGCCGCTGGCCGCCGCCGAGCGGGCCCAGATCCGCACCGACGTCGGTCGGGCCATGTTCGCCGAGCAGTACGGCCGGGCGCCGAAGGACCCGCGCGAGCTGTCCTCGTTCATCGCCCGCCACTCCCGTCAGGCGACCAGCGCGGTGGCCGGGTTCGACCTGACCTTCACCCCGGTCAAGAGCGTGTCCGCGCTGTGGGCCATCGCCCCCCGTGAGGTCGCCGAGCAGATCCGCGCCGGTCATTACGCCGCCGTCGCGGACGCCCTGGCCTGGTTGGAACGCGACGCCATCTACACCCGCGGCGGGCACGGCGGCGTACAGCAGCTGGACACCACCGGCCTGCTCGCCGCCGCGTTCGAGCACCGCGACTCCCGCGCCGGGGACCCCGACCTACACACCCACGTCGCCGTCTCCTCCAAGGTCCGCACCGCCGGCCCGGACGGTCAACCAGGGCGGTGGCTGGCCCTGGACGGGCGGGTGCTGTACAAGGCGACCGTCACCGCGTCCGAGCGGTACAACACCCGCGTCGAGGCCGAGCTGCACGCCCGCCTCGGTCTGACCTTCACCGAACGCTCCGACGCCGCCGCGGCAATCGCCGGCGGCCGGCGCACCGTGCGCGAGATCGTGGGCGTCCCGCAGCAGCTGCTCACCGCCTGGTCGGCCCGCCGCACCCGCATCGACGTCCGCCGGGCGCAGCTCGCGGCGACCTTCCAGGCGGCGCACGGCCGCCCACCGACCCCGATCGAGTCGATCAAACTGGCCCAACAGGCGACCTTGGAGACCCGGGAAGCCAAGCACGCGCCCCGCTCCGAGGCCGAGCAACGCCGGCAGTGGCGCGCCCAGGCCGCCGACGTACTGGGTGGCGACCGGGCCGTCACCGGGCTGGTCGCCTCCCTGACGACCAGCCGACCCGGCCCGGTGACATCGCTGGCCGCGATGGACTCCGCCACGGTGGCATCGATCGTCGAGGCGACAAAGCACGTCGTCGAGTCCGGACGGTCCACCTGGCAGGTGTGGCACGTGCGCTCCGAAGCCGAACGCCAGGCCCGCGCCAAGGCCCCCGCCGGGACGGACGTCGACGCCCTCGTGGAACACGTCGTCGCCGCCGTGCTGGATCCCTCACGATCCGTCACCTTGGGTACGGGGGACCCGGTGCAGGTCCCGGACGTACTGCGCCGCCGGGACGGCGCCAGCGTCTACGAGGTCGCCGGCGCCCGCCTGTACACCTCCGCCACGGTCCTGGCCGACGAGACCTACCTGGTGGCGGCCGCCACCTGGCGCGGCGGCCGGGTGGCCGCCGACATCGACGTCGACGTCGCCCTGCTGGAGTCGGTCGCGGGCGGCGTCACCCTGAACACCGCCCAAGCGCACCTGGTCGCTGCGCTGGCCACCTCCGGCGCCCGGGTCCAGCTGGCGATCGCCCCGGCCGGGTCCGGCAAGACCACCGCCATGGCCGCCCTGACCCGGGCCTGGACCCAGTCCGGCGGCACCGTGCTCGGGCTCGCCCCGTCAGCGGTCGCGGCTGCCATCCTCGGCCAGGCCAGCGGCGCCCACGCCGACACCCTCGCCAAGCTCGTCTGGGGGATCACCCACCAGGACCTGCCCGCCTGGGCGGCCGCCGTCGACGAGCACACCCTCATCGTCGTCGACGAGGCCGGGATGGCCTCCACCGCCGAGCTGGCCGCGGTGACCCGGTTCGCCCTGCAGCGGGGCGCCAGCGTCCGCCTGGTCGGCGACGACCGGCAACTGGCCTCCGTCGCCGCCGGCGGTGTCCTGCGCGACATCCAGGCCACCGCCGGGGCGGTCACCCTCTCCGAGCTGATCCGGTTCCACGACCAGGGCGAGGCCGCCGCCAGCCTGGCCCTGCGCGCCGGGGACACCACCGGGATCGGGTTCTACATCGACCGCGACCGGGTCCACGTCGGCGACCTGTCCACGGTCACCGACCACGCCTACACCGCCTGGGCCGCCGACCGCACCGCCGGGCTGGACGCGATCATGCTGGCGCCCACCCGCGAGCTGGCCACCGCACTGAACATCCGCGCCCGCACCGACCGGCTCGCCCGCCTCGACGCCGCCCCCGGCGCGCAGGTCAGCCTCGTCGACGGGTCCGCCGCCTCGGCCGGTGACCTCATCATCACCCGCCGCAACGACCGAAGGCTGCGGACCGCCGCCACCGACTGGGTCAAGAACGGCGACCGGTGGGCCGTCACCGAGGCCCGCGACGACGGCGCCCTACACGTCGTGCACACCCACACCGGTAGGCACCTGACCCTGCCGGGCGAGTATGTGCGCGAGCACGTCCAGCTGGGCTACGCCACCACCGTGCACGGCGGGCAGGGAGTCACCGCCGACACCAGCCACACCGTCGCCACCGGTGAACAGTCCCGTCAGCAGCTGTACGTCGCGCTCACCCGCGGCCGGGCCGCCAACCACGTCTACCTGGCCGTCGCCGGCGACGGCGACGAGCACTCGGTGATCACCCCCGCCGTCACCCACCCCCTGACCGCGATCAA
This sequence comes from Actinomycetales bacterium, assembly GCA_035646835.1. Taxonomy (GTDB): domain Bacteria; phylum Actinomycetota; class Actinomycetes; order Actinomycetales; family DASROP01; genus DASROP01. The sequence goes on along the minus strand of DASROP010000081.1, from coordinate 367 downwards.
CGTCCTGGAGCAGATCCTGGCCCGCGACCAGGCGCAGGTCTCGGCCAGCACCGCGGCCCGCCGGCTCGCCGACCCCGCCGCCGACGCGGCGGCCGCCGCGTCCCGGTACCGGGACAGCCTCACGGCCGCCGCCGTGCACGTCCTGGGCCAGGCCTGGGGTGAGCACCTCGACGCCACCATCGAGGCGCTGGTCGAAGGCATCACCGACAGCCCCGCCTATCCCACCCTCCGCGGGCACCTGGCCCTGCTCGCCGCCGACGGCCAGGACCCCGCCGCCGCGCTCACCGGCGCGCTGGCCGTGCGGGAGATCGACACCGCCGCCGACGCCGCAGCCGTCCTGGACTGGCGCATCGACCCCACCCACACC
>DASROP010000080.1:0-6402 GCA_035646835.1 Actinomycetales bacterium | reverse complement strand
CGCTGCTCGCTTTCACCTCGATCGTTGTCGTCGACCTGGCCCTGCTGCTGCGGGCGATAGAGGTGTATGAGACCGACCGGCTCGACTTCGCTGAGGCCTACCTGGTCGCCTGCGCCGAGAGCACCGGCGTGGGTCGCGTCGCCTCGTTCGACCGGTCCATCGACCGCGTCGGGACGGTCGAACGGATCGAGCCGAGCACCCCATGACACAGCCCGGACTCCAGGCCACGCCGGCCCCGCCCGGCTGTGCTACGCCTGAACGCCGGCATGGGGGTTCCTTGGGGCGCTCCCGGCATGAGTGTGCGTCATCCGGGCTCGGGTTCGTGGGTAGGCGGATCTCGATCGGTCCGCAGAGGACCATCCCAACGCGCTGGCGGCTCGGCGCGACGCAGCTCCCGGTTCTGCCGCTCCAGCTCGCCCAGGCGGCGGACCAGCTCGACCCCGACGGAGTCGGGCGACGAGCCCGCAGCCCGCTGACCTGCGGGAAACACAGTGCCCCCGGCCAGATTCGAACTGGCGACACACGGTTTAGGAAACCGATGCTCTATCCCCTGAGCTACGGGGGCTGGGGCTGCGAGAACGGTACCCGATGGGCGGTCACCCAACCGTGAACGATCGCCGCACCTCGAACGGACGCGCCCCGTGGGAACCCTCGCCGCCGGACTCGTCCGGCGCCCAGACGGCGACGGTGTACGAGCCGGCGCCCAGCGGGAGCGCCAGCGAGAAGGGGCCGAGCGCGCCGTTGGCGCCGGCGTCGACGAAGCCGTCGGCCACGACCGCTCCCGAGCCGTCGGTGACCTCGTAGAGCAGCGTGCCCTCGTGCGCCGTCCCGACGCCCGTGACGGTGACGCTGCCGGAGGCCGTGCGCGCCCCCGGGGCGGGGGACGACAGCTGGACCGGCTCGGTCGAGGGCCACGCGCCGTCCACGCCGATGGCCACCTGCGCGCCGGACGAGGTGACGCTCTCCACCCTGATCACGTAGCGACCGGACGCGACGCGCAGCGACGAGCCGACGGGCACCGGTGACTTCCAGTCGCTGGAGTTCACGGTGGACGACGGGGAGCCGTCCAGCAGCAGGGACCCGTTGGTGTCGGTGGGGTCGGACCGCCGCACGGTGACCCCCGGCTCCAGCCCCTGGTAGTTCGACGAGAGCCACGCGTCGCGACCGGTGGCGGACCTGAGCTCCACCCAGTACGTGACCGAGCCGTCCGTGATCTGGAGGGACCGCACCCCCGACAGGCTCGCCATCGGTCTGAGCACCGCGCGGGTCGGGCTCGCCACCTCGGGGCTGGTGGACGACGTCAGGGCGCCCATCGCCCAGGCGTGCGGTGCGTTCAGGGACCCGAGGTGGGACCACGAGGTGCCCATCACGTCGTACCAGTCGCGGTACCCGGGCACCGTGCAGCCGCTGCGCCAGCCCGACGAGTACGCCCCGTCGGAGACCCCGGGGCAGAGCAGCCCGTCGGAGTGGCCCAGCCCCATGTTGTGGCCGAGCTCGTGCGCGATGATCGCCGTCGACGTGCTGCGCACGTACGCCCGGCCGCCGGACGACGGGCCGGAGCCGACCGTCCCCAGGCCTGCGTAGCAGCCGGACGGCGACCCGGCGGACGGGACGTAGAGGAGGAGGTGCCTGCCGGCGCCGGCCGTCCAGCCGACCCGGTCGGCGACCTGGCTCCACAGGGACGAGTAGGACGCGCACGAGGCCGAGGTCGTGATCCAGTCGACCGCCTTGACGACGTCGAACGAGACCGCGCCACCGGTCTGCTGTGACCAGAATCCCGACGCGCCGCTCTCCACCGCCGAGACGACGGTCGCGAGCGTCGTGCCGTCCTTGCTCTGCCCGGCCGGCGCCACCAACACGACGGTCACCTGGTGCGGTGCGGCCGCGGCCATCACGCCTGCGCCCGATGCGGACGTCGGCTCCTGCTCCGTCGCCGGCAGCGCGAGGACCTCCGCCTTGAGGATCTCGTATCCGGAGTGCTCGTCGCCGCGAGGGTCGGACCCGATCGCGCCGCGCCGGCCGCCGAGCTCGACGCGGACGGTGGCGCCCTCCGGGATGTCGCGCAGCTGCGGTGTCGGCACGCGGATGGCCAGCCCGTCCGCGGTGTGGATCCAGGTCAGGAGGCCCGGGTTCTCGCCCTCGCGCGCCGCGACCACACCGGCGTCGGCGGGCTCACCGGACTCGTCGACGTGACCGATCTCCGCGTAGGCGCGGGCGAGGGTCCCGGTGACCACGTCCGGCACCTGCTCCGGGGCAGGATCGACGGGCAGGCCGCTGGGCCCCGGCGCCACCGGCGCCGCGGCTGGCGCCGCCCCGGCAGCGTCCGGGCCCGTCCCGGCGGTCACCGGAGCGGGATCGGCCGGCCCCCGGGCGGGCGGGACGTCGACCGGTCCGAGCGGCGTCACGACGCTCGCCGGCGCGATCTCGGCGTCCGGCGGCCCGACCACGTCGGCGGCCACCGTCGCCGGTGCCGCCGGTGGCGCGGGCGTGGGCCCGGCGAAGGGCTCGCCACCGAGCACGGCGAGTACCAGGGCCCCGGTGATCACGGCGACGAGGGCACGCGGCCGGGCGGGGGCGGCGCGGTACGGCGACGGGGGCATCGGCCGGAGGTCCTTCGGGTGTGGGGTCAGGTGTGGTCTGTATCGGGACGCGGGGCCGCCACCTTGATGACACGAGACGGTGTCGTCGTCCGAACCTGCGGATCGCCCGATCTGCTTGACGCTTGAACTTCCGCGCCGTCAGACTGCCGGCCGGCAGTGCGCACCGCTTGCCCCCTGCGTGGTGCGCACTGCCCTCACGCCCGGCCCGGTTAGTTTGGGACGGTGCCTCCCATTCCCGACGACGCCGTCGCCCGCTGGCGCCTGGACCTGTCCCGGATCGGCGACCGCGACGCGCTGCTGCACTACGAGGACCTGCCCACCGGCACGCTCGACCTCGCCACCGCCCATCCCGGTGGCCTCGCCCAGCTGCTCGCGGGCCGGCCCACGCGGCTGTCCAGCCTGTTCCGCGAGCCCGCCGCGCACGCGGCCGCCCGCCGCAGCGCCAGGGCGATTCGCGGCACCGTCTCGGAGCTGGCGGACGAGCACGGCCTGGACGCCGGCCGCCTGGCCGTCGGCCTGGTCACCTGGCGGTCACCGCGGGTCGGCGACGTCGTGGCCCCGGTGCTGCTGCGTCCCCTGGTCCTGCGGCCCCGCGGCGCCGGGCAGACCGACGACGACATCGACCTCGGGGACGAGGTCACCGTCAACCCCGCCCTGGTACGGCTGCTCGCCCGCCACGGCGTCTTCGTCGACCCCGCCGAGCTGCGGGGGCTTGCCGCCGGTGAGCACGGCTTCGCCCCCCGCCCCGCCCTCGACCGGCTCCGTGAGCTCACCGCGGCGGTGGACGGCCTGACCGTGCAGGACCGGACCGTGGTGGGCGCGTTCGTCGACCTTGCCCCCTCGCTCGTCGCCGAGCTCGACCGGATCGCCGGCCACCTCGTCGGACACCCCGAGCGCATGCCGCTCGTCTCCGCCCTCGCCCACGGCCGCGCGCTCGCGCCGCCGCCGAGCGCCCCGCGCCACGCCGAAGAGCCGATCGAGCTGCTGGACCTCGACCCCGACCAGCGGGCCGTCGTCCGCGACGTCGTCGCCGGTGCCTCCGTGAGTGTGCACGCGGCTCCGGGCGCCGGGACGACCCAGCTGGCGGCGGCGATCGTCTCGACCCTGGCCGGGTCCGGACGCCGCACGCTGCTGCTCGCCCCCCAACGAACCGAGCTGACCGACGTCCGCGACCGCCTGGCGGCGTTGGGGTTGTCGTCGCTCGTGCACGAGCCCGGCGCGGCCGTCGAGCGTCCCGTCCCCGCCGCCACCGCCGTGGAGGCACGGCCCCGCGATGCCGCGCTGCGCGCCGTCGAACGGGCCCGCGAGGCACTGCTGGCACGGGACGAGGCGCTGCGCAGCGAGCGCCGACCCGGCGGAGCCAGCGTGATCAGCGCGGTCGAGGAGCTGACCCGGCTCTCCGCCTCGAGCCCCGCCCCCCGCACCACCGTGCGGCTACCCGACGACGCGCTGGGACTGCTCGGACCGGCCGAGCTGACCGAGGCCGCGGCCGCCCTGGCCGAGGCGGCCAGCCTGGGCGCCGTCTCCGACTCGTCCCGCGGCGGGCCCTGGGACGGCGCCGCGCTCGCCAGCGAGGACGAGGCCCGCCGCCTGGTCGAGTCCACCCGCCGTCTGCACGGCGAGACCCTGCCGTCGCTGCGGACGACGATGGCGCGCCTGGCCGCCGACGCCGGCCTCTCCGGCGGCACGTCCGTGACCGAGTGGCGCCGGCAGGTCGACCTGCTCGTCGCCGTCCGCGCCACGCTCGACGTGCTCAGGCCCGCCGTCTACGAGCGCTCCCTCGTCGAGCTCATCACCGCGGCCGCGAGCAGCGGCTGGCGTGCCGAGCGGGGCCTGCGGATGGGCGCGCTCGAACGGCGCCGTCTGCGCCGGCAGGCCCGCGACCTCGTGCGACCGGGCTCGGACCCGGGCGATCTGCACGGCGCCCTGCTGCGGGCCCAGGCCGAGCGGCTGGCGTGGCAGCGAGCAGCGAGCGGGGGCGGCCCGCCCCGCGTCCCGACCGGCCTCGGACCGGCCGACACCGCCCTCGAGGACGTCGCGACCGCCCTCGGGCACCTGGATCGGGCACTGGCCGCCACGCCGTCCGGCGGGGGCCTGCTGGACGCCGGCGTCGACGATCTCGCGTCGAGGCTCGCCGCGCTCGTGGCCGACCCCGACGCCGCCGACCGGGTGCCGCGCCGCGCGGCCCTGCTCGGGCGGCTGTCCGAGCTCGCCCTGACCGGCCTTCTCGACGACCTGGTGGCGCGGAAGGTCGACGGCGCCGAGGTCGCGGCCGAGCTCCGGCTCGCCTGGTGGGCCTCGGCGCTGGCCTCCGCCCTGCGCAGTGACCCGGCGCTGCGGAGGGATCCCGCGCTGACGGCCGACACCGACCCCGGCCGCGACCTCGCGGCGGCCGTCGGGCGCCTCCGCGAGGCGGAGGTGGCGCGGGTCTGCGACGCCGACGCGGCGCGCCCCCGGCCCTCGGCCACGCTGCTCAGCCCGCTGGCCCTGACCCACCTGCCCGCCGCCGACGAGGTCGACGTCGTCGTCCTGCTCGGCGCCCACCGGTGGGGCGTCGCCGAGGCGGTGCTCGCGTTCGCGCGTGGGCGGCAGGCCGTGGTGATCGGCGACCCGTCCGGGCTGCCACCGTCGGTGATCCGGCTGGGACCGGACCTCGGAGGCGACGACGAGCCACCGCCGGCCGCGACCACCTCGGCGCGCACCTCGCTGCTGTCTGCCGTGACGGGTGTCCTGCCCGTGCGCCGGCTGCGCCACCAGCACCGGATGCCGGCCCCGCTGGCGTCGTTGCACGCCCTGGTCACCGGTCATGCCCGGCCGGGTGCGGCCCTGCCGTCCCCTGACGCGGGCGCCACCTTCTCGGTGGACCTCGTCCCCGACGGGACCGGGGTGCCCGATGCCGCCGGTGGCGTCGAGAGCCTCGACGTGGAGGTGCAGCACGTCGTCCGCCGGGTCCTCGAGCACGTCCGCGCCCGCCCGCTCGAGTCGCTCGCGGTGCTGGCGGTCGGACGCCGGCACGCCCGCCGCGTGGCCGAGGCCCTGCGGGCCGAGCTGCCCGATCACCCGGACGTGGCCGACTTCTTCACGCGGCCGGGCTCCGAGCCGTTCGTCGTCACCGACCTGACGCGCAGCGAGGACGCCGTCCGCGACGCGGTGATCCTCACCGTCGGCTTCGGACGGACCCCGCACGGTCGGGTGGTGCACCGCTTCGGCGTGCTGGACTCGACCGGAGGCGACGCCCTGCTGGGGGTTGGCCTGAGCCGGGCCCGGCGCCGGCTGACCGTCGTCTCGTGCCTGGCCGCGGGCGACCTCGACCCCGAGCGGTTGCGGACGCCGGGTGCCAGGGCCCTCCGGGCGGCGCTGGCCGGGCCGGACGCCGACGCGGCTCCGGCCCCGGGCGACCCCCGCTCACCGCTCCTGCTCGACCTCGCCCGGCGGCTGGAGAGCGCCGGCCTGACGGTGCGCGGTGGCAGCGGCGGCATCGACCTCGTCGTCACCGGCCCCGCCGCCGGGCCCGGACCCGAGCACGGCGCGACCGCCGTCCTGGTCGACCTTCCCGACGCGGCCGACGACTCCGACCCCGATGCACTGGTCGAGCGCCACGTCGCCCGGCCCGCCGCCCTGCAACAGCTCGGCTGGCGGGTGGCACGGGTCGGTGCGCTGGCGCTGTTCACCGACCCGGACTCCCAGGTCGCCGCGATCCGCGCCACCGTCGACGCCTGAGCCGTCGTCCTCTGTGCACGTAGCGCTGCCTCAACCCGTCTTGAGACAGCGCAACGTGCACAGAGGACGGGTGGGGGAGGGC
>DASROP010000079.1:0-12280 GCA_035646835.1 Actinomycetales bacterium | reverse complement strand
AGCGCACCGGGCGGGGCCAGGTCGTGCGCACCTCCCTGCTCGCCGCGATCGTCGGGGTGCACGCGTTCCAGGGCACCCGGTGGACCGTCGCCGGCGAGTCCCCGCGGGCGCAGGGCAACCACCACCCGTCGATCTGTCCCTACGGCCTGTTCCACTGCGCGGACGGGGCCGTCCAGATCGCCGTGGGCAGCGAGATCCTGTGGCGAACTTTGTGCACAGAGTTCGGCCTGGACCCCGAGGCCGAGGGGATGGCGACGAACGCCGAGCGCGTGGCCGCTCGCGAACGCGTCGTCGCCGCGGTCGAGGGCGCCTTCGGCCAGGTCGCGGCGGCCGACCTGCTGCCCCGGCTGGCGGCCGTCGGCATCCCCGCGGGCAAGGTGCGCACCCTCGACGAGGTCTACGAGTGGGACCAGACGCGGTCCCAGCGCCTGCTGGTGGACGTGGAGCACCCGACGCTCGGCTCGATCACCCTGCCCGGGCCACCGCTGCGGTTCTTCGACCTCGGCCCCGACGGCGAGCGCGAGACGACACGCTCCGAGCACCGGGCGCCACCCCTGCTGGACGCCGACGCCGACGCCGTCCGCGCGTGGCTGGACGACGCGTGACCCGCCTGACCGCCCTGGGCCTGATCGAGCTGGCCCTGGACGACGACTCGTTCGTGCGGTGGGACACCGCTCCGATAGTCGTTGAAGCGGACGAGCGGTACGCCCGCGAGATGACCGCTGCCCGCGAGCGCAGCGGCCTGGACGAGGCGGTGATCAGCGGGGAGGGCTGCATCCGCGGTCGCCGCGTGGCCGTGATCGCGTGCGAGTTCGGCTTCCTCGCCGGGTCGATCGGTGTGGCCGCCGCCGAACGCCTGGTGGTGGCGATCGAGCGCGCCACCGCCGAGAGCCTGCCGCTGCTGGCGGCTCCCGTCTCCGGCGGCACGCGGATGCAGGAGGGCACCGTGGCCTTCCTGCAGATGGTGAAGATCTCCGCCGCGATCGCGCTGCACAAGGCGGCCGCGCTGCCCTACCTGGTCTACCTCCGGCACCCGACGACGGGAGGGGTGCTGGCCTCGTGGGGATCGCTCGGGCACGTCACCGTCGCCGAGCCCGGCGCGCTGATCGGCTTCCTCGGGCCGCGCGTCTTCGAGGCGCTCTACGACGAGGAGTTCCCTGCCGGCGTCCAGGTGTCGGAGAACCTCTACGCCCACGGGCTCGTGGACGCCGTCCTGCCGCCGGAGGACCTTGCGGAGGTCGTCGACCGGTCGCTGACCGTGCTGCTGGCCCCTCGCGAGGGGCTGCCCGCGGTCTCGGGCAGCACGGGCGACACGCCGGTGGAGGACCTCCCCGACGTCCCCGCGTGGGACTCGATCCAGCGCTCGCGGCGCGAGGACCGGCCGGGCGTGCGCCGGTTGCTCCGCTACGCGGCCACCGACGTCGTGCCCCTGAACGGGACGGGGCAGGGGGAGTCGGACCCGGGGCTGCTGCTCGTCCTTGCCCGCTTCGGCGGCGCACCGTGCGTGCTGCTGGGTCAGGACCGGCGGGGGCAGACCCGCGACGCCCCGCTGGGGCCGGCCGCGCTGCGCGAGGCCCGTCGGGGCATGCGTCTCGCGGGTGAGCTGCGGCTGCCGCTGGTGACCGTCATCGACACGCCGGGGGCGGCCCTGTCCAAGGAAGCGGAGGAGGGCGGCATGGCGGGCGAGATCGCCCGCTGCCTCGCCGAGCTCGTGATGCTCGACGCCCCGACCGTGGCGGTGCTGCTCGGCCAGGGCACCGGCGGCGGGGCGCTGGCCCTGGTCCCCGCCGACCGGGTGGTGGCCGCACAGCACGCCTGGCTGTCCCCGCTGCCGCCGGAGGGCGCCAGCGCGATCATCCACCGGGACGTGTCGCGGGCCGCGGAGATGGCCCAGCAGCAGGGCGTGCGCTCCCGCGACCTGCTGGCCGCCGGGATCGTCGACCGGGTGGTGCCCGAGCGGCCCGACGCCGCCGACGAGCCGGAACAATTCTGCCGCCGGATGGGCGGCGCGCTGCAGCACGAGCTGGTCCGGCTGATCGAGACCGACGCCACGGACCGGTTCGCCGGCCGCCTGTCCCGTTACCGGAGCCTCGGGCTGCCATCGTGACGCGGTCGTTACCCGATTCGTCAACCGTCCCCTTGACCGGGAGGTGTGATCCGGACAACACTGCCGGGACTTCGCAAAATCCGTATGACGGAAGATTCCTTCCGTTTAGGTCCAGACCGATGCTTCGGACATCGCTGGATGCCACGCTCGAGAGAGGTCGGACATGCGTCAGAGGCTCGTGAACAGGACGAAGATGACCGGGCTGCTCGCCGCAGCGGCGCTCGCGCTCGCCGCCTGCGGCGCCGGCCCCGGTGGTGGCGGGGACGGCGCCGAGCCCGAGGAGGGGGGCGCGCTCAGCCAGGAGGAGGCGGTCGAGGAGATCGACGCGATCGTCGAACAGATGGAGGGCGGTGAGCTCGAGTACGACGTCAGCGCCGACTCGGACCCGACGATCGAGGCCCTGCGGGAGCTGATCCAGAAGCCGGACGGGTACCCGGCGCGACCCGTCGAGGTGATCATCGGCTTCGGTGAGGGTGGCGGGTCGGACAACTACGCCCGAAACATCGCGATCGACGCTCAACGCATCATGGGCCAGGAGATCATCCTCAACAACATTCCCGGCGCGTCCGGTGAGGTCGCGCTCGGCCAGATGTTCAGCGGCCCCACCGACGGCTACGTGATCTCCACGGTCATCACCAACCAGGTGATCAACGACGCGATCGGTTCGCAGCCGTACAGCTTCGTGGACGAGGTGTCGTTCATCATCCGCCAGCAGGGCCCGACCGAGGTCTACTGGGTGACCGCTGACAGCCCGTTCACCGACTTCCAGTCCATGCTCGACTTCGCCGTCGAGAACCCGGGCCAGGTGACGGTGTCGGGCTCCGGACGTGGCGGCGACGACGAGGTCCGGCTGCTGGCGCTCGGCGAGGAGCTCGGCACGAGCTTCAACTTCGTTCCCTACGACGGGGTGGGCGGACGGACGACGGCGCTGCTCGGCGGCGACATCGACGTCCTGCACGAGACAGCCGGGACAGTGATCGACCTCTACAACGACGGGCAGATCCGCCCGCTCGCCTACGGCGGCGACATCGTCTTCGAGCGCATCGACCCGGAGATCCCCTCGGTCGCCGAACTCGGCTACCCCGTCCCCACCGGCCGCTGGCGCGGCATCGTGGCCCCCCAGGAGGTCGACCCGGCGATCATCGACTACCTGCACCACGTCTTCTACGCTGCGTCGCAGCTGCCGTCGTACACGGAGTACGAGGAGGAGTTCTTCCAGGACGTCGCGGGCGGCTACCTCAACAGCGAGGAGTTCGAGGAAGCTGCGCGTGCGGAGAAGGAGGAGCTTCTCCCGCTGGTCGAGGACCTCGACGTGTAGGTCCGCGGCGTACGCGGTCGAGCACGCAGGATACTCGGCGGCAGGGCGAGGGGGACCGCTCCTCGCCCTGCCGCGGTCCGCCGTCCGAGAGAAGGGACACAGGCTGATGGCCGAACGACAGCTGGCCGACGGCAAGAAGTCGCCGAGAGGTTTTCGCTGGCACAGCGGGTACGAGGAGGTCGTCGTCGCGGCCGTCTTCCTGGTCGGGATGCTGTTCTTCCGTCTGCGCCTGGAGAACTTCGTCTTCGGCCGTGCCGGGTCGTTCCTCGGGCCGGACTTCTGGCCCGCGACGCTGCTGACGATCGGGATCGGGCTCAGCGCGGTCTACCTCGTGCTCGCCGTCGTCTGGGCGCGGCGCAAGCAGAGCCACGAGGCGGCCGGGGCCGGTGGCCCCGCCGAGGTCGCCGACGAGCCGGAGCTCGCGCAGCAGGGCTCCATCTGGAAGCTGGTCGGCGGCTTCGTCCTCCTCGGCGCCTACATCTACCTGCTGGACCCGATCGGCTTCGTGCCGGCCACCGCGTTGTTCAGCGTGGCGTTCCTGCTGCTCGTGGGCGAGCGCCGCTGGTGGGTGATCGTGGCGTTCCCGGTCGTGGCGGTGACCGTCCTGCTCGGTGTCTTCACCCAGCTGCTGACGGTCTCGCTCCCACGCGGCACCGGCTTCTTCGTGACCCTCAGCACCTACCTCTACTAGTCAACGGTCTCGCGACCAGCCGGGAGCACGAGCATGGACTTTCTGTCGGGAATCGCCTCGGTGGTCGAGCCCTACCACTTCCTGATGCTGCTCGTCGGCATCGTGATCGGCCTGATCTTCGGGACCATCCCGGGGTTGTCCGGCATCACGGCAGTCGCGCTGCTCGTCCCGTTCAGCTACGTCCTGGGCGCCGAGGTCGCGATCATCATGATGATCGGGGTCTACCTCGCCACCAGCACCGCGGGCGGCATCGCCGCGTCGCTCTTCAACATGCCTGGCGACGTGATGGGAGCAGCGACCGCGCGCGACGGCTTCCCGATGACGGGCAAGGGTCAGGCCGGTCGCGCCATCTCGATGCAGATCACCGCGTCGGCGATCGGCGGCGTCATCGGCACCATCCTGCTGGTGCTGATCGCGCCACAGTTCCTGCGCATCGCCCTGCAGTTCGGGTCCCCCGAGTTCTTCGCCCTCGCGATCCTGGGGCTGGCGTGCGTCGCCAGCCTCTCCGAAGGGTCGCTGGTCAAGGCCCTGCTCTCGGTCGTGATCGGCCTGCTGATCGCCACCGTCGGGTTCGACGCGGTCTCCGGCGCGGCGCGGTTCACGTTCGGCAACCAGTCGCTGCAGGGCGGGATCGACTTCATCCCGGCCATCATCGGCTTCTTCGCCGTCGCGGAAATTCTCAACATCCTCTACAACGGCAGCGTGGTGGGCACGTACAGCTCCGCGGACATCAAGAAGATCCCGCGCGTCGCCCTGCCGTCGTTGGCCGACCTGAAGCACGTCCGGTTCACCATCCTGCGGTCGTCGCTACTCGGCAACTTCGTGGGGATGCTGCCAGGTGCGGGCTCGACCATCGCCGCTTTCCTGGCCTACGGCACCGAGGTGCAGACCTCGAAGGACCCGAAGAAGTTCGGCAAGGGCGAGATCAAGGGAGTCGCCGCACCGGAGTCCGCCAACAACTCCGCGGCAGCCGGCTCGATGATGCCGCTGCTGACCCTGGGCATCCCCGGCGGCGCCGTCACAGCGATCATGCTCGGCGTCTTCATCCTCAACGGACTGCGTCCGGGGCCGCTGCTCTTCCAGAACACCCCCGAGATCGCCTCGTCGATCTACGGCGCGTTCTTCGTGGGGTCGATCGTCGTCCTGATCGTCGGGCTGCTCTGCGTGCGGTTGCTGCTGCGGCTGCTGACGATCCCGTTCTCGATGTTCAGCACCATGGTGCTGCTGTTCGCGGTGGTGGGAACGTTCGCCCTGTACAACCGCCCGCTCGACCTGTGGGTGATGCTCGGCTGCGGCGTTCTCGGGTTCTTCGCCAAGCGCTACACCTTCTCCATCGCCGCACTGATCCTCGGACTCGTGCTCGGGGACATCGCCGAGGTCGGGCTCGTCAACGGGATCGGCGTCACCCGAGGCGACTGGGTCGAGTTCTTCACCCGGCCCTTCACCCTCGGGACGCTCGTCCTGGCCCTCATCCTCATGGTGCTGCCGGCCGTCATCTCGGCGGTGACCAAGCGGGGGAACGGCACGTCGACCGCGGACGAGTCGCTCCACGCCCCGTCCGTGCGGGACTGACGCCGGGTGCTCACGTTCGACCTGTTCAGCGCGCTGATCGACTCCAGGGCCGGCGGATCCGCCGCGCTGCAACGGATCGCGGGACGGGCGGGCTGGCGCGGGTCGGGTGAGGAGGTCTACGACCGCTGGGACGCAGCCAACAAGCAGGCCCAGCTCGAGTGCGACGAGTGGGTCCCCTTCGCCGACCTGGCCGCCGACGCACTCGCCGCCGCCTACGAACAGATGGGCGTGCCCGGCGACGCCGCGGCGGACACCGCAGAGCTGCTCGGTTCGATGGCGGACTGGCCCCTGTGGCCCGATGTGGCCCTCCAGCTGCCCCGGCTCGGGCGCACCCACCGTCTGGGCATCCTGTCCAACGTCGACGACGACATCCTGCGGCGCACCCGGGTGGCGCCCCTGGTCGACCTCGACCTGGTGCTGACCTCGCAACGGCTGCGGGCGTACAAGCCGAGCCCGCTGATCTACCGGCGTGCCGTGCAGGAGGCAGGCCCCCTCGTGCACGTCGCCACCTCGGCCCGCGACGTCCGGGGTGCGCTGGAGGCCGGCATCCCGGTCGTGCGCCTCGTGCGGCCCGGGCACCGCGTCGACCCCGACGGACCGCAGCCGCGCCTGGCGATCGACGGCCTCACCGAGCTGGACGCGGCGCTCGACCGGCTGACCACCGACGACCACGCCCACCCCTAGGAGCGTCCCGTGCCCGACCACCGCATCGGCATGATCGTGCCGAGCTCCAACCTGACCATGGAGACCGAGCTGCCACGGATGCTCCGCAGCCGGGAGGAGGTCGTGGCAGACGACCGCTTCACCTTCCACTCCAGCCGGATGCGGATGAAGAACGTGACCGCCGAGGAGCTGCAGGCGATGAACGCGCAGACCGAGCGCGCGACGCTGGAGCTCGCCGATGCCCGACCCGACGTCGTCGCGTCGGCGTGCCTGGTGGCGATCATGGCGCAGGGCGCCGGCTACCACTGCCAGGCGGAGGACGAGATCACGGCCGTGCTGCGGTCGCAGGGTCTCGACGTGCCGGTCGTGTCCAGCGCAGGGGCGTTGCTGCGTGCTCTGGAGGCGCTCGGCGCCCGCCGGGTCGCGATGGTCACGCCGTACATGAAGCCGTTGACGCAGCTGGTCGCGAGCTACGTCGAGGACGCCGGCATCGAGGTGATCGACACGCTCAGCCTCGAGGTGCCGGACAACCTCGAGGTCGCGCGCCTCGACCCGGCGGACCTGCTCGACCACTGGCGCCGGGTCGACACCCGCGGCGCCGACGCCCTGGTGCTGTCGGCCTGCGTCCAGATGCCGTCGCTGGCCGCGATCGCGCCGGTGGAGCAGCAGGCGGGCCTGCCCGTGCTGTCGGCCGCGACCGCGACGGTGTTCACGCTGCTCAGCGAGCTCGGGCTGCGCCCGCACGTGCCGGGCGCCGGGCACCTGCTCAGTGGTGAGGTCACGACGGGGGTCAGCGCGTGAGGGCGGTCCTGGTGCCGCGCACCGGCGGTCCCGAGGTGCTCGAGGTCGCCGACGTGCCGGAGCCGCAGCCCGCTGCCGGTCAGGTGCGGGTCGACGTCGCCGCCGCCGGTGTCAACTTCATCGACGTCTACCACCGGACGGGCAAGTACCCGCTGCCGCTGCCCTTCGTCGCCGGCTCCGAGGGAGCGGGCACGGTCACCGCCGTCGGCGACGCCGTGGAGGTCGTCGCGGTCGGCGACCACGTGGCGTGGGCGATGGAGCACGGGAGCGGGTACGCCGAGCAGGTGCTGGTCGCCGCCGATCGGGTCGTCGGGGTCCCGGACGGTGTCGACGACGAGATGGCGGCGGCCGTCATGCTGCAGGGGCTGACCGCCCAGTACCTGACGTCGTCGACCTACGCGGTCGGCCCGGGCGACGTCGTCCTGGTGCACGCCGCCGCCGGCGGGGTGGGCCTCCTCCTCACGCAGGTGGCCGCGGCGCGGGGGGCGCGAGTCATCGCCACGACGTCGACGCCGGAGAAGGGGGAGCTCGCCGTCGCGGCCGGTGCGTCGGACGTCGTGCTGTACACCGAGGCCGACGTCCGCGAGGAGGTGCGGCGACTGACCGGCGGCGAGGGCGTGCACGCCGTCTACGACGGGGTGGGGCGCGCGACCTTCAGCGCGGGGCTGGACTGCCTGCGCCCGCGCGGGACGATGGTGCTCTTCGGCGCCGCGAGCGGGCCGCCCGAGCCCCTCGACCCGGCGGTGCTGGGCGCCAAGGGCTCGCTCTTCCTGACCCGGCCCTCCCTCGCGCACCACATCGCGACCACCTCCGAGCTGCGGCAGCGGGCGGCGCAGGTGCTCGGCTGGGTCGCGGACGGCGTGCTCGACGTGCGCGTCGGTGCCCGGTACGGACTGGCCGACGCACCCGCGGCGCACGCCGACCTCGAGGCGCGCCGGACCACCGGCAAGTCACTGGTGCTGCCGTCGGTGTGACCTCCCTACCCTGGCGGGCATGAGCCTCGCCGTCCGCGTCATCCCCTGCCTGGACGTCGAGGCGGGCCGCGTGGTCAAGGGGGTGCGCTTCGCCGGCCTGCGGGACGCCGGCGACCCCGTCGAGCTCGCTCGACGGTACGACGCGCAGGGCGCCGACGAGCTGACCTTCCTCGACGTCACCGCGTCGTCGTCCGAGCGCGAGACCACCTACGCGATGGTGTCGCGCACCGCCGAGCAGGTCTTCATCCCGCTGACCGTGGGCGGCGGGGTGCGCAGCGCCGACGACGTCGACCGGCTGCTGCGGGCCGGCGCCGACAAGGTCGCCGTCAACACCGCGGCCGTCGTCCGGCCACCATTGATCGCCGACATTGCCCAACGATTCGGGGCCCAGGTCCTGGTGGTCTCGCTGGACGTCCGGCGCTGCCTGCCCGGTGCGAAGACCGCCTCGGGCTATGAGGTGACCACCCACGGCGGACGGCGCGCAGCAGGTCGATGTCGAAGCCGTCGCGGGTGCCGTCAGCGTCGATGGAGTTCAGCAGGATCTCCCCGGCCCCGAGCTCGGCGACCCGCGCGGCCCAGGCGACGGCGTCGGTGCCGGTGCCCCGCCGTCCGCCGTGGGTGGTCACCTCACAGCCCGAGGCGGTCTTCGCACCGGGCTATGAGGTGACCACCCACGGCGGACGGCGGGGCACCGGTACCGACGCCGTCGCCTGGGCCGCGCGGGTCGCCGAGCTCGGGGCCGGGGAGATCCTGCTGAACTCGATCGACGCCGACGGCACCCGCGACGGTTTCGACGTCGACCTGCTCCGTGCCGTGCGAGCCGTCGCGCCCGTGCCGCTGGTCGCCAGCGGCGGCGCCGGTCGGCTCGAGCACTTCGCGCCCGCCGTCGAGGCCGGGGCGGACGCCGTCCTGGCCGCCAGCGTCTTCCACTTCGGCGACCTCACGGTCGGCGACGTCAAGGCGGCGCTGGCGGCGGCCGGTCACGCCGTCCGCTGAGCCGGGAGCAGGCCGTCAGACGTCGAGGTCGAGACCGGTCACCCGCGCTACCGCGGCCTGCGAGCCGTCGACCTCGACCCGGGCATGCGCGCGCCGGCCCATCGTGAACAGCAGCAGCTCGCCGGACGCCCCCGTCAGCGTCGCCGTGTCGGGGCCGCGGTGGACGACGCGGCGCGGGCCGTCCGGCACCGCCATCACGACTCCGACGGGCGAGTGCCGGTACCGGGCCCGGGCGACGCCGACGACCTGGTGCCACAGGGCCTTCTCCATGTCGAACGACAGGTTCCTCGGCTCCCAGTCGGTCCCTGCGCGGCGGACGTCCTCGGCGTGCACGAAGTGCTCGGTGAGGTTGAACTGCGCGTCCACGCCCGGCAGGCGGCTCCAGCCCAGCGCGGGCGGCCCCGACCGGAACACCCTGACCAGCTCGTCGAACGGACGCCGGGCCTGCGTGCGCCGCACGCGCTCCGTCCACCCCGCCAGCGGGCGCAGCCAGACGCCGGGAGCGGAGTCCGGCCGGTGCTCGCGCGCGACGAGGTGTGCCGCCAGGTCGTGCGCCGTCCACCCTGCGCACAGGGTCGGTGCGTCCGGCCCGGCCTCGGCGAGCGCGTCGGCGAGCACCTGGCGTTCGTCTGCGGCGTGGCTCATGGCGGCCATCCTGCCCGGGGCACCGGCCCGGCGGCACCGCCCCCCCGGGTCGTCCCATGACTGTCGGTGGCCTGTGAGAAAGTGATCCGCTGCCCAGCTCCCCACCGCAAAGGAACCGCCGTGCCCGACCGCGTCGCGCCCGTCACCGCGCAGCGGGGCACCATGCGGGAGGGCTTCGGCGTCGTGGGGCGCGGCATCGCCGAGTCGCCCCGTACCTTCGCGGTCGCCGTGGCGGCCAGTGCCGTCTACGGCGCGGGCATCGCCGGCACCGGCTGGCTGCTGGGCCGGATCACGGACCGCGTGCTGACGCCGGCCTTCGACACCGGACGCTTCGACCCCTCCGCGGTCTGGTCCGCGGCGGGCCTGCTCGCGGGAATCGGTCTGCTCACGGCGATCGGCGTCGCCGCGCGGAGGATCTTCGCCGGCGTCACCACCGCGAACCTGATGGCCCGCTACCGCCGCGCCGTCACGCGGCAGTACCTGCGGCTGCCTCTGGCCTGGCACCACCGGCACCCCGCCGGGCAGCTGCTGTCCAACGCGAACGCCGACGTCGAGGCCACGTTCATGGTCTTCCAGCCGCTGCCGTTCGCGATCGGCGTGGTGGTGATGCTCGCGGTCGCCTCCGTCGCGATGCTCGCCGCAGACCCGGTGCTCGCCGCGGTCGGCCTCACCGTGCTGCCCGCCGTGGCGGCGGCGAACGTCGTCTACCAGCGCGCCATGGCGCCCCTCGTCGTCCGCGCCCAGCAGCTGCGGGGGGAGGTGTCGGCCGTGGCGCACGAGAGCTTCGACGGCGCTCTCGTCGTCAAGGCACTGGGGCGCGAGGCCGACGAGACCGAGCGCTTCGCCACCTCGGCCCACCGGCTGCGCGAGGCCAACGTCGCGGTGGGACGCATCCGCGGCATCTTCGACCCGCTGATCGAGTCGCTGCCGACGCTGGGGACCCTCGCGGTGCTCGGTGTCGGCACCTGGCGGGTGGGCAGCGGCGCCGCGCAGGCCGGTGACGTCGTCCAGGTCGCCTACCTGCTGACCTTGCTCGCTTTCCCGGTCCGGGCCATCGGCTGGGTGCTGGGCGAGCTGCCACGATCGGCAGTGGGGTGGAGGCGCGTGGCCTCCGTCCTGGACGCGACCGGGGAGATGACCTACGGGACCACCCCGGTGCCCAGCGGCGGCCCGGTCACCCTCGGCCTGCGCGCCGTCACCTACGCGTTCGCGGGGACGGCGGGCGCGCCGCAGGACGGGGCGACGGACGCCTTCCGCCGCGTCGACCGGGACGAGGTCGAGACCGAGGCCGTCACCGTGCTGCACGACGTCGACCTGCAGGTCCGGGCCGGGACGACGGTCGCCGTGGTCGGCCCGACCGGCTCCGGCAAGTCCACGCTGGCGACGCTCGTCGTCCGGCTCGTCGACCCCGCGGCCGGGCAGGTGTCGGTGGACGGGGTCGACGCCCGTCAGGTCCCGGCCGGCGGCGTCGCCGAGGTCGCCGCGCTGGTGCCGCAGTCGACCTTCGTCTTCGACGACACGGTCCGGGGCAACATCACCCTCGGCGCGCAGGTGGCCGACGACGACGTGTGGCGGGCGCTGCGCACCGCCCAGGCGGACGGCTTCGTCGGAGGTCTGCCGGACGGGCTCGACACCCGCGTGGGCGAGCGCGGCGCGAGCCTCTCCGGTGGCCAGCGGCAGCGGCTCGCAATCGCGCGGGCCGTCGTCCGGCGTCCTCGCCTGCTGGTGATGGACGACGCGACGTCAGCGATCGACCCGACCGTCGAGGCGGCGATCCTGGCCGGGCTCAGGTCGGCCGGCGAGGGAACGACCGTCGTCCTCGTCGCCTACCGGAAGGCGACGATCGCCCTGGCCGACGAGGTCGTGTTCGTCGAGCGCGGGCGGGTCGTCGACCGCGGCCCGCACCTCGACCTCGTCCGGCGGCAGCCGCGCTACACGCACATGGTCAACGCCTACGAGGAGGCCGCCGCGGACCGGGTGGCCGCCGAGGCCCGCACCGAGCAGGTGGGCACGTGAGCACCGGGTCGGTGATCGGCGCCGCCTCGCAGACGACGGTGCTCGGCACCGTCAGGCGCGGCCTGCAGCTGTCACCCGAGATCAGGCAGGGGCTCGGCGTCACGCTGGCGATGGCCGTGGTCGCCACCGCGGGGCGCGTTGCCGTGCCGGTGACGGTGCAGCGCACCGTGGACGGCAACATCAACGCACCCGAAGGGCCCGACCTGGGCGCGGTGGCGCTCCTGGTCGCGGTGGCGGCAGGTGCCGTGCTGCTGACGGCGGTGCTGTCGTACCGCGTGAACCTGCGGCTCTTCCGAGCCACCGAGGCGGGGCTGGCGTCGCTGCGGACCGGTGCGTTCCGGCGAGTGCACGACCTGTCGGTGCTGACCCAGAGCACGGAGCGGCGCGGTGCCCTCGTCTCGCGCGTGACGAGCGACGTCGACACCATCTCGACGTTCGTGCAGTTCGGCGGGCTGCTGCTGATCCTGGCGATGGGCCAGCTGGTCGTGGCCACCGTC
>DASROP010000078.1:0-3618 GCA_035646835.1 Actinomycetales bacterium | reverse complement strand
CAGCCGGGGTCTATGCCCTGGCTACGCCGGCGTTGCGCCGGGCGGAGCTGCCGACCCTTCGGCCAGCAGGTCGCGCAACGGACGCCGGCTGACGTCCTCCACCGGTCGGGAGAGGAAGAGATCGGCGTGGTACCAGCCGTCGTCCTCCTTCCCGCTGGTGTCGAGGCCCCGCGCGCGGACGTCGGCGACGGCGGCATCCTGCTCGGAGGCGGAGGCGAACCGTCGCTGGCGGAAGGTGGTGCCGGGTAGCTGCTCGGTGACGAGCCCCCGACGCTCCAACGCCGCGGCGATGCGGTCGTAGGGAAACATCCGCAGCACGAAGGTGGCGACCCAGGGTGGGGCGCCGGCCGGGAAGACGCCGATCAAGGCGTCGAAGGTCCGCTCGGTCACGTAGCCGACACCCCCGGTCGTGGTGACCAGGTCGACGTCGGCGACGACGCGGGCCAGGTGCTCGGACGGGTCGTGGGTCTCGAGGTTCTCCACCACCCCCTCGTCGAGCAGGCCGACGGCGCGGCCGTACGCGATGGCGTTGGCCGCCGTGTCCAGGCCCCGCACGCGAGGCGCGTCCGGACGCAGGTGCTGGGCGTAGAAGGCGCGGTCGGCGGCGATCAGCTCGTCGGACGTCGCGGCCGCGAGCACGGCGTCGTCCGTGTAACGGCGGAACAGGTCGCCCAGGGTGAGGTCGCACCGCAGCAGTGCGGCGTTCACGCCGTAGGAGCAGCAGACGTCCAGCACACTGACCGGCTCACCCGTGGCGCCCCGGAGCACGCTCAGCAGTGCCGTGAAGACCCCGTGCGCATGCTGCGGGATCTCGTAGTCCAGGGCTGCCAGGTCGCCGAAGAGGGCTCGCGGGTCGAGACGGTCGTACCGGTCGTCGAACGTCGCCTTGCCCCGCCCAGTCTCGCCGTCCGCCGTCATCACGCGAGTCGATCACGGCACAGCGCTGTGATCAAACGTGGCTGAGAGGATGCCCGGGTGCTCCCGCCCGACCCCGACGACCAGGCGGTCCAGCCGGGCCTGTTCGACGAGCCGCCGCACCGGGTCCCGCGACCGGTCGCCCACGTCGTCCTGCTCTGCGGACCGTCCGGCTCCGGCAAGACGTCGCTGGGGCGGCGCCTCGGCCTGCCCGTGCTGGCCCTGGACCACTTCTACCGCGACGGTGACGACCCGGACCTGCCGCGCCGGTTCGGGATCGTGGACTGGGACGACGTCGCGAGCTGGGATGCCGCCGCCGCCACGGCGGCGCTGGTGCGGCTGTGCGCCGAGGGCGCCGGTGACGTACCGGTCTACGACATCCCGACCTCGCGCCGCACCGGGACGGCCCGGCTCGACCTCGCCGGCGCGCGCATCGTGGTGGCCGAGGGCATCTTCGCCCCGTACCTGGTCGGCCCCTGCCGCGACGTCGGGATCCTCGCGGACGCCCTGTGTCTGCGCCTGCCACCCGCCGTGACCTTCTGGCGCCGGTTGGCACGCGACCTCGCCGAGGCCCGCAAGCCGCCGTGGACGCTGGTCAGGCGCGGGTTGGCGCTCGCCCGGGACGAGCCGAGACGGGTCGCCTCCTGGGGGGCGATGGGCTGCCGCCCGGTGAGCCCCGCCGGGGCCGAGACCGCGATCAGAGGTGTGATTTCCGCCGATATGGGGTAGACCATCCTGCGGCCCCTGTTCCTCGACCCTGGATGTCCTGTGCCTCAGCACCACGCCCGGCGCCGCGCCCGGCCCCCCTCGGCCGCGCGGCGGTTCGCCGTCCCCGCCCTCGCCGTCGCCGGCGTGGGCATGGCCGGTGTGCTCGTCCTCGCCGCCATGGACACCTCCGGTACGGCCGAGCCGGAGGCCCTGCCCACGGTGAGCCTGGGCACGGCGCCCACCTCGGCGACGCCGGACGGCGGCGCGCCCCCGGCCGGGACCCTCGCCGCCAGGACGCCCGCCCCCGGGACGCCGGCCGCCCCACCCTCGACGACGACCACTGACGCCGCAGAGCCACTGACGGCCGCAGAGCCACCGGCGGACGCCGAGCCCTCGCCGGCGACCCCGGAAGGCACCGCTCCGACGTCCACCAGCGAGTCGCAGCGGTCGTCGTCCCCGTCGTCCGGGAGCGGCTCCCCGACCCAGGACGACGACTCCGACGACGGATCCGACGAGGACGACGAGGACGACGACGGTGGAGGCCTGACGGACCTCTTCGGCCTGCTCGGCTGAGGCCCCGCGGCCGAGCCGGCCGTCAGCCGGCGAGGGCGGCGTACCCGGGCTTGACGACGTCCTCGATCAGGGCGAGACGCTGGTCGAACGGGATGAAGGCGCTCTTGAGGGCGTTCACCGAGACCCAGCGCAGGTCGCCCAGCGTCCACCCGGCCTGCTCGACCAGCAGCGTCATCTCGCGGGTCATCGTCGTGGAGGACATCAGCCGGTTGTCCGTGTTGAGCGTGACGCGGAAACGCAGGTCCTTCAGCGCCGTGATCGGGTGCTCGGCGATGCCGGACGCCGCCCCGGTCTGCACGTTGGACGACGGGCACATCTCCAGCGGGATCCGCTTGTCGCGCACCCAGCCCGCCAGCCGACCCAGGCGGGCCGACGTCCCGGCGCCGTGCACGTCGTCGGCGATCCGGACACCGTGCCCGAGGCGGTCGGCGCCGCACACCTGCACCGCCTCCCAGATGCTCGGCAGCCCGAACGCCTCGCCGGCGTGGATGGTCACCGGGAAGTTCTCGCGGTGCAGGTAGTCGAAGGCGTCGAGGTGGCGGGACGGCGGGAAGCCCGCCTCGGCGCCGGCGATGTCGAAGCCGACCACCCCCGCCTCGCGGTGGCGGACGGCGAGCTCGGCGATCTCGAGGCTGCGCGCCGCGTGCCGCATCGCGGTCAGCAGGGTGCCGACGCGGATCGACCGGCCGGCCTCGGCCGCCTCCGCCTCCCCTTCCCGGAGGCCGCTCTCGACCGCCTCGACCACGTCGTCCAGGTCCAGGCCGCCCTCGAGGTGCTGCTCCGGCGCGTACCGGACCTCCGCGTAGACGACGCCGTCGGCAGCGAGGTCGACGGCGCACTCGCGGGCCACCCGACGGAGCCCGTCGGGGGTCTGCATCACCCCGACCGTGTGGGCGAACGTCTCCAGGTACCGCTCGAGCGAACCCGAGTCGGCGGCGTCACGGAACCACGTACCCAGCGCCTCGGCGCCCTCGGCCGGCAGCTCGTGCCCCACCGCGGCGGCGAGCTCGACGACGGTCTGGGGACGCAGCCCGCCGTCCAGGTGGTCGTGCAGGAGGATCTTGGGCGCGGCGGCGATCTGCTCGGGCGTAGGGGTCATGCGGGCGACCGTACCGGCCTCACTCCTCGCGGTGCGCCGCGTCCGGGGAGAAGGCCGGCCAGGCGGTGCTCACGCACGCGGGCGCCTGCATCCTGGCGACCGAGACACCCTCGGTGCCGGAGCTGACCCGGCCCGCGTACTCGTCGATGAGCTTGCCACCGGGGACGGGGATGCGGGTCGGGGTCTCGATCAGCTGCGGCATGGCTGAGACCTTACGGCTCGTCGGGGGTACGGAACTCGCATCGGGGTCCGGGCGCTCGCGCCAGCCGCCGGTCGAGGGTGACCAGCGGCGCGTCGAGCGACTCGGCGAGCGCCACGTACCA
>DASROP010000077.1:0-22833 GCA_035646835.1 Actinomycetales bacterium | reverse complement strand
ACCGGCCGCCCGGTCGACCTGCTGGACCCGCACGACAACGCCCGCGCGGGCACGTCGATCCTCGCCGCCCTGGTGCGCACCAGCGCCACCCAGGAGGAGGCGCTCGCCGGCTACTACCAGGGGCAGACCTCGGTGCGGCGCCACGGCATGTACCCCGACACCCGCCGCTACGTCGCCAACGTGCAGACCCTGATGGCCCGATTCCGCTGAACCACCCAGGGTTCGGCTGACCCAGACTCCGACGCCCGTCCCCGACGTCCTCCGCCCAGGACGCCGGCGACGGGCGTCGGTCTTTCCGGCTGCATAGCGTATCACATAGTGACGCAAGGCGTGATACGCTATGGGTCATGAGAAGCGTCCGGCTCGACTCCACGCTGGAGGACCGGCTCCGACGGGCCGCAGCGGCCGAGGGGGCGTCCGTCTCCGAGTTCATCCGACGTGCCGCCGCAGCCCGGGCCGACACGGTCCTCGGGTCCAGCACGGCTGAGCTGCTCAGTGACGTGATCGGCGTCGTCCACGGCGGCGGAGGCCGAGCAGACCGTACCTCTGAGGCGTTCACCGAAGCGCTCGTGGAGGACGGGCAACGGCGGTGACTCTCACCGACGCAGGGCCACTCGTCGCCGTGATCGACTCCGACGAGACGAACCACGAACGGTGTCGCGACATGCTCGACCGACTGTCCCTGCCACTCGTCACGACATGGCCGGCGTTCACCGAGGCGATGCATCTCGTCGCCAGGGCCGGAGGCAGTCGAGGCACCGATTCGTTGTGGGCACTGGTCCTCAGCGAACGCCTCGAGCTGGTGGATCTCTCCAGAAGGCTCGTCGAGCGGGCCGCCGAGCTGATGACGAAGTACGCCGACCGTCCGATGGCACTCGCGGACGCCACCCTGGTGGCACTCGCCGAGGAGCGCGGGACGCGCCGCATCTTCACCCTCGACGCCGACTTCCACGTGTACCGGCTGCACGGGCGCCGCGCTTTCGACGTGATCCCCTGACCTGCGACGCGCAGGCGCTGGGCTCCCCGGCTGCACCGTCGCGCGAACGTAGACTCAGCGCCCGTGGACACGACTCTGTCTGACCCGCTCGTCGGCCGTGTGGTCGACGGCCGGTACAGCGTCACGTCCCGCATCGCCCGCGGCGGCATGGCCACCGTCTACCTCGCCACCGACACCCGCCTGGACCGCGAGATCGCCCTCAAGGTGATGCACCCGCACCTGGCGGACGACGAGCAGTTCGTCGCCCGCTTCCACCGAGAGGCCAAGTCCGCCGCGCGGATGAGCCACCCGAACGTCGTCGCGGTCTACGACCAGGGCAGCGACGGCGACACGGTCTACCTGGCGATGGAGCACGTCGCCGGCCGGACGCTCCGCGAGGAGATGAACGGGCGCGGCCCGATGACCGCCGGCGAGGCCCTGACCCTGCTCGAGCCGGTGCTCGACGCCCTGTCCGCGGCCCACCGTGCCGGCGTGGTGCACCGCGACGTCAAGCCCGAGAACGTGCTGCTGACGGACGACGGCCGCGTGAAGGTCGCCGACTTCGGCCTCGCCCGCGCCGCGAGCTCGTCCGGCACCGCGACCACGGGGATGCTGATCGGCACCGTCGCCTACCTCTCCCCCGAGCTCGTGCTGCGCGGGGTCGCCGACGCCCGTGCCGACGTGTACGCGGCCGGCATCATGCTGTTCGAGATGGTGACCGGCCGGCAGCCGCATCAGGGCGAGGTCCCCATCCAGGTGGCCTACCAGCACGTGCACGCCGACGTCCCCGCCCCGTCCTCGGTCTGCGCGGGCGTGCCGTCCGAGGTCGACGACCTCGTCCTGTGGTGCACCGCCCGCGACCCGGACGACCGTCCGAACGACGCCCGCGAGCTCTACCACGAGGTCCGCCAGGTCCGGGCAAAGATGCCGGCCGCCGACCTCGACCGCGAGCCGGGACCCGCCGTCCCCTCGGCGCGCAACGACGACACGGTGACGATCGGCGGGCAGACCGCCGTGGTCGGGCGCCAGGGCGGCTACACGCGGGGCCAGCACGCACTGGCCCTGCCGGTCGGGGACCCCGAGGACGATCCGGACGGGGCTCCGACGGATGACGACTGGGGCTACGGGCCGGGCGGACGCCGGCGGCGCCGCGGCCTGGTGGCGCTCGTGGTGACCCTGCTCGCTGCCGTCGGACTGGGCGCGGCGGGATGGTTCTTCACCGCCGGGCCCGGCGCGTTCACGACGACCCCGGACGTCGTGGGCGAACCCGTTGGCCCTGCCAGCGACACGATCGAGGCCGCCGGCCTGGGTGCACTGGTCTCCGAGCGGTTCGACGAGACCGTTCCCGCCGGCCAGGTGGTCGGGACGAGTCCGGGCCCCGGCGAGGAGATCCGCAAGGACGGCACGGTCGAGCTCTTCGTCTCCCGCGGCTCGGAGTTCGTGGCCGTCCCCGAGGTGACCGGCCAGACGCTGGAGGCGGCGACGCAGATCCTCGACGACACCTTCCTGGAGATCGCCGAGGGCGAGCCCGTCTTCGACGAGGAGGTGCCCGAGGGCTCCGTCGTCACCCAGACACCGGCTCCCGGCGAGGAGCTGCGACGCGGCGAGCCGGTGACCGTCGTCCTCTCCCAGGGCCGGCAGCCGATCGACGTGCCGGTCGTGGTCGGTGCCACCCGCGACGAGGCCGCCGCCGCGATCGAGGACGCCGGGCTGGTCTTCGCGGAGGGCGATGCCGTCACGAGCGACACGGTGCCCGAGGGCTCGGTGGTCAGCCAGGCACCGGAGGGCGGCACGCTGTTCCGCGGCGACACCGTCACGGTGGTCGTCTCGCTCGGACCGCCGCTGGTGGTCGTGCCCGAAGTGGTCGGACAGCAGGTCGGGCCGGCGACCGAGGCGCTCGAGGCGGCGGGGCTGGAGGTCGAGGTCGAGAAGGTGCTCGGCGGCTTCTTCGGCACGGTCCGCGACCAGGACCCGGACGGCGGCAGCGAGGCGCCACGCGGCTCGGTCGTCACCCTGACGATCGTCTGAGGCCGCCCGTGAGCAACCCCGGGCGGACCGGTCTGTTCGCGACCCTGGGGCTGACCGCGGTCACGGCGGCGTGGGGCTCGACGTTCTTCCTCATCAAAGACGTACTAGCCGTGCTGTCCGTCCTGGACTTCCTGGCGGTGCGGTTCGTCGTCGCCGCGGTGGTGATGGTCGTCGCGTTCTGGCGGCCGCTGCGGCGGCTGGACGCTCGGGCGTGGCGGCGGGGGGCGCTGCTGGGGCTGGTCTACGGGGTCGGGCAGATCCTCCAGACCCAGGGCCTGGAGACCACCGACGCGTCCGTCTCCGGGTTCATCACCGGGATGTACGTCGTCCTGACCCCGGTCCTCGCGGCCCTGCTGCTGCGCCAGCGGACGCCGGCCAGCACCTGGCTGGCGGTCGGGCTGGCGACCGGCGGGCTCGCCGTGCTGAGCCTGCGGGGCCTGGCCGTCGGCTCCGGGGAGCTGATCACCCTGGTGGCCGCCGCGGTGTACGCGCTGCACATCGTCGGGCTCGGCGCCTGGTCGCGGCACTCCGACGCCCTCGGCCTGTCCACCGTGCAGATGCTGGTGATCGCCGGGGTGTGCCTGCTCGGCGCCGCCGACGGCGTCGAGATGCCTCCGGACGGCGCCACCTGGCTCGCCGTCCTCTACATGGGCGTGGTCGCCGGGGCCGGGGCACTCGTCGTCCAGACGTGGGCGCAGGCGCACCTGACGGCGACGCGCGCCGCGATCGTGATGACCACCGAACCCGTGTTCGCCGCGACGTTCGCGGTCCTGTTCGGCGGTGAGTCCCTCGGCCCACGGGTGCTGCTGGGCGGTGCCCTGGTGCTCGCGGCGATGTACCTGACCGAGCTGGCCCCGCGCCGACGGCAGGGGATCAGCGCCGCACTGGACCCACCCGCGGAGGCGCTGCACCACGAGCCCTGACCTGTCGGAGGCGTGACCTCCGCCACGTCGGGTCGTTGAGCCCGGTATGAGACCACTCACCTCGTGGCGCACGGCAGGCCCGGCGATCCTCGGCCTGTCCCTCGCCATCACCCTCGCCCCCACCTCGTCGACCGCAGCACCGACGGCCTCGGGCCAGGACACGTCCACCGCCGCGGAGCAGACCCTGCGGCCGATCGACGGCCGCTACATCGTCACGCTCGCCGGAACCGTCGCCCTTGACGGCACGTTCGCCGCGACCGGGACGTCGGCCGCGATCGACGCGCTGCTCGGCTCCGCCGGCGGCACCGTCGTCAACGACATGTCGAGCCAGATCGGCGTGCTCCTCGTCGAGTCCGACAACCCGGTGTTCGCCGACGTCCTCGGCGCCTCGACGCTGGTCGACGCCGTCGGCAGCGACTTCGGCGTCAGGATGTACGACAGCGACGCACCCGACCCGTCGGCCGACCCCCTCGAGCCCATGCAGTGGGACATGCAGCAGATCCGCACCGAGGAGGCCCACGAGACCCAGGCAGGCATCCCCGCGGTGGACGTCGGCGTCCTCGACAGCGGCATCGACGGAGGCCACCCCGACTTCACGAAGGACGGCGTCTCGAACGTCGACTGCACGCGCGGTCGCAACTCGATCGCGTTCGTCCCGGACGGTCCCGGTGTCGGCACCCCCGACCCGTGTACCGACAACCAGTTCCACGGCACCCATGTGGCCGGCACGATCGGCGCACGCGCGAACGGCATCGGCATCGTCGGGGTTGCACCGAACGTCACGCTGGTCCCCGTCAAGGTCTGCGACACCAGCGGCTACTGCTACGCCAGCGCTGTCGTCGACGGCGTGACCTACTCCGGCGACCAGCAGTTCGACGTGATCAACATGAGCTTCTTCGTCGACGACAACGAGTTCCAGGAGTCGACAGAGTTCAAGTGCATGTCCGACCCGACCCAGCGGTCGTTCCGTCAGGCCGTCGAGCGGGCCATGCAGTACGCCCGCAGCCAGGGAGTGACCCCCGTCGCCGCCCTCGGCAACTCCGACACCGACCTGGCGCACCCGGAGGAGAAGCAGGGCGTCACGAACGAGTGCGAGGTCGTGCCCGCCGAGACCCAGGGCGTGATCGGGACGTCGTCCCTCGGCCGCAACAGCGAGAAGGCCGGGTACTCGAACTACGGAACCGGCCCCAACGACGTGGCCGCGCCTGGCGGCAACGGCTCGACCGGCGACTGCGCCACCACCGTGCTGTCGACCTTCCCGGGCGGCGGCTACATCTGCATCCAGGGCACCTCGATGGCGTCGCCGCACGCGGCCGGTGTCGCGGCGCTGATCGTCAGCCAGTACGGCCGGCTGGGCTCCGACGGCGACGTGAAGCTGTCACCGCAGAAGGTGGAGAGCCTGATGCAGTCGACGACCATCGACATCGGTGAGCCGGGCTACGACACGTGCTTCGGCCACGGCCGGATCGACGCCCTGCGGGCCGTCACCGGGGACACCTCCCGGGCCTACGACCCGGCGGCGCCGGACTGCCCGGAGTACTCCGAGTGAGGACCGGGTAGGCCACCACGCGGGCGTGGGGCCGCGGAATCCGGCCGCGGCCCCACGCCGCTCCATCGTGTCAGCCCGTGCCCATAGTCTGCGGGGATGGCGACCCGCATCCAGATCACGATCGACTGCGCCGACCCGGCCCTGCTGACGCGGTTCTGGGCCACCGCGCTGGGCTACGTCGTCCCGGACCCACCCGCGGGATTCGACGACTGGACGGCCTACTGGCGCAGTGTCGGTGTCCCCGAGGACGAGCTGGGCGACGGCGACGACAGCCTCGTGGACCCGGACGGCGTGGGGCCGAACCTGTGGTTCCAGCTGGTGCCCGAGGGCAAGGTCGTCAAGAACCGACTGCACCTGGATCTGGACGTCGGCGGCGGCCGCGACGTGTCGCTAGAAACCCGGAAACAGCGGGTGGATGCCGAGGCGCGGCGGCTCGCCGCGGCAGGGGCGAGCACGCTGCGGGTCCTGGACACGGAGGCGATCGACCACTACGCCGTCGTGATGGCCGACCCCGAGGCCAACGAGTTCTGCCTGCACTGATGCCCATCCCCGCCGGCTCCGACACGGCGTTGTGGCGCCTGCCCGCCGTGAGGCAGCTGGTCCTGATGACCCTGCTGGGCTTCACGGGATTCGCCGCCACCTTGGCCTCCTTGCCCTGGTGGGCGGTGCGCGGCGGCGCCACCGTCTCCTCCGCCGGCCTCGTCACCACCGTGATGCTGGCGACCACCGTCGCCACGCAGGGGCTGGTTCCCGCGATGGTGCGCCGACTGGGCAGTGGCCGCAGCCTCGCGATCGGCCTCGTGGCGCTGGGAGCGCCGTCCGCGCTGTACGTCCTGTCCACCGACCTCGGGCCCCTGCTGGCCGTGAGCGCGCTGCGCGGCACCGGCTTCGCTGTGCTCACCGTGGTCGGCTCGACGCTGACCCGCCAGGTCTCGCCCGAGGGTCGGCACGGCGAGACCGCAGGCCTGTACGGCCTGGCGATCGCCGTCCCCAACCTGGTCGTCGTCCCGGGAGCGGTGGCGCTGGCGCAGAACGTCGGGTTCTGGCCGGTGGCGGTGCTGGCGACATTGCCCGTCCTCGCCGTCCCGCTGGCACTGGCCTCGGGCGGACGGCGACCCGCCGCAGGCGCGGACCCGGCGGTCGTCGGCCATCGCGCGGCAGTGCTGACCGCGCTGGCGCCGTCCCTGGTGCTGCTGGTCGTGACCCTGGCCGGGGGCGGACTGCTGACATACCTGCCGATCGAGCGCCCCGAGGGCCTGGTCGCGACGGCGGCCCTGCTGCTGTTCGGCGTCTCCGGAGCGCTGGGGCGTTGGCGGGCCGGTGTCCTCGCCGACCGTGTCGGTGCCCGCCTGCTGCTGCCGGCCTCCGTGGTGGCTGCGGCGCTGGGCCTGGTCGGTGCCGCAGCGGGGCTCGCCAACGGCTCGGACACGCTCCTGCTGGCCGGCGCGACGGTCTGCGGGGCCGGCTACGGCGCGGTGCAGAACCTGACGCTGGTGATCGCCTTCGCCCGCGTCGGTCCCGAGCAGACGCCGACCGCCAGCGCGGTCTGGAACGCGGCCTTCGACACCGGCACGGGTGTCGGTGCGGTCGCCGTCGGAGCCCTGGCCGCGGTCGGAGCCGCGGGGGGCTCGGGTGGTCTCGGCGTGCCGGTCGCGCTCGGTGCGTGTGCACTCCTGGTGGCGCTGGTCCTCCCGGTCGCCCTGCGTTCGGGCGCATCTCACCCGATTGCGACGTGATCGCCGCTTGTGTCGTGAACTAGCTGTTCCACTTCATGAGGTTGTTTACAGCAGATCGAACAGGGTGGGCTCGTGTCCGAGGCCCTCAACCTGGGGGATGTCGAGCAGCTTCGGCCGAGGCTGGACCCGGTACGTCGTGACCGGGACCCGATTGGCGGGAGGCTTGTTCCCCAGCGCGCTGTGCGGCCGGTCGTGGTTGTACGTGTTGAGCAATCCGGCCAGCGCGGCCGTGCGGTCCTCGTCGCCGGCATAGGCACGGGCGTAGAGCCATTCGACCTTCATGGTGAGGTTGAACCTCTCCACCTTCCCGTTGGTCCGGGGTGTGTGCGGTCGCGTGTACCGGTACCGCCGATGGCCGGTACCGCCGCGATCGGGGCGGTTGTGCATCTCCTGGCCACCGCCATCGAGGAGGGCCGGGACCTGTCCTCGATGAGCGGCATCCTGGCCGACACCGCCTACCGTCTGCTGCCGGCGTGACGGCGGGGCCGGCCGACGGCTAGCTCAGATGCCGGGCGAAGAACCTGGCCGCGTCGTCCCCCGCGAACTGCGGGACGCCGGTGTGCCCGCCCATGTTGGCGTGCAGCGTCTTCTCCTGGGAGCCGAAGGCGTCGAACAGGTCCAGTGCCAGCTGCCGGTCGTTTCCTTCGTCGTCCCACTGCAGCAGGACGTGCAGCGGAATCGTGACCTGACGGGCCTCGTCGAACAGGGCGCGGGGCACGAAACTCCCGGCGAAGAGACCGGCGGCCGCGATGCGCGGTTCGACCAGCGCCAGCCGGATACCGATGGCGATCACCCCGCCCGAGTACCCGACCGGGCCGCTGATCTCGGGCAGTGAAAGGAGTGCGTCCAGGGTGGTCTGCCATTCCGGGACCGCTTTCTCGACCAGCGGGAGGACCACTCGGTCGACGATCTCGTCGACCGGCTCGCCGGCCGCCATCGCCCGGTGCAGATCGGCGCGGGCCTGCTCGGCGGCGGCCGAACGGGGCCGGTCACCGCTCCCGGGGAGTTCGATGGTGGCCGCGGCAAAGCCGTTCGCCGCGGAGTGCCGGGCTCGCCCCGCCAGCCGGGGGTACATCTTGCGCAGTCCGCCGGGGTGGCCGACCAGGATCAGCGGCGCTGGTGAGGATGTGGGCGTCCACAGGATGCCGGGGATCTCGCCGAGGGTGAATTCGCGTTCGAGGATGCCGTCGTCGAGGCGCTGTTCGGAAGTGAATTGCATGGTCGTGCCTTTCGGGAGTGCTCTTGAACGGCGCTCCCGGACGACCTATCGCCCGACCGTGACCCCGGAGGGGAGCACCCATGTCGATACGTTCATGGGTACCACCTCCTCGTTCTCTTGCACGGCCTTCGGGAGTTTAGCAGTGGTCGCCGTGGTCCGCCAACGACTGTACCGATGTTCGCCACGGCCGGGATCTCCGCTCGCGGCGGTGAGTGACAACAACGTCATGAAGGAACACAACTAGCAGCAGTCGGCTGCTTTCGTTGCCGCACAAGGCAACCGCTTTCATCAAACCGCTTGCCAACCGACGCCACGATGGAGGAAGGTCCCGCTCCGAAGGGCGACGTACGCTGATCAACGGACACGGGACGATGGCCGGCGGCACCCTGCGCAAGGGCGAGGACGCGGGCAACAAGGCCATCTCGCATCTCGATTTCGCGGCCCTGGAGTCCGAAGAGGTCGAGGCTGCCGCGATCGCGGCCTGCGAAGGCTGGCCCGGCGAGCACGGAGTCCTTGATCACCACGTGGTGATCAAGGACTCTGTGCTCACTCCTGGTACGAGTACCGCTCCTCGCGCCAGGGGTCGCCCACGGCGTGGTAGCCGCGCTCCTCCCAGAAGCCGCGGCGCGGTGAGCGCAGGTACTCCAGCCCCCGCAACCACTTCGGGCCCTTCCACGCGTACAGGTGCGGCACGATCAGACGCACCGGCCAGCCGTGCTCGGGGGTCAGCGGCTCACCCTCGGAGTGCGTGGCGAGCATCGCGCGCGGGCTCGCGAGATCCTCGAGGCGCAGGGTCGACGAGTACCCGTACTCGGCCCACGCCAGCACGTGCGTCACACCGGCGTCCGGCGGCGCCATCCCGAGGATGGTCCGCGCCAGCACGCCCTCCCAACCGACGTCCGGGACGCTCCACCGGGCCACGCAATGGAAGTCGCCCCGCACCGACGTCCGCGGGAGGGCACCGAACTCCTCGAGATCGAGGTGCCTGGTCTCGCCGTCCGCCGTGGCGCCGGCGATCGACAGTCGCCACGTGTCGGGCCGCAGGCGCGGCACCGGTCCGTAGTGGAGGGGCTTGAGATCGGCGGCGGCGCGCTGCCCAGGAGGCAGCACCCGCGCCATCGCGTCTCCCCCGGACGCCGCGCTCATGACGCCTGTCGGCCTCGCGACCGCAGCAGGTGCCCGACCACCTCGACGGCGGCGTCGACGCCCGCGTCGTCGACGTCGAGGTGCGTGACCATCCTGGCGGTGCGCGGCCCCAGGGCCGAGATCGCGACCCCCTGCTGCAGGGCGGCAGCCGCGAGCTCCGGAGCGTCCTCGATCTCCATCACCACGATGTTGGTGCGGACGGCGGAGGCATCGACCGAGCCGGGTGCCGCCGACTCGCACGCGTGCGCCAGCAGGTGCGCACGGGCGTGGTCGTCGGCGAGCCGCTCGACGTGGTGTGAGAGCGCGTGCAGCCCCGCGGCGGCGAGGATGCCGGCCTGGCGCATCCCGCCGCCGAGTCGCTTGCGCCACACCCTCGCCTGCGCGATCCGATCGGACGACGACGCCAGCACCGATCCGACCGGTGCCCCTAGCCCCTTCGACAGGCACACCGAGACCGTGTCGGCGCACGCGCCGTACGCGGCGAGCGGGACGCCGTCGGCCACGTGCGCGTTCCACAGACGCGCCCCGTCCAGGTGCACGGCCACACCGGCGGCGGACGTCGCAGCTCGAACCCGCTGGAGGGCTTCCAGCGGCTGGACGGTGCCGCCACCGAAGTTGTGGGTGTTCTCGACGGCGACCGCGGCGGTGGACACCAGGTACGGCCCCGCGTCGGGCGCCATCATGGCGGTCACCACGTCCGGGTCGACGAGCCCGACGGGAGCGCCGGGGACGACGGCCGGCCAGGTACGGGTCGTCACGCCACCGACGGCGGCGTGGGCCCCCAGCTCGGCGCGGACGACGTGGGCGAGCGAGTCGCAGAGCAGCTCGGCCCCCGGCTGCACCAGGAGCCGGACGCCGAGCATGTTGGCCATCGAGCCCGTGGGCGTGAACAGGGCGGCCTCGTGCCCGAGCAGAACGGCCACCCGCTGTTCGAGCGCGCGGACGGTCGGGTCCTCGCCGTAGACGTCGTCACCGACCTCGGCCGTCGCCATCGCCTCCCGCATCGACGGGGTCGGGCGGGTCAGCGTGTCCGAGCGCAGGTCCGCACGCAGAGGCGGAGACATCGCGTCAACGACCTCGGAGCATGTCGGCGACGAGGAACGACAGCTCGAGCGACTGCTGGTGGTTGAGCCGCGGGTCGCAGAGCGACTCGTACCTCGTGGCCAGCGCGGCGTCGTCAATCCGCTCGAAGCCGCCCAGGATCTCGGTGACGTCGTCGCCGGTGAGCTCGATGTGCAGTCCCCCGGGAACCGTCCCCGCGGCACGGTGCACCTCGAAGAACCCCCGCACCTCGTCGATGACGTCGTCGAACCGGCGGGTCTTGTATCCGCTCGGCGACGCGAACGTGTTGCCGTGCATGGGATCGCAGACCCAGAGCACTTGCGCTCCCGAGGCGGTCACCTTCTCGACGAGCGCCGGCAGCAGCTCGCGGATGCGGCCCGAGCCCATCCTGGTGATGAACGTCAGGCGCCCCGGCTCGCGGGAGGGGTCCAGGACGTCGATCAGCTCCAGCACCTCGTCCGGGGTGGACGACGGCCCGAGCTTGACGCCGAGGGGGTTGCGCACCTGCGAGAGCAGGTCGAGGTGGGCGCCGTCGAGCTGGCGCGTGCGGTCACCGACCCAGACCATGTGCGCCGACACGTCGTACGGCAGGCCCGTGCGGGAGTCGATCCGGGTCATCGCCCGTTCGTAGTCCAGCAGCAGCGCCTCGTGGCTGGAGAAGAACTCGACGGTGCGCAGCGCGTCGAAATCGGCGCCGCACGCCGCCATGAACGACATGGCGCGGTCGATCTCGCTCGCGATCGCCTCGTACCGCGCGTTCACCGCGGCGCCGATGAAGCCCCGGTTCCACTCGTGCACCTGCCGCAGGTCGGCGAAGCCGCCCTGCGTGAACGCGCGGATCAGGTTCAGCGTCGAGGCGCTGGTGTGGTACGCCTTCAGCAGCCGACGGGGGTCGGGTGCGCGGAGCTCTGCGGTGAACTCGAAGGAGTTGACGGCGTCGCCCCGGTACGCGGGCAGCGTCACGCCGTCACGGGTCTCGTCGCCACTGCTGCGCGGCTTGGCGAACTGCCCGGCCATCCTTCCGACCTTGATGACGGGCAGGCTCGCGCCGTAGGTGAGAACCACGGCCATCTGCAGGACGGTCTTGATCCGGCCGCGGATCAGGTCGGCGGTCGCGCCGACGAACGTCTCGGCGCAGTCACCGCCCTGGAGCAGGAACGCCCGGCCCGCCGCGGCATCGGCCAGGCGCGACCGCAGCACGTCGCACTCACCCGCGAACACCAACGGCGGCAACGTGGACAGCTCGACGGTGACCTCGGCGAGCACGCCGTCGTCCGGCCAGGCCGGCTGCTGCGCGGCCGGCCGGTCACGCCATGAGTCGAGCGTCACCGTGCCAGGGTAGGTGGGCGTCTCAGCCGCTCACCCACCGCATCTCCTCCAGCCGCGAGACCGGCACGGTCTTGAGCTCGTCGGTCGCGGCAGCGAGCGGGACCTGGACGACGTCCGTGCCGCGCAACGCGGCCATCGTGCCGAGGTTGCCGTCGGCGACCGCGCTGATCGCCGAGAGCCCCGACCTCGTGGCCAGGATGCGGTCGTAGGCGGACGGCGTCCCGCCGCGCAGCAGGTGCCCCAGCACGGTCACGCGCGTGTCGACGCCGTCCAGCCGTTCCGCCAGCTCCTTCTCGAGGAGCGCTCCGACACCCTTGAGCTGCACGTGCCCGAAGGCGTCGAGGTCGGCGCCGGTGTGGGCGACGGCGCCCTCGGCGGGCGTCGCTCCCTCGGCGACGACGACCAGGGGCGCCTCGCCCCGGTCGAGCACCGCGCGCACCTGTTCGGCGACCTCGTCGGCGTCGTACCCGCGCTCGGGTACCAGCGTGACCGCCGCGCCCGCCGCCATCCCTGTGTGCAGGGCGATCCAGCCCGCGTGCCGCCCCATCACCTCGACGATCATCACCCGGTGGTGGGAGGCGCCGGTGGTCCGCAACCGGTCGCAGGCATCGACCGCGATCTGGACCGCCGTATCGAACCCGAACGTGTAGTCGGTGGCGTTCAGGTCGTTGTCGATGGTCTTCGGCGCACCGACGACCTTGACGCCGGCCTCGTGCAGCCGGGTCGCGACGCCGAGGGTGTCCTCGCCGCCGATGGCCAGCAGCGCGTCGACGTCCAGGTCGTCCATCGTCGCCTTGATCCGCTCGATCCCGTCGTCGACCTTGAGCGGATTGGTGCGCGAGGAGCCGAGGATCGTGCCGCCGAGTGTGAGGATGTCGCGCACCCGGGCAGCGTCCAGCGGCGTGGTCAGCCCCTCGAGCGGCCCCTTCCACCCGTCGCGGAAGCCGATGAAGTCGAACCCGTACGAGGCGGTGCCCTTGAGCACCGCGGCACGGATCACGGCGTTGAGCCCGGGGCAGTCTCCCCCGCCGGTCAGCACGCCAACACGCATGGAATCGACCCTATAGGCTCGTGTCGCATGACGGCCCGGTGCGTGCTGGCCATCGACGCGGGGACGACGGGCGTCACCGCCCTGGTCGTCGGCCAGGACGCCGGCGTGGTGGCCCGCGGCTACGCGGAGTTCCCCCAGCACTTCCCGCGCCCCGGGTGGGTCGAGCACCAGCCGGAGGAGATCTGGCAGGCCACGCTGACCGCCTGCCGCGAGGCCCTCGACGGTGCCGAGGGAGCGTCCGTCTGCTCGGTCGGCATCACCGACCAGCGGGAGACC
The DNA here is from genome assembly GCA_035646835.1 of Actinomycetales bacterium. Classification (GTDB taxonomy): domain Bacteria; phylum Actinomycetota; class Actinomycetes; order Actinomycetales; family DASROP01; genus DASROP01. The sequence goes on along the minus strand of DASROP010000077.1, from coordinate 9,538 downwards.
GCCGTCCTCTGGGACGCGAAGTCCCTGGCCTCGCCACGTCGGGCGATCGTGTGGCAGGACCGGCGCAGCGCCGAGTTCTGCGAGAGCCTGCGCGACGCCGGCCACGAGGCGCGGGTCGCCGAGCTCACCGGCCTGCGCATCGACCCGTACTTCACCGCGACGAAGCTGGCGTGGCTGCGCGAGAACGACACCAGGTCGTGGACGGGCGTCGAGGACGGCTCCGTCGTGGTGGGCACCGTCGACTCCTACCTGGTCGCCCGGCTCTCCGGCGGAGCCCGGCACGTGACCGACGCCTCCAACGCCTCGCGCACCCTGCTGTTCGACATCGCCTCCGGCGCCTGGAGCCCCGAGCTGTGCGAGCTCTTCGGCGTGCCGAGCGCTGCGCTGCCCGAGGTGGTGCCCAGCTGGGGCGAGGTCGCGCGCACGGACCCGTCGTCCTTCCTCGGGCTCGACGTCCCGATCTCGGGGATCGCCGGTGACCAGCAGGCCGCGCTGTTCGGGCAGGCCTGCTACGCCGTCGGCGACGCGAAGTGCACCTACGGCACCGGCTCGTTCGTGCTGGTGAACACCGGCTCGGAGGTGGTGCGACCGGAGCCGCACGACGGCGGATCGTCCGGCCTGCTCAGCACCGTGGCGTGGATGGCCCCGGACGGCGAGCTGACCTACGCACAGGAAGGCTCGATCTTCGTCACCGGCGCCGCCGTCCAGTGGCTGCGGGACGGGCTGCAGATCATCGGGTCGGCGTCCGAGTCGGAGGTGATCGCCCAGACCGTGCCGGACACCGGCGGCGTCGTCTTCGTTCCGGCGCTGACGGGTCTCGGTGCGCCGGAGTGGGACCCGCAGGCGCGGGGCACGATCGTGGGGATCACGCGGGGGACGACGAGGGCCCACCTCGTGCGCGCGACACTGGAGGCGATCGCCTACGAGGTGCGGGACGTGGTCGCCACCATCGAGGGGAACGTCCCGGTGCTGCGGGTGGACGGCGGCGCCTCCGACAACGACTTCCTGATGCAGCTGCAGGCCGACCAGCTGGGGGTCGCCGTCGAGCGTCCGGAGGTGCTGGAGACCACCGGCATGGGGGCGGCGTTCCTGGCCGGCCTGGGAGTGGGTATGTGGTCGTCCACCGAGGAGCTCGCGTCGACCTGGCGGCTCGAGCGTCGGTTCGAGCCCGGCGAGCGCGACGAGCACGGCTACCGCCGCTGGCGCGCGGGTGTCGCCCGCGCGAAGGGCTGGGCGAACCTTGCCGACTGAGATTCGGGAGGTCACGGCCGACGACTGGCCGGCGATCTGGCCGTTCATGCGCGAGATCGTGCGGGCCGGCGAGACGTACACCTACGACCGGGAGCTGTCCTCGGAGCAGGCCCGCACGCTGTGGGTGCTCGGGCCGCCCGGCCGGACGGTGGTGGCGCTGGACGACGACGGCACGGTGCTCGGGACGGCGAAGATGAACCCCAACCACTCCGGCGGCAGCTCGCACATCGCCAGTGCGAGCTTCATGGTCGACGCGGCGCACTCGGGCCGCGGCGTGGGCCGTGCCCTCGGCGAGCACGTCCTGGCCTGGGCGCGCGCCGAGGGCTACCGGACGATGCAGTTCAACGCGGTGGTGGAGACGAACACGGGTGCCGTGGCGCTGTGGCGCTCGCTCGGGTTCAAGATCCTCGGCACCCTGCCCGAGGGGTTCCACCACCCACGGCTCGGCTTCGTCGGGCTGCACATCATGCACCGCCGCCTGTAACCACCCAGCGGCGCGTGTGGGTGACGACCGCGAACCCGTCGTGCTGCTCGCGAGAGGTTTCCACCCAGTGGGCCGGGTCGATCTCGGGGAACGTCGTGTCGCCGTCCGGAGCCTGGTCGACCTCGGTGATCAGCAGGGCGTCGGCCCGTGGCATCGCCTGGCGGTAGATCTCGCCACCGCCGATGACGAAGACCTCCCCCTCGGCCAGCGCGAGGGCTCGGTCCAGGGAGGACGCCGTCGTGACGCCGTCCGCGTGCCAGCGCGGCTGCCGCGTGACCACGATCGTCGTCCGACCGGGCAGCGGTCGTCCGATCGAGTCGTACGTCTTGCGGCCCATCACCAGGGTGTGGCCCATCGTCGTCCGCTTGAAGTGCTTCAGGTCGCCGGTCGGCGGCCACGGCAGCTGCCCGTCGCGACCGATCACGCCGTTGCGGCCGACCGCGGCCACGAGGGTGACGCTCATACCGCGATGGGCGCCTTGATGCTGGGGTGCGGGTCGTAGTCGAGCAGCTCGACGTCGCTCATGTCGAAGTCGTCGATCGACGCCCGGCGCGCGAGCCGCAGCGCCGGCAGCGGGCGCGGCTCGCGGGTGAGCTGCTCGCGCGCCTGGTCGAGGTGGTTGAGGTACAGGTGGGCGTCGCCGAGCGTGTGCACGAAGTCGCCCGGCTCGAGGTCGCACACCTGCGCGACCATGTGCGTCAGCAGCGCGTACGAGGCGATGTTGAAGGGCACGCCCAGGAACACGTCCGCGGACCGCTGGTACAGCTGGCACGAGAGACGCCCGCCGGCGACGTAGAACTGAAACAGGGTGTGGCAGGGCGGAAGGGCCATCTCGTCGAGGGACGCGACGTTCCAGGCGCTGACGACGTGCCGGCGCGAGTCGGGGTTGGCGCGGATCGCGTCGATCACCTTCGCGATCTGGTCGACGTGGCCGCGCTCGGGTGTCGGCCACGAGCGCCACTGGTATCCGTAGACCGGGCCCAGCTCGCCGTCGGCGTCGGCCCACTCGTCCCAGATGCTGACGCCCTGCTCCCGCAGCCAGGCCACGTTCGTGTCTCCCCGCAGGAACCACAGGAGCTCACCGACGACGGACTTCATGTGCAGCTTCTTCGTCGTCAGCGCCGGGAAGCCGTCGGCCAGGTCGAAGCGCATCTGGTGGCCGAAGACGCTGCGGGTGCCGATGCCGGTGCGGTCGCCCTTGGCCGTGCCGTGCTCCAGCACGTGGCCCAGGAGGTCGAGGTACTGCCGCACGCTGGCGAACCTAGCGGATCACGCGTCGTAGTCCAGCTCCACACGGTCGGTCACCGGATGGGACTGGCAGGCCAGCACGATGCCCTTCTCGATCTCCTCCGGCTCCAGTGCGTAGTTGCGGTCCATCCGCACCTCGCCGGACACCACCCGGGCCCGGCAGGTGCCGCAGACGCCACCGGTGCACGAGAACGGCGCGTCCGGCCGGACCCCGAGCGTCGCGTCGAGGATCGTCTGGGCGCGCGAGGGCATCCGGATCGTCGACCTCCGCCCGTCCAGGCTGACGACGACGACCGCCTCGGCCGCGTCGAGGGCCTCATCCTCGGCCGACCGCACTGGAGGGGTGTCCTCGACGTGGAACAGCTCGCTGTGCACCCGGGCCGCGTCGACGCCGCGGCGGGCGAGCAGGTCCCGGACGCCGGTGACCATGCCGAACGGCCCGCACAGGTACCACTGGTCGACGCCGTCCAGCCCGACCAGCGTGTCGAGGATCCCCTCCACCCGTTCGGGCTCCAGGCGCCCGTTGAGCAGCTCGGCGTCCTGCTCCTCCCGGCTCAGCACGTGCACCAGGTGCAACCGCTCGCGATAGGCGTTCTTGAGGTCCTCGAGCTCCTCGAGGAACATCACGGACGACGGACGGCGGTTCCCGTAGACGAGGGTCACCCGGCTGTCCGGCTCGTCGGCCAGCACCGTCGCGATGATCGACATCACCGGCGTGATCCCCGAACCGGCCGCGATCGCCACGTGGTGCCGCCGCGCCGTCGGGTCCGGCCGGCACGTGAAGTGGCCCTGCGGCGTCATCACGTCGACCTCCGCGCCGACCTGAAGCCCGCCGTGCACCCAACCGGAGAACGCCCCGCCGTCGAGCCGCTTGACCGCGACCCGCAGCGACCGGGGCGTACCGCTGGCCGGCACGCCGGAGCAGATCGAGTAGGAACGGCGGACGACGTGGCCGTCCACCTCCGTGCGCAGCGTCAGGTGCTGGCCCGCGGTGTAGGCGTACTCGCTCGCCAGCTCCTCGGGCACGGCGAAGGTCACCGCGACCGCGTCGTCGGTGAGCTCGGTGATGCCCGACACCCGCAGCGCATGGAACGTCGCCCGCGCCCGCGCGGGAGCCTCCACCGTCATCAGATCGCCTTGAAGTGCGAGAACGGTTCGGCGCACGCGGTGCAGCGCCAGAGCGACTGGCAGGCGGTCGTGCCGAACCGCGACAGCTCCTCGACCGACGACGATCCGCAGCGCGGACAGGCCGGTGAGGGCGCCGCTCGCCCGATCGTCACGTCGACCGGGCCGGAGACGGCAGCCCGTCCGGACGGCGGCGCGATGCCGTAGCGCTCGAGCTTGCGGCGTCCCTCGGCGCTCATCCAGTCCGTCGTCCACGCCGGTGAGAGCACCGTGTGCACGCGTGCCCGGCGTCCCAGCCGCCCCGCGGCCCGGACGACGTCCGCCGCGATCACCTCGGTGGCCGGACAGCCGGAGTAGGTGGGTGTCAGGTCCACCTCGACCTCGCCCGCCGGCCCCTCCCGGACGTCGCGGACGATGCCGAGGTCCCCGAGCGTGAGCACCGGCACCTCCGGGTCGGCCACATCCTCGACGGCACGGCGGACGTCGGCGAGCGCGGCCCTCACGGTCGCCGTCACCACGTCGCGCCCGGGTGGGAGCGGGCGATGTGCTGCATCTCGGCCAGCAGGTAGCCGAGGTGCTCGCTGTGGCGCCCGTCCCGGCCACCGCGGGCGTGGCTGCGCGGCTCCGGCAGCTCCAGCGTGGCCCGGGTCAGGACGTCGGCCCAGACCTGCTCGCACTCGCCGCGCAGGGACGACGGCAGCACGCCGACGCCGTCGGCGGCCACCGCGACGGAGACGTCGTCGTCGGTGAACAGCTCGTCGGCGTAGGGCCACACGGCGTCGAGGGAGGCCTGCATCCGCCGGTGGCTCTCGGCCGTGCCGTCACCCAGGCGCAGCGTCCACTGCACGGCATGGTCGCGGTGGTAGGTGACCTCCTTGACGGCTTTCGACGCGAGAGCTGAGATCACCGGGTCCGTCGACTCGACGAGCCGCGAGTACAGCGCCAGCTGGTAGGTGGAGAAGACGAGCTGGCGGGCGACCGTGTCGCCGAAGTCGCCGCGCGGCAGCTGCACCAGGTGCACGCAGCGGAACTCGCGCTCGTCGCGCAGGTACGCCAGGTCGTCCTCGGAGCGGCCTCCGGAGAGCTCGCCGGCGTGAGTGAGCAGGGTGCGGGCCTGACCGAGCAGGTCGAGCCCGATGTTGCCCAGCGCCATGTCCTCCTCGATCTGCGGGGCGCGGCTCAGCCACTCCCCCAGCCGGTGGGCGAGCACGAGCGCGTCGTCGCCCAGTCCGAGGCAGTACCGGGCTGTGGCGTTCACAGGTACTCCACGTCCTCCGGCACGTCGTAGAACGTCGGGTGGCGGTACACCTTGTCGGCGGCCGGGTCGAAGAAGGAGTCACGCTCGTCCGGGCTCGAGGCCGTGATCGACGAGGCGGGCACCACCCAGATCGAGACCCCCTCGCCGCGCCGCGTGTAGACGTCGCGCGCGTTGCGCAGCGCCATCGTCGCGTCGGGGGCGTGCAGCGACCCGGCGTGGGTGTGGTTGAGGCCGCGCTTGCCGCGCACGAACACCTCCCAGAGCGGCCACTCGCCGGCGTTCACGCCGCGCTCTCGACGCGCTTGGACTGCTTGGCGGCGTAGGCGTTCGCCGCCTCCCGCACCCACGCCCCCTCGCTGTGAGCCGTGCGCCGGTGCTCCAGCCGCTGGGCGTTGCAGGGGCCGTCTCCCTTGACGACCTGCCAGAACTCGTCCCAGTCGATCTCGCCGAAGTTCCAGTGGCCGCGCTCGTCGTCCCAGGCCAGCTCGTCGTCCGGCAGGTCGAGCCCCAGCTTCTGCGCCTGCGGCACGGTCATGTCGACGAACTTCTGCCGCAGGTCGTCGTTGCTGAATCTCTTGATGCCCCAGGCCATCGAGAGCTCGGTGTGGGTGCCCTGGGCTGCCTCCCCGGTGTCGGGCGGGCCGAACATCATCAGCGACGGCCACCACCAGCGGTTCGCGGCGTCCTGCGCCATCTCGCGCTGCGCGTCGGTGCCGCGCGCGAGGTTCCAGAGGATCTCGAAGCCCTGCCGCTGGTGGAAGGACTCCTCCTTGCAGACCCGGATCATGGCCCGGGCATACGGGCCGTAAGAGCAGCGGCACAGCGGGACCTGGTTCATGATCGCGGCACCGTCCACGAGCCAGCCGATCGCGCCGACGTCCGCCCAGGTCAGGGTGGGGTAGTTGAAGATCGAGGAGTACTTCTGCTTGCCGGCGTGCAGCAGGTCGAGCATCTCGCCGCGGGAGGTGCCGAGCGTCTCGGCCGCCGAGTAGAGGTAGAGGCCGTGGCCGGCCTCGTCCTGCGACTTGGCCATCAGGATCGCCTTGCGACGCAGGCTGGGGGCGCGGGTGATCCAGTTCCCCTCGGGCTGCATGCCGATGATCTCGGAGTGCGCGTGCTGGGCGATCTGGCGAACCAGGGTCTTGCGGTAGTCGTCCGGCATCCAGTCGCGCGGCTCGATCCGCTGGTCCGCGGCGAGCAGGGCGTCGAACCGCTCCTGCTCGTCGCCGGAGTCGACGGAGTCCCGGCGGTCGACGTGGGCCATCGCCTCGTCGACACCACCGGCCTCGGCGGCATTCAGCGGGGCGTCGGACGAGTGGTCGTTGCCGTACATGGGCGCCATCCTCCCACCGTGTGACACCTCTCTGCAATACGTGCGCCGACCTGTCACACGCGGGAGGTTTGCGAGGATGGGCGGGTGGAGACGAGCGACGTGCTGGCGCCCGGGGCGGCCGACGCCTCGGTGCGGCCCGCGACCGCCGCCGATCTCGCGGCGATCGGCGCGGTCCAGGCCCGCGCGTGGACCGCGGCGTACGCCGACCTGCTTCCCGCCGAGGTGCTGGCCGAGATGGGGCCCGAGCCGTTCGCCACCGCCTGGCGCCCGGCCGTGACGACTCCGCCCTCCCCCCGGCACCGGGTGCTCGTCGCGTGCTCCGGCCCGACCGTGGTCGGGTTCTGTGCCAGCGACTCCCGCGGCGAGATCGTCGCCCTGCTCGTGGACCCCGCCCACCAGCGGCACGGCCACGGCTCGCGGCTGCTCGCGGCGACCGTCGACACCCTCCGCGAGGACGGCCTGGGGACGGTGAGCACCTGGTCGCCCGCGGACGACGGTCCACGCCGCGCCTTCCTCGGATCGGCCGGATTCGGGCCCGACGGCACGGCCCGCGACCTGGACATGCCCGGTGAGCGGACGATGCGCGAGGTCCGACTCGTCGCCGGCCTGACGTGAGTGGCGGCGTGAGGCAGGAGCAGAGCTCCCGCGGGCCGACCCTGCGGCAATCGCTGTCGGTGGCGGCCGCCGTCGGCGCGTACGCCATCTCGTTCGGCGCACTGTCGGTGGCTGCCGGGCTGACCGTGGCCCAGACCTGCGCCCTGAGCCTGCTGATGTTCACCGGGGGTTCGCAGTTCGCCTTCGTCGGCGTCGTCGGCGCGGGTGGCACGCCGGTCGCGGCGGCGGCGACGGCCGCCCTGCTGGGGGCACGGAACGGCCTCTACGGGCTCCAGATGGCTCCGGTGCTGGGGGCAACGGGTCTGCGCCGCCTGGCGGCCGCCCACGTGACCATCGACGAGTCCACCGCGGTGGCGACCGCCCAGCCCACCGCACGACTGCGGCGCCTCGGTTTCTGGGTCACCGGCACGGCGGTCTTCGTGCTGTGGAACCTGATGACCCTCACCGGCGCGGTCGTCGGCGACGCGCTCGGTGACCCCCGCCGGTACGGCCTGGACGCCGCGGCGGCGGCAGCCTTCCTCGGCCTGGTGTGGCCCCGGCTGCGCGAGGGCAGCGCGAGGGCGGTCGCCGCCGGTGCGGTCGTCGTGGCCGCCGCGCTGACGCCGATCGCACCGGCGGGGCTGCCGGTGCTCGCAGCAGCGGCTGTGGCCGTGGTCGTCGGCTGGAGGACTCGCTCGTGACCGGCTGGACGGCGGTGCTTGTGGCGTGCGCCCTCTGCTTCGCGCTCAAGCTCGCCGGCTACCTGGTGCCGGAAGGGTTCCTGGCCGGCGAGCGGGTACGCCGGATCGCGGCGTTGATCACCGTCGCCCTGCTCTCGGCCCTGGTCGTCGTCCAGGCACTGGGCGAGGACGGCTCGCTCACGGTGGACGCCCGGGTGCCCGCCCTCGGCGTCGCGGCCGTCGCGCTCTGGCTGCGGGCGCCGTTCATCGTCGTCGTGGTACTGGCGGCGCTGACCGCGGCAGGGCTGCGGGCCGCGACGTGAAGAGGCTGCTCTCCCCCGACCGCGTGACGGGCGTCGACATCGCCCGGGGGCTCGCGCTGATCGGCATGATGGCGACCCACATCGTGCCGAGCACGACCGGTGGGGAGGTCAGCCTCGCCTACCAGCTGGCCAGCGGGAGGGCCTCGGCGCTGTTCGCCGTGCTGGCCGGAGTGGCCCTGGCCCTCGTCACCGGGGGTGAGCGCCCGGCGTCCGGCCGCGACCTCGCGGCGGCGCGGCGCTCGGTCGCGGTCCGCGCGGGGGTGATCGCGTTCATCGGCCTGTCGTTGGGGGTGCTCGACTCCGGCGTGGCGGTGATCCTGGTCAACTACGGCCTGCTCTTCGCCGTGTCCACGGTCGTCCTGGGCCTGGGCTGGCGGGTGCTGGCGCCAGCCGGCCTCGCCTGGCTGGTGGTGACCCCGGTGCTGGCGCACGCGCTGCGGCCGCTGCTCACGCCCGGCCCCGGACCCTCACCGTCCTGGTTCGACCTCGCCCAGCCCGTGGTCCTGCTCGAACGGCTCCTGCTCACCGGCTACTACCCGGTGCTGCAGTGGACCGGGTACCTGCTCGTGGGCCTCGCGGTCGGGCGGTTGCCGTTGCGCCGCACCGCGACGGCCGTGTGGCTGGCCGCAGCTGGCGCGGTCACGGCGGGCCTCGCCAAGGTGGTGTCGGGGCTCCTGCTGCCGCTGGGCTACGACGAGCTGAGCGTGCCGATGACGTCGCCGATCGCGGGCCGGCCGCTCGACCTGGCGCTGCAGACGGGGATGTTCGGCACGACGCCGACCACGTCGTGGTGGTGGCTGGTGGTGTCCGGACCGCACTCGGGCACCTCGTTCGACCTGCTGCACACCACCGGCACCGCCCTGCTGGCGCTGGGGGCGTGCCTGCTGGCCGCCCAGGTCGCGCGGCGGTGGCTGCTGCCGCTGGCGGCGACGGGCTCGATGACGCTGACGCTGTACTCGGTGCACGTCGTGGTGCTCGCCTCGACCCGGGACGTCTCGCCCTCGTGGGACCCGGTGGCCGAGTGGGCCGTGCACGTGGTCGCCGCGGTGGTCCTCGCCTCCCTGTGGGCGCTGACCGGGGCCCGCGGCCCGCTGGAGGCGCTGACCGCGGAGGTGTCCGGCTCGGCCCGGCGCCCGCTTACAGGTCGAGGAAGTGCTCGAGCCCCACGGTGAGCCCCGGCCGCGTGGCCACCGTCCGTGCCCCGAGGAGCACGCCCGGCATGAACGACGCACGGTCGAAGGA
>DASROP010000076.1:0-2409 GCA_035646835.1 Actinomycetales bacterium | reverse complement strand
GTCGGGCAGGACCTGCGCGAGTCAGGTCCCCGGGAGGTCCTCAACTACGGGCACACGCTGGGGCACGCGATCGAGCTCGTGGAGGGGTTCCGGTGGCCGCACGGCCAGGCCGTCAGCGTCGGCATGGTCTTCGCCGCCGAGCTGGCACGGCTGGCCAGGCGTCTCGACGACGAGGTGGTGGCCCGCCACCGTTCCGTGCTGGGGTCGTTGCACCTGGCGGTGACCTACCGCGGCGACCGGTGGCCGCAGCTGCTCGACGCGATGCGCCGCGACAAGAAGACCCGGGGCGACCTGCTGCGGTTCGTCGTCCTCGACGGGCTCGCCCGGCCCTCGCGCCTGGAGGGACCGGAGCCGGCCATGCTCGAGGCGGCGTACGCCGCGATCAGTCGCGGTTGACGCCGACGACGTCATTCAGGAACCTCACCAACTCGGCCTCGAATGCCTCCGGGTCCTCGAGGTACGGCTCGTGGCCGAGCCCGGGCAGCACGACCAGCTCCGAGCCCGGGATCGCCGAGTGCAGCGCGCGGGCGACATCGAGCGACGACCTCGCGTCGTCCGCGCCGTGCAGCTCGAGGGTGGGCACGTCGACCGTGGCGAGCACGTCTCGCAGGTCGGCCTCGGCGAACGCGTGGGCCATCGCGCGCGTCCCCGCCGGCCTGATGTCGCGCATGATCGCGACGAGCTCGGCGTGGCGCTCCGTCGGGATGAGGGGCGAGAACAGCCCCGGCATGCTCGTCGGGTCGAACGCACCCGGCGGGAGGCCGGCGACCTCCAGCGCGAACCGCAGGCGGCGTTCGACCTCGTCGGCGGGCAGCGAACCGGCCCAGCCTGCGTAGCCGCCCACCAGCACGAGCGAGCCAGGCAACGCCGGGTGCCGTCGGTACAGCTCCAGCGCCAGGCCGGAGCCCCAGGAGTGGCCGACTATGGCAGGCCGCTCCAGCCCGAGGGCGTCGACGAGCGCCGCGAGGCAGTCCGCGTAGTCCGGTAGCCGGAACGTCTCGGGCGGGTCGGCGGAACCGCCGCAGCCCGGGGCGTCCCACACGACGACGGTGTACCGGTCGGCCAGGCTCTCGAGCTGCTCGCGCCAGACCCGGCCGTCGCACACACCACCGTGGAGCAGGACCACGGCAGGACCGCTGCCCGCACGGCGAAAGGCGACGTGGCGTCCGCCGACCTCGATCTGCTCCACGCGTCCTCCCGGGTCCACCATCCTCGCGCCGCAGCGCCTCCGGGGGAAGGCCGCCGACTAGGGTCCAGGCCATGACGCGGGTGCTGGTGCTCAACGGTCCCAACCTCGGCCGGTTGGGGGTGCGGGAGCCGGAGGTCTACGGCACGGCGACCCACGAGGACCTGGCGGCGTCGTGCCGGACCGTGGGGGAGTCCCTGGGCCTGGACGTCGAGGTACGGCAGACGGACGACGAGGCGGAGCTGGTCAGATGGCTGCACGAGGCGGTCGACACCCGCGCCCACGTCGTCCTCAACCCGGCGGCCTTCACGCACTACTCCTACGCGCTGCGCGACGCGTGCGCGCAGGTGACCGACGCCGGCCTGGTGCTCGTTGAGGTGCACCTGTCGAACCCCGCAGCCCGGGAGCGCTTCCGGCACACCAGCGTGGTGGCTGGCGTGGCGACCGGCACGGTCGCCGGCTTCGGCGTCACCTCGTACGGCCTCGCGCTCCGGGCGGTCGCCGCCCACGTGAACCCTTGATCGGACCTCATCAAGCCTATAGCCTTGACGACAGACAAGCAAGGCAGGAGACTTGATCCCCAGGAGTGTCGGACCGGGAGGGCATCGTGTTCGTCATGACCATCGACCAGCGGGGCAGCCGCCGCGGCCCCGACCTGGTCGACCGGCTGCTGGAAGAGATGGCCGGGCGGCCGGGTCTAGTTCGTGGCTTCGAGCGCACGGCCGGCGACGAGGTCCAGGGACTGCTGGACGACGCCACGGTGGTCGTCGACCTCGCCCTGCGGCTCGCGCGTGCGCAGGTCTGGAGCATCGGGATCGGCGCGGGCGCCGTGCGCGAGCCGGTACCGGCGAGCGTGCGGGCCGGTGCCGGTCCGGCGTTCGAGCTCGCCCGCAACGCCGTGGAGCGGGCCAAGTCCGTCGGCCCGCACTGCGAGGTTCAGGGCGAGGACGCCGGCAGGGCGCGTGAGGCCGGTGACCTGCTGGGTCTGCTGGCCACGCTGGTGCAGCGCCGCAGCAAGGCCGGCTGGGAGGTGGTCGACCTGCTCGCGCAAGGGCTCACCCAGCGCGAGGTGGCCTCCCGAATCGGGATCACGGCCCAGGCGGTGAACCAGCGTGCCCGCACGGCCTGGTGGCAGCACGAGCACGGCCTGCGGCCGCTGGCCGCCCGTCTCCTCGACGAGGCCGCGACATGATCGCCGCGACGATCGTCGTCCTGGTGGTGCT
>DASROP010000075.1:0-11429 GCA_035646835.1 Actinomycetales bacterium | reverse complement strand
CCATCCCCTGCCGCTTGAGCGCCTTCGACAAGGCGACCGACTCGGCGGTCGTGGCCCGGACGTCGGCCGTCGTCCGGGGTGAGGGCGGCGGCGGGTCAGGGGCGAACGACCAGACCAGCGAGTCCAGACCGCCGTCCACCTCCTCACGCATGCGCAGGACGGCGGCCGCGTTGGTGATCGCGGCGTCGACCTTGGCCCGGTTGCGCACGATGCCGGCGTCGGCCAGCAGCCGTGCCCGGTCGGCGTCGCCGTAGCCCGCCACCGTCTCGGGGTCGAAGCCGTCGAAGGCCTCCCGGAACGCCGGGCGCTTGCGCAGGATCGTGATCCACGACAGCCCGGACTGGAACGCCTCCAACGTGAACCGCTCGTACAGCGCCTGCTCCCCGTGCGCGGGCCGGCCCCACTCGTCGTCGTGGTAGCCGCGGTACAGGTCGCCGGCCGCCCCCCAGGCGCACCGCGCCAGGCCGTCGTCCCCCACCACCACGCCGTCGGCGGTCACCGCGCCTCCACCTCGGCGACCATCGCGCGCAGCACGCGTCCGAACCCCAGGCCGCCCACCAGACCCACCAACGGTCCGGCGACCCGGGTCAGGCCGGCCGGCGCGATCTCCACGTCCTCGCTCCACCTGGCCCGGCAGGACGCCCTCGACAACGGCACCACGTCGATCACGGCCCGGCCCAGGAGCACGCGACCGAGCTTGGCGACCACGCACCTGCCCGGGGCGTCGCCGTCCGGCGGAACCCACTCGACGACCTCCATCGGGTCGTCGAAAGCACAGCACGCCAGGCCCGTTCGGGCAGTGAATCGGTCCCCGACTCCTCCGACGCCGTCACCGGTGCGGGTGATCCGGGTCAGCGGCACGAACCGCGAGTGCGCGGGCCAGTCGGTGAGCAGACGCCAGACGTCGGCGGCGGGTGCCCGCGCCTCGGTGCTGGTGGTGAACCGGGCCACGTCAACGGCTCGTGGCGTCGTCGGTGCTGAGCCGCTTCTCGGGCTTGTCCGCGGACTCGGCCCGAAGACTGCCCAGCTCGTCGTCACGGGCCGCCAGCTCGTCGCGCAACCGCGCCAGAACGGCGTCCACCTCGTCCATCCGGTAACCCCGCAGCGCGAGGCTGAAGCGGACGGCGTCGACGTCGTCAGGCCGGATCTGCTCCGGCAGCCCGCGATGGGGACGTGACGTCGTCGGCGCGTCGAGACCTCCGCGCACACGGCCGGTGGCCACCGCGGCGACGACGCCGATCACGGCCAGGGCGCCAAGCAGCACGAACAGCTCCACGCCCCGATCGTGCCATGCCGCCACGCACAGGCCACCGCGCGTACCGCCGGACCTACCAAGGTGCCGGCTGGGCTCCGCTACGGGACAGAAGACCGGGGTTCGGCAGGTCCGGCGGTACGGTCGACCGATGCGACGGGGGTGGATGGCGGCGGTCGTGTTGCTGGCGGCGTGCAGCGCTCAGCCTGCCGTGCCCGGGCCCGACGAGCGCGCGAACCGCAAGACACCGGTGGAGGTCGGGGCCGAGCCCGCGCCGTGCCCGGGGCCGGACGAGAACCAGGTCGACGTGGCGCTCCCGGACTCCACGTCGGTGTCCGCCCTGGTCAGCGGCTCCGGTCCCGACGTCGCCGTGCTGGCCCACCAGAGCGACGGCAGCCCCTGCGACCTCGTGCCGCTGGGCCGTCAGCTGGTCGACCAGGGCTGGAAGGTCGTCGCGTGGTCCGACGACACCGCCGCAGGGGACGACCCGGTGCCGGTGCTCGCCGCGCTCGTCGCCGCCGAGGACCCCCGGGGCGCAGACGGTCCTGCTGGTCGGCGCCTCGATCGGCGGCACCATCAGCGTGCGGGCGGCCGGCGGGATCGACCCTCCGGTGGACGGCGTCGTCGCACTCTCGTCTCCGGACGTCAGCTACGCCGACGGCACCCGCCTCACGACCCCGTTGGCCGACTATCCCGGGCCGGCCCTCGTCGTGGCGGCCCGGCTGGACCGCGTGATGACCGGCGCAGAGAACCTCGTCGCCGGCCACGACGGCGACCACGAGGTGCTGATCGTCGACGGCAGCGCGCACGGCAAGGAGCTCGTAGGTCCCGCCGGGGACGACGAGGTGAGCGCGGCCGTGATGGCCTTCGCCGCCGAGGTCCGCGAATAACGCTTCGTCATCCAGGGTTGACATGTCCGCCACCGTCAGCCAAGGTTGACGCCATGGCAGAGGTAGCGGAGCTGGCCACGGCGGCCAGCGGCAGCGACGCCCGGACCGGGTTGCGAGCGGCCCGTGCCCTGCGCCGGCTGGCGGACACGCTCGAGGCCCTGCAGGTGGACAACGCCCGGCGGGCCGGCTGGTCCTGGCAAGAGATCGCTCGGGCGCTCGAGATCTCCAAGCAGGCGGTGCACAAGAGGTACGCGCACCGGTCGCCGACCACCGGCTCGCTGGAGGCGTAGATGTTCGAGCGGTTCACCAGGCAGGCCCGCGACGTAGTGGTGCGCGCCCAGCAGGAGGCTCGGGACCTGCGACACCGCCAGGTCGGTACCGAGCACCTGCTCCTCGCGCTGCTCTCGACCGAGACGGGCGCCGCCGGCGCGGTGCTCTCGCCGAGGCCCTGCGGACGATCGGGATCGACGTCGACGCCGTGCTGGCCCGGATCGAGGAGCGCTTCGGGCCCGACGCACTGACACCGGCGGCCCCGCAACCGAGGCGCCGGCTGCCAGGCCGACGAGTGCAGGGGCACGTCCGGTTCGCGCCCCGGGCGAAGAAGGTGCTCGAGCTGTCGCTGCGTGAGGCGATCCGACTGCAGCACCGGCACATCGGGCCGGAACACATCCTGCTCGGCCTGATCAGCGAAAGAGGCGGTCTGGCCGCCCAGATCCTGACCGAGTCGGGGGTCTCGCTGCCCGAGCTGCGACGGTCGACCGTCGCCGCCCTGGACGAGGCGGCCTGAGCTACGCCAGGCCGCGCAGGGGAGCGGCCGGCGGTCGCTCGCCGCGGATGCTGGCCACCATGTCGAGCACGCGCCGGGTCGCCGCCACGTCGTGCGCGCGGAACACGGTGGCGCCGAGCCAGGCCGCCACCGCGGTCGCTGCCAGCGTGCCCTCGAGCCGGTCGTCGACGGGCAGGTCGAGGGTCTCGCCCACGAAGTCCTTGCGCGACAATGCCATCAGCACCGGGTGGCCGAGCCCGACGAGGTCGGCCGTGCCGCGCAGCAGCGCCAGCCCGTGCCAGGTGTTCTTGCCGAAGTCGTGGGTCGGGTCGACGAGCACGCTAGAGGGCGGGATGCCGGCGGCGACGGCCCAGGCCGCTGCGGCGCCCAACGCCTTCACCACGTCGAGCACGACCCCGTCGGCGGCGGTTCCGTAGGAGACCCGGTGCGGGAGCGTGCGCGGCGTGACGCCGCCGGTGTGGGAGCAGACGATGCCGGCGCCGTGCGAGGCCGCCACCTCCACCAGGCGCGGGTCGTGCCCGGCCCAGGTGTCGTTGACCAGGTCGGCCCCGGCGGCGCACGCCCGGTCGGCCACCTCGCTGCGCCAGGTGTCGACGCTGACGACGGCGTCCGGGTGGCGCTCGCGGACCCGTTCGACGAACGGCACCACCCGACGGATCTCGGTCTCGGCGTCGACGTCGTCGCCGGGCCCGGCCCGCACCCCGCCGACGTCCACGAGGTCGGCCCCCTCGGCGAGGGCGCGGTCGACCGCCTCGAGCGCCGCCACATCGCCCGGCTGCCGTGCTGCCGGGTAGAACGAGTCGGGGGTGCGGTTGACGATCGCCATCACGAGCGGTCCCGGCCCGAGGTCGCGTCCGTGCAGGTGCAGCCGCGCGGCGGCGGCGGGCACCGTCACGGCTCCGCCTCCAGGGTCTCGGAGACCACGCGGTCGAAGTCCGGCCGCACCAGACGGGACCCGGCGATGCCCGCGTCCACGGCGTCGACGGCGGCGCCGACGTCCGACGTCCAGACCAGTTCTGCGGCCGCCGCGCGACGCACGAAACCGGCGTCCACGAGGTCGTCGACCAGGTCGCGCAACGCCCCGTAAACGCCGTCCGGGTCGCACACCACGACCGGCTTGCTGTGCATGCCGAGGGACCGCGAGACCCAGACCTCGAGCAGCTCCTCGAGCGTGCCGATCCCTCCGGGCAGCACCACGAAGGCGTCGGCGGCGGCGTCCATCCTGGCCTTGCGGGTGCGCATGTCGGGGGTGACGACGAGGTCGTCCGCGTCGTCGTCCGCCACCTCCAGGCCGACCAGTGCCTGCGGGATGACACCGACGGTGCGGGCGCCGCCGGCCCGGGCGGCGCGCGCCACCGCGCCCATCATCGAGACGCGCCCGCCGCCGGAGACCAGCGAGTGCCCGCGTCGAGCCAGCTCGGTGCCCAGGGCTGCGGCGAGGTCCTGGTGCCGGGCGTCGATCGCCTCGGACGACGAGCAGAACACGCAGACGGCGACCACGGCGCCAGCCTGCCAGCCGGCGGGGGCCTCAGGAGGCCGGGGTGACCGCCTGCAGCCCGATCGGCTCGGCGACCGCGGCACTCGTGAGGGCGTGGACGACGTCCGGCACGTCCTGGGGCGCCAGGCGCAGCGTGCCGATGCAGCGGTTGCCGTCCCACAGGCTCAGCACGACCCGGGAGAGCTCGGGGTGGGCGCTGACGCGCAGCGCGCGGCCGCTCCGGTCGCGGCCGACGACGACGGCTCCCTGCGCGGGCACCGGGGAGACGGACACGTCAGTCGCCGTCCCCGGAGCCGCCCGGCCCGCCGAAGGGCGCGTCGCAGCCGTCGCCGAACATGATCAGCGACCCCGGCACGGCCGCATAGGTGATGGAGGTCTGGGAGATCCGGATGGGCTCGGGCAGCTGCCGGAACCTGTCCCGGTCTCGCTCGTCGTCGTCGCGCTCGTGCATGGCCATCCCCTCCTGGTGCTCAGGATCGCACCCCGACGCGCTCCGTGGGAAGAGGTCAGTCGCCGGACACCAGCGCCACGGCCTCGTCGACGTCGTCGGTGAGGTGCACCAGGTCGAGGTCCTTGCCGCTGATCGCGCCGCGCTCGGCGACGGTGCCGCGCAGCCACTCGAGCAGCCCGGACCAGTAGGGCGTGCCCATCAGCACGATCGGGAAGCTGGTCACCTTGCGCGTCTGCACCAGCGTCAGCGCCTCGAACAGCTCGTCGAACGTGCCGAAGCCGCCCGGCAGCACGACGAACCCCTGGGCGTACTTGACGAACATCGTCTTGCGCGCGAAGAAGTACCGGAAGTCGACGCCCAGGTCGACCCACTGGTTCATGCCCTGCTCGAACGGGAGCTCGATGCCGAGCCCGACCGAGACCCCGCCGGCCTCGCAGGCGCCCTTGTTCGCCGCCTCCATCGCGCCGGGGCCACCCCCGGTGATCACGGCGTAGCCGGCCTTCGCGAGCGCCGCTCCCACCGCCACCCCGAGCGCGTAGTCGGGGTGGTCGGCGTCGGTGCGGGCCGAACCGAACACGCTGATCGCCGGGCCGAGCTCGGCCAGTGCCCCGAAGCCCTCGACGAACTCGCTCTGGATCCGCAGCACGCGCCATGGATCCGTGTGCACCCAGTCGCTCGGGCCACGGCTGTCGAGCAGCCGCTGGTCGGTGGTGCTGCCCGGCACCTGGCCGCGGCGCAGGGTCACCGGCCCCTGGTGGTACTCCTGCTCCTCGCTCACGTCGCTCACCCTAGGAGCCAGGAGCGCAGGACGCGCTCGCACTCGCGGACGGCGGCGGCAGGCACATGCTCGGCGTCGGTGTGCGAGAGCTCGGCGACGGCGGGGCCGAAGTTCACCGCAGGGATGCCCATCGCGGAGAAGCGCGCGACGTCGGTCCAGCCGTACTTCGGCATCGGCTCCTTGCCGACCGTCTTGACGAAGTCGGCGGCGGCGGGGTGGTCGAGACCGGGCCGCGCCGCGCTGCTGGCGTCGGTCACCTCGAGCGCGAAGCCGGCGAACAGCTCGCGGAGGTGCGCCTCGGCGTCCGCCACGGTCTTGCTCGGCGCGAAGCGGTAGTTGACGGTCACGATGCACTGATCCGGGATGACGTTGCCCGCGATCCCGCCGCTGATGCCGACCGCATTCAGGCCCTCGCGGTAGACGAGTCCGTCGACCTCGATGCTCTGCGGCTCGTAGGCGACCAGCCGGTTCAGCACGTGACCGGCCTCGTGGATCGCGTTCACACCGCTCCAGGCACGCGCGGAGTGCGCGGCCTTGCCCGGTACGTGGACATCGACCCGCATGGTGCCGTTGCAGCCGCCCTCGACGGTGGCCGACGACGGCTCGCACAGCACCGCGAAGTCCGCCCGCAGCCAGTCGGGGTGGTTCGCGACGAGGCGGCCGAGCCCGTTCTTGACCTCCTCGACCTCCTCGTTGTCGTAGAACACCCAGGTGACGTCACGGGTCGGCTCTCTGACGGCCGCCGCCACCGCGAGCTGGACGGCGACGCCCGACTTCATGTCCGCCGTCCCCCTGCCGTAGACGAGCTCGTCCTCCCCCGCGCCGACGGTCCAGGTCGGCAGGTTCGCGGAGCCGTCGTCCCGCCGTCCCAGGGGCACCGTGTCGATGTGCCCGGCGATCACGACGCGCTCGGACCGCCCCTGGGTCGTGCGGGCCATCACGGCGTCGCCGTCCCGGAGCACCTCGAGGTGGCCCAGCGAGCGCAAGGCGGACTCGATCGCGTCGGCCAGCGCGCCCTCGTCGCCGCTGACGGACTCGATGTCGCACAGGGTGCGGGTCAGCTCGACGACGTCGGCACGAAGGTTCAGCACAGGGGTACTCACGCCGCCCGACCCTAGTTGGCTTGCTCCCGGCGCCCACCTTTGCTCCCGTCGCCACCAATTTCGCGGACGGTTCGTGGTGCTGGTGCGGGCAAAGGGCGGTGGGGGGAGCACGCGTGGGCGGCTTAGGGTGAGCGGCATGAGCGACCGCAGGGCGTGGGGCTACGGCCTGGCCACGAGCACCGAGTCCGGCACCGTGCTGGACACCTGGTACCCCGACCCACACCTGGGCGCGGCCCCCCACGACGCGGGACCCCACGGCGTGCCCGCCATGCTGGCCGGCCTCGAGGGGATGGACCCCGACCGCGGCGTGCGGATGGACGTCGTCCGCACCGTGATCGACCTGGACGCCGCCCCGGCCGACCCCGCCGACGCCTACCTGCGGCTGCACCTGCTCTCGCACCGCCTCGTCACGCCGCACAGCCTGAGCGTCGAGGGCATCTTCGGCGTCCTGGCCAACGTCGTCTGGACCGACCGCGGCCCCTGCCCGGTGGAGGGCTTCGAGCGCACGCGGCTGGCGCTGATGTCGGCGCACGGGCGTGTCCTGGTGCTCGGCGTCGACAAGTTCCCGCGGATGACCGACTACGTGCTGCCCACCGGGGTGCGGATCGCGGACGCCGACCGCGTGCGGCTCGGTGCCCACCTCGCCCCCGGGACGACGGTGATGCACGAGGGCTTCGTGAACTTCAACGCCGGGACCCTCGGCGCGTCCATGATCGAGGGCCGGATCTCGGCCGGGGTGCTCGTCGGCGACTCGTCGGACGTCGGCGGCGGCGCATCGATCATGGGCACCCTCTCGGGCGGCGGCTCGGAGGTCATCTCGATCGGCGAGCGCTGCCTCGTCGGCGCCAACGCGGGCATCGGCATCAGCCTCGGCGACGACTGCGTCGTGGAGGCGGGCCTGTACGTGACCGCCGGGACCAAGGTCGCGCTCGTCGACGACTCACGCTCGGTCAAGGCCATCGAGCTGTCCGGCGCCTCCAACGTGCTCTTCCGGCGGAACTCGGCCACCGGCACCGTCGAGGCGCTGGCCCGACCGGGCACCACGGTCGAGCTCAACGCCGCGCTGCACGCCAACTGACGCCGGCATGGCCCTGACGGCGAGGGGACGACGGACCCGCGTGATCGTGGTGGCGGTGGCCGCGGTCGCGGTCGTCGGTACCGGCGCGGCGCTGCTCCTCGCGGCGTTGGGCGGGACGGTGGTCGTCACCGAGCGCTGCACCGCGACCGTCGAGGGCGGGGAGCACTCGCTCGCCCCCGACCAGGCCGCGAACGCCGCGACGATCGCCGCCATCTCCGTGCAGCGGGGACTACCGGCGCGGGCGGCCACGATCGGCATCGCCACGGCGATCCAGGAGTCGAAGCTGCGCAACATCGACTACGGCGACCGCGACTCGGTCGGGCTGTTCCAGCAACGTCCCTCGCAGGGCTGGGGCACCGTCGAGGAGATCATGGACCCCGTCTACGCGATCAACGCCTTCTACGACGTCCTCGTCGAGATCGAGGGCTACCAGGCCCTCGAGATCACCGATGCCGCGCAACGGGTCCAGCGCAGCGCGTTCCCGGGCGCCTACGGCGATCACGAGCCGGAGGGTCGCGCGTTCGCCTCCGCCCTGACCGGGTACTCCACCGCCGCCCTGACCTGCCGCCTCCGGACGGCCGGTGACCTCACCGTGCAGGAGGTCGCCGGCAACGGCGTCACGCCGCGTGCGCAGGCGGTGCTGGACGCCGCCCAGCTCGCGTACGGGGACCTGGACGCGGCGCCCGCCTCGGACGACGGCACGACGCTGGCGATCACGACTCCGGACGGCGACGCCGGCACCCGCCAAGGGTGGTCCCTGACGCAGTGGGCGGTCGCCAGCGCCGACGCCCTGGACGTCGTCCGCGTCGTCGTCGACTCCCAGCAGTGGCAGCGGGGCTCGTCCGACGAGGGCTGGGTGGCTGCGGAGTCCTCGCCGTCGGGTGAGGTCCTGATCGAGGTCGCCGCCGGTACCTGACCCTCCCCCGTCGTGATCGGGGTCGGCGAGGACGCTTCTCGAGACGGGCGAGCGCCATCGCAGGATGCTAGGACGTCGGCACGAGTCGCATCCCGGCCAGCCGCGATGCCGGGAGGTCGAACGTCACCGTGTACGCGCATCCTGCGTCCTCGCCCAGCGCACCGATCAGGGCATCCACCAGGTCCTCCCCGTCGGGCACCCGCGACAGGGCGCGGCGAACGGTGTCGGACTCAGCCACGCCGACCTCCTCGGAATCCAAGAGCGCGCGGACGACCGCTGCAGAGTCGGCGGCGGTGACACCGTACGCACGTCGCAGCACCCAGTGCAGCTCCACCAGAACGACGAGGCTGACGAAGCCGGGCCGTTCGTCGTCCAGGCTCTCGATCAGCCGTGTGGCCCGCAACGACTGCTCGTCGTCGTCCTGGACGACGTAGCGGACCAGGACGTTGGTATCGAGGCCGATCACCGACGGGCCCGCTCGGCGGCACCGGCGGCCACCGCGTCGTCCATGTCCTCCAGCGACACCGGTACGACCGGAGCGGGCACCATTCCTCTCAGTGCCGTCACCGAGGCGGTCTTCGGGGCGATCACGAACGACCCGTTGTCCATCGGCACGAACTCCACCCGCGACCCCGCCCTCAAGCCGAGCTTGCGCCTGACCTCGGCGGGGATGGTGATCTGTCCCTTGCTGGTCACCGTTGCGGCGGGCACGGATCTCGCCTTACTGATGGAGGATATTCCTTACTTCAAGGTAAGGGGTCCGGGCCCGGGCCACAAGGTCGCCCACGGGGATCCTCCGGCTGTTGCGTTCGCACAGTCCGGGGTCAGGACGACGGAGCGTGCGGACGCTGTGCAGCACCTGACCCCGTGGTCAGCGGTGGGCGATCTCCACGAAGTCGCGCGCGCCGGCACCGGTGTAGATCTGGCGGGGCCGGCCGATCTTGGTCTGCGGGTCGCCGATCATCTCGCGCCACTGCGCGATCCAGCCGGGCAGGCGGCCGAGCGCGAACAGCACCGTGAACATCTTGGTGGGGAAGCCCATCGCCTGGTAGATCAGGCCGGTGTAGAAGTCGACGTTGGGGTACAGCTTGCGTTCGATGAAGTAGTCGTCGCTGAGCGCGATCTCCTCGAGCCGCAGCGCGATGTCGAGCATCTCGTCGCGCTCGCCGAGACCGGAGAGGATCTCGTCGGCGGTCTTCTTGATGATCGCGGCCCGCGGGTCATAGTTCTTGTAGACACGGTGGCCGAAGCCCATCAGGCGCACGCCCTGCTCCCGGTCCTTGACCCGCTTCATGTAGGTGTCGACGTCGTCGCCGCTGTCGCGGATGCCCTCCAGCATCTCGAGCACGGCCTGGTTGGCCCCGCCGTGCAAGGGCCCCGACAGGGCGTGGATCCCGGCGGAGATCGACGCGAAGAGGTTGGCCTGGGCCGAACCCACGAGACGCACCGTCGACGTCGAGCAGTTCTGCTCGTGGTCGGCGTGCAGGACGAAGAGCAGGTCCAGTGCCTTGACCATGGCGGGATCGACCTCGTACGGCTCGGCCGGGAAGCCGAACGTCATCCGCAGGAAGTTCTCGACCAGCCCGTGGGAGTTGTCCGGGTACAGGAACGGCTGGCCGACGCTCTTCTTGTACGCGTAGGCGGCGATCGTGGGCAGCTTGGCCAGCAGCCGCACCGTCGAGATCTCGACCTGCTCCGGGTCGAACGGGTTGAGGCTGTCCTGGTAGAAGGTGGACAGAGCCGAGACCGCGGACGACAGCACCGGCATCGGGTGCGCGTCCCGCGGGAACCCGTCGAAGAACCGCTTGAGGTCCTCGTGCAGCATGGTGTGCCGGCGAATCCGTCCCTCGAAGTCCTCCAGCTCGGACGCCGTCGGCAGCTCGCCGTAGATCAGCAGGTAGCAGACCTCGAGGAAGCTCGACTTCTCCGCGAGCTGCTCGATCGGGTAACCCCGGTACTGCAGGATGCCCGCGTCACCGTCGATGTAGGTGACCTCCGACGAGCAGGAAGCGGTGTTGACGAACCCCGGGTCGACCGTGACCAGGCCGGTCGTCTTGAGCAGGGACGAGACGTCGATGCCGTCGTTGCCGGTCGTGGCCTTGACCAGCGGCAGCTCCAGCTCTCCGCCCGGGTGTCGGAGGGCGTGCGCGTGGGCCGTCGTGGTGGTGTCGGTCATGGCCCGACGCTACCCGTCCGTACACACGGCGGACCAGCGGGCTGCCCAGCGGCGGTCGTTCGCTCGAAGGCCACCGCGGCCGCACGTGGGTGGCTAGCCTGTCGGCTGTCATGGAGGCATCGGGGGACGTCCGGCTGGCGGCGGAGCAGCGGGCACGCGCGATCATCGACCGACAGCTGTCGGCCGCGGGGTGGGTCGTGCAGGACCGCGGTGACCTCAACCTGTTCGCCGGCACCGGTGTCGCGGTGCGCGAGGTGATCATGGCCTCTGGGCACGGACGGGCCGACTACGTCCTGTACGTCGGCAAGCGGGCTGTCGGGGTCGTCGAGGCGAAGCCCGAGGGGACGACGCTGTCGGGAGTGGAGTGGCAGTCGGCGATGTACGCCGAAGGTCTGCCGCCCGGCGTCCGGCTGAAGGCGCTGACCGTCGACGGTCGCCTGCCCTTCGTTCTCGAGGCGAGCGGGTCGGAGACGCACTTCACCAACGGCTACGACCCCGAG
>DASROP010000074.1:0-8118 GCA_035646835.1 Actinomycetales bacterium | reverse complement strand
CAACCTCCAGCAGCGGCTCAACGCGCGCGGCGCCAGCCTGGCCGTCGACGGCCAGTTCGGGCCCGCCACCGACGCGGCCGTGCGCTCGTTCCAGTCATCGCGCGGCCTGGTCGCGGACGGCATCGTCGGGCCCCTCACGTGAAGCGCGCTCGGCGCCTGCTGACCCCCCTCCCCGTGTTGATCAAGGACCCCATGCCCGGGGGCGGACACGGGGTCCTTGATCAACGGGGGTGTCGGGCGGGTCGGTAGAGCTGGACGCTGGCGACCGGGACGAACCCGGCAGCGAGGAAGGCGCGCAGGCTCGCCGCGTTGCCCGGCGCCACTCCGGCGCAGACCACCTCATCCGCGGGCACCTCCGCGAGAGCGGCCCCGATCAGTGCGCGCCCGTGGCGCCTGCCCGGCCGCCACGCCTCGACGCTCACCTCGGTCAGGCCGCCCAGACCGGTCGCGAGGGTCACGAAGCCGCGGCCGTCGGCGTCGCCCAGCACCCGGACGTCGTCGCGCAGCCGCCGGGCGTGCACGGCCCGCGGGTGCTCGCTCAGGTCCGGTCGCTCGACCAGGGACGACGGCCCGCCGCGACCGCGGGCGACGAGGACGGCGTCCAGCGCGTCGACCCAGCCCGCCCCGGCCAGAGTCGTCACGACCCTCGGATGGTGCGCGCCACCGAAGCCGTCCGGCGCGAGCGCGGCGAGCGTGCCGTCGTCCACGTCGTCGCCGACGGCCAGGACGGCGTGCCCGGTGAACGCCAGGACCGCCTCCACGCCGTCACGCCACGGCGGCACCCGGTGCCAGCCGCCGTCCGGTGCGGGGAAGGAACCCGCCGCGGCGTCGACCAGGAGGCGCCCGACGGGATGGGTCACGGGTAGGTGTGGAAGCCGCGGCCGGTCTTGCGACCGAGGTAGCCGGCGGTGACGAGCTGCTCCAGCAGGGGCGCGGGGGCGAGGCCGCGCTCGCGGAACTCCAGGTACAGCTCGCGCTCGATCGCCAGCGCGACGTCGAGGCCGACGACGTCCAGCAGCTCGAAGGGGCCCATCGGGTAGCCGCAGCCGGTCTTCATCGCCGTGTCGATGGCGTCGGTGGTCGCGTAGTGCGCCTCCAGCATCTTCACGGCGTCGTTGAGGTAGGGGAACAGCAGCGCGTTGACGATGAAGCCCGACCTGTCGGCGCAGCTGACCGGGTGCCTGCCGAGCTGCTCGCAGACCTGGATCGCGGTGGCGACGACGTCGGCGGCGGTCGAGACGGTGTGCACGACCTCGACCAGCCTCATCACCGGCGCCGGGTTGAAGAAGTGCAGGCCGACGACGTCCGCCGGCCGGCGGGTGGCGGCGGCGCACTCGATGACGGGCAGGGACGACGTGGTCGTGGCGAGCACGGCTCCCGGCTTGCAGATGTCGTCGAGGTTGGAGAACAGGGCCTGCTTGACCGCGAGGTCCTCCACGACCGCCTCGACGACGAGGTCGACGTCCCCCAGGTCGTCCAGGCTCGTGGTGCCGGCGACGCGGGCCAGGGCGGCGTCGCGGTCGGCCTCGGAGAGCTTGCCGCGCTGGACGGCCTTCTCCAGGCTCCGGGTGAGCGCTGCTGACACCGTGGCTGTCTTGTCGCTGCTGCGGGCGACGAAGACCACGTCGTAGCCGCCCTTGGCCAACACCTCGACGATGCCGGTGGCCATCGTGCCGGAGCCCACGACACCCACCCGGCGGACCGGCCGCGGCGACGCACCGACGCCCGCGACGTGGGCGGCGGCGCCGTCGTCCGTGACCTTGGAGCTGCCCGGCTCGACGTAGGTGTAGAAGCCGCGCCCGCTCTTGCGACCCTTGAATCCGGCGGTGACCATCTGCTTGAGGATCGGAGTGGGAGCGTGCAGCCGGTCGCGGCCCTGCTTGTACATCGTGTCGAGGATCTCGTAGGCCGTGTCGAGGCCGATCAGGTCCATCAGGGCAAGCGGGCCCATCGGCAGGCCGCAGCCGAGGGTCATCGCGGCGTCGATGTCCTCGCGGCTGGCGTACCGGGACTCGTACATCGACACGGCGTGGTTGAGGTAGCCGAAGAGCAGGGCGTTGGCGATGAAGCCGGCCTTGTCCCCCACCACGACGGGCTGCTTGCCCAGTCGCTTCGCAAGGTCGGAGACGTCGGCGACGACGTCGTCCTCGGTCACGACGGTGCGGATCACCTCGACGAAGCCGAGCACCGGTGCCGGGTTGAAGAAGTGCATCCCGACCACGCGACGCGGGTTGTGGGTGGCGACCGAGATCTCGGTGACGCTCAGGCTCGACGTGTTGGTGGCCAGCACCGCCTCGGGCTTCACGATGTCGTCGAGCGCGGAGAAGATCTGGCGCTTGAGGTCCAGGTGCTCGGGCACCGCCTCGACGACCAGGTCGACCTCGGCGAGATCGGCCATGTCGGTGGCGAACGTGATCCGACCGATCAGGGCAGCCTGGTCGGCCTCGCTGAGCTTTCCCCGGGCGACCGCCCGGCCGGTGGACTGCTCCACGTGCGCCTTGCCGCGCTCGAGCGCCTCGCCGTCCGCTTCGATGGCGACGACGTCGACGCCGTTGCGGGCGAACACCTCGACGATGCCCGATCCCATCGTGCCCAGCCCGATCACACCCACGGTGGTGAACTCGCGTGCCACTGCCGCTCCTCGAGTCTCGGTTTAGGGGGCGATCCTCCCAGACCGTAGGCTCGCCGCGTGCGCCTGGTGATCGCTCGCTGCAGCGTGGACTACGTGGGCCGGCTGACGGCTCACCTGCCGCTCGCCACCCGGCTGCTGCTCGTCAAGGCCGACGGCAGCGTGCTGGTGCACTCCGACGGCGGTTCCTACAAGCCGCTGAACTGGATGAGCCCGCCGTGCACCCTGGTGGTCGGTGAGCCCGACGTCGGCTCGGTCGACGGCGTCGAACAGGTGTGGACGGTGCTCCACACGAAGACCTGCGACCAGCTCGTGATCAGCGTGCACGAGGTGCTGCACGACTCGGCGCACGAGCTCGGCGTCGACCCGGGCCTGGTCAAGGACGGCGTCGAGGCCCACCTGCAGAAGCTGATGGCCGAGCAGATCGACGTACTCGGTGCCGGGCACACGCTGGTGCGCCGCGAGTACCCGACCGCGATTGGTCCGGTCGACATCCTGGCCCGGGATCCCGGCGGCCTGGCCGTCGCCGTCGAGATCAAGCGCCGCGGCGAGATCGACGGCGTCGAGCAGCTCACCCGCTACCTCCAGCTGCTCAACCGCGACCCGTTGCTGGCCCCGGTCACGGGTGTGTTCGCGGCCCAGGAGATCAAGCCCCAGGCCCGCGTGCTCGCCGCCGACCGCGGCATCCGTTGCGTGACCCTCGACTACGCCGCCCTGCGCGGCGTGGACGACGTCGACTCCCGCCTGTTCTGATGGCTCCGTGACGCGCGTCGTCGTGGTGGGGGCGGGAGTGATCGGGCTCTCGGCCGCGGTCCGGCTCGCCGAGGCCGGCTACGACGCCCACGTCCTCGCCCGCGACCTGCCCGCCGAGACCACGTCCGCCGTCGCTGGCGCCCTCTGGCTGCCCTACCGGGCCGACCCGCCCGAACGCGTGGCCGTCTGGGCGCGGGCGACGTTTTCCGAGCTGGCGTCGATCCACGAGCGGGACGGCGACGCCGGCGTCCTGCTGCGCGAGGGCGTGCTGCTGCACGGCGCCGACTCCACGAGACCGGCCTGGGCGGACGCCGTCGACGGGCTCGCCACCCTCCAGGCCGTCACCGACCCCGCTCCCGGCTACGCCGCCGGCTGGCAGCTGCGCGTCCCCCTCGTCGACATGGGTCGCTACCTGCCCTGGCTGGTCGCCCGGCTCGAGGCGGCCGGCGGCACCGTGACACGGATGCCCCTGCCCTCGCTGCCGAACCGCGGTGTCGTCGTCGACGCCACCGGGGTCAGTGCCCGCGCGATGGCCCACGACGACACTGTCCGGCCGGTGCGGGGACAGGTGGTCGTCGTCGAGAACCCCGGCCTCAGCCGCTGGCTCGTCGACGAGACCGAGCGCGACGGCGAGCTCACGTACGTGCTGCCCCGCACCGACACCGTCGTGCTCGGCGGTACCGCCGTGGAGGACGACTGGGACCCGCTGCCCCGTCCCGACGTCGCCGCACGGATCCTCGAGCGGGCCACCGCCCTGGTGCCCGAGCTCCGCGGTGTCCGCGTGCTGCGCCACCGCGTCGGGCTGCGACCGGCGCGCCCCGCCGTCCGGCTGGAGACCGAGAGCGTGGGCGACGCGACCGTCGTGCACTGCTACGGGCACGGGGGGAGCGGCGTGACGCTCTCGTGGGGCTGCGCGGACGACGTGCTCGCGGCCGTCCAGGACGCGGCCGGCCCGTAGCTCTCGACGTGCGCCGGCGCCGCCCAACGCCCACAGTGGGGCGACGGCCCGTTCTCGGCGGGTCCCATTGAGGAGGAACACATGTTGCGAGGAATCCTGAGCCGGCTCGGTGGCCGCGGCACGACCCGTCGTCCCACCGCCGGAGCTGGTGGCATCGGCAGGACGCGGACCCGCGGCGGCGCCACCGGCTCCGGCGACGTGGAGCGCGGCGTCAGGTCGCTCGTGCGTGGGGCGTCGCGCCGCCGCGGGACGCGCTGAGCCCAGCTCGGCCCACGCCCTAGGGTTGGCGCGTGGTCGATGTCCTGCGCGGTCGCGTCGTCGTGCCCGGCGGGGTCCTCGAGGAGGGCATCGTCGCCTTCGGTGACGAGGGGATCATCTGGGTAGGCCCCGTCGGCGATCTACCGGACGACGCCCGATGGCCTGTCGCGCAGCGCATCGGGACGACTCTGCTGCCCGGCCTGGTGGACCTGCACTGTCACGGCGCCGCAGGTCACTCCTTCCCGGACGGCGACGCGACCGACTCGCGGGCTGCCGCGTCCCACCACCTTGCGCAGGGCACCACCGGCCTGCTGGCAAGTCTCGTTACGGCCGACGAGGCAGGCCTCGTGCGCGCCCTGGGCGCCTGCGCCGACCTGGCGGACGACGGCACCCTACTCGGCATCCACCTCGAGGGCCCCTTCATCGCCCCGACCCGTTGCGGCGCGCAGGATCCGACCTTCATGCGAGTGCCCGACCTCGACCTGCTCGACCGACTGCTGGACGCCGGACGCGGGCACGTGCGGACGATGACGTACGCCGCCGAGCTACCCGGGGCCGATGGCCTGGTGGACCGGCTGAACACACGCGGCGTGGTCGCCTCCCTCGGCCACACCGACGCGGACGCCGCCACGGCGGCGTCGTCCCTGGCCCGGGCAGGACGAGCCTCGGTCACGCACCTGTTCAACGCCATGCGGCCCCTGCATCACCGTGATCCCGGCGCGGTCGTCGCGTGCCTGACCGCCGCCGCGCGGGGCGACGCGGTCGTCGAGCTCGTGGCGGACGGCGTCCACCTGGCCGACGAGACGGTGGCCATGGTCTTCGACCTGGTCGGAGCGGCGTCGGTCGCACTCGTCACCGACGCGATGGCAGCCGCAGGGATGCCCGACGGCCGCTACCGGCTCGGGTCGGCGTCGGTCGACGTCACGGGCGGCGTGGCCATGTTGCCGGGCAGCGGTGCCCTGGCGGGCGGCACGTCGAGCCTCGTCGACGTCGTCCGACGGTGCGTGGGGGCAGGAGTGGCGCTCGACGCCGCCGTCGAGGCGGCCAGCGCGACGCCCGCTCGGCTGCTCGGTCTGGACGGCGAGCGCGGCACGCTGGCCGCCGGGCTGCGTGCCGACGTCCTGGCCACGGACGACGACCTGGTGCCGGCAGCCGTGTGGAACGCCGGCAGCCGGGTGGCCGGCTAGCGCCGTGGCGATCCGGTGACGCCGTGGCGGTTCAGTGGCACGTTGCGACACACCTGGGACGTTCAGTGGCACGTCCCGGCACAGATTCCGCCAATCTCGTGCTCGAACGTGCCACTGAACGCGGCGAGGCGTGCGCAACGTGCCACTGAGTGCTGGTCTGCCCGCAGGTGCCGCACAACCGTGCTGGGCGGCGGCGATCTCGCCGACGAGGCAAGGATTCCCTGTCACGGCGCTAGCCCTGCCAGGCGCGCTCGGTCCAGCCGTCGCCGTCCACGAGCACCTCGGCCACCCCCTCGGCCGGCACCACCGGGACCTGGTCGGCGTCCCCGACCACGAGCACGGTCTCGCCCCGGTGCAGGTCGGCCACGCCGTCGAGCGCCTCGTGGCCTCGCCCGCCCGACGGAAGGGTCCGGCGTGAGACACCCAGGCGCTGCGCGACGACGGCGGCCGCCCGCTCCGCCTCGGCCACCGGGCTCGCGTAGACGGCGGCGACGTGGTGCGGCCGCAGGGAGTCCGCGAGCCGGTCTGCGTCGAGACCCTCCGAGCTGGTGACGAGCAGGGTGGCGGCGCACTGGAGATCGCTCACCTCGAAGAACCTACCTCCAAGGTCTCCGACAGGATGGCCGACGTGAGCCACCAGGGAGCCGTCGTCGACCTGACCGATGAGCAGCTGCGCGCCCGCCGCACGGCCAAGTGGAGCGTGCCGGACGAGGTCCTCCCCGCCTGGGTGGCCGAGACGGACTTCGCGCTCTGCCCCGAGGTCGCCGAGGCGGTTCAGCGCTCGGTCCGCGACGGCTCGACCGGCTATCCCCCGCCCGACGCGGCCACGGGCCTGCCGGAGGCACTGGCCGGGTACGCGTCGTCCGCCTGGGGGTGGGAGGTCCCACCGGGTCGGGTGCTGGCGGTCGGCGACGTGATGTCCGGCGTGCTGCTCGCGCTGACGACGCTGTGCGACGACGCGCCGGTCGTCGTCCCGACCCCCGCCTACCCGCCGTTCCTCGACGTCGCGGGCCTGGCCGGACGGCGGATGGTCGCGGTGCCCCTCGATCCCGACTGCCCCACCGCGGCGCTCGACCTCGACCGGATCGACGCGGAGCTGGCGGCCGGGGCACGCACCGTGCTGCTGTGCCAGCCGCACAACCCGTGGGGGCGCGCGTTCGGGCGGGCCGAGCTGGAGGCCCTGCGCGACGTCGTCGTGCGCCACGGGGCACGGGTCGTCTCCGACGAGATCCACGCTCCGCTGGTGCTGCCCGGCGCCGCGCACGTGCCGTACCTGACGCTGGACGGGACGGCCGACCACGCGGTGACGGTGCTGTCGGCGAGCAAGGCGTGGGACGTGCCGGGGCTCAAGTGCGCGCAGGTCGTGGTCGGCAACGACGCGGACGCCGCGGCCCTTCGCGGCCTGCCGCTGGTGGCCAACCACGGGCTCTCGCCGGTCGGCATCGCGGCCAACCTCGCCGCCTGGACGCGGGGCGGTCCCTGGCTCGCGGCGCTGATCGAGCGCGTGGACGCCAACCGGCGCCTGCTCGGCGAGCTGGCCACCGAGCGACTGCCCAGGGTGCGGATGCGGCCCCTGGAGGCCACCTACCTGGCGTGGCTGGACGCCCGCGCCTACGGCCACGACCGGCCGGCGGCGGTGGCGCTCGAGCGGGCCCGCGTGATGGTGAACGAGGGCACGACGTTCGGCGACGGAGGTACCGGCGGCGTGCGCGTGAACCTCGCGACGTCCCCCGACCGCGTACGCGAGGCGGTCGACCGGCTCGCCCAGGCCTGGGAGCACGCCGGCTGACCACGTTCGTCGTTCCGCTGCGGCACCACCGCCGACGCCCCTACGGTCCATGGCCATGTTCTCGCTGTCGGCCCGACGCAGCGGCATCGTCGCCCTGGTCGCCGCCGTCCTCGGTCTGCTGACCCTGCCCCTGGTCACGGTGGCCTACGCACTCACCGACGACGGCGTGGGCACCGATCCCGTCTGGGGCTCCGCCGCCCGGGACCTGTTCGAGCCGCTGGTGACGTTCGACGAGCCCGACATCGTGTACTCGGCCTACGGCAAGGTGTACTTCCTCGTGCTCTGCGGCCTGATCGTCGGCCTGATGGCGCTCTA
Source organism: Actinomycetales bacterium (assembly GCA_035646835.1). Lineage (GTDB taxonomy): Bacteria > Actinomycetota > Actinomycetes > Actinomycetales > DASROP01 > DASROP01. Next base: position 229 of record DASROP010000074.1, on the reverse strand, counting down.
CCGGCTGCGCCACGGTGGGATGTCCGGACCGGAGCGCTGGGGCTTTCGGCTCTCGGTCGCCGGGCTGGTTCTGAACCTCGTGGGCATCGTCACCGACTACACGGTGTTCGAGGACACCACCGTCGAGAACATCGGGTTCGTGGTCGGCAGCCTCCTCGGTCTGCTGCTGCTCGTCGTCGGCTCGCTGCTGCTGGGTATCGCGTGGCTCCGGGCCGCGGGTGCACCCCGG
>DASROP010000073.1:0-5444 GCA_035646835.1 Actinomycetales bacterium | reverse complement strand
CCCGAGAACGGTAACCACCACCGGTGGCGCGAGCCACAGCAGCACCCCCGCGTCGGGCGACGCCACGGCCAGCCCGATCATCCGCGCCCCGACCGGCGACGCGCCTGACGCGAGCGGGCCTGGCGCCAGACGGCTGCGGTCCCGACCACCGCCACCGCGGCCCCGGCCGCCCCGAGGGCGGCGTCCTTGCGCTCGACGCGCCGGCCGGCGACGGCCCGACGTCCGGTCAGGCCGTGGAGCAGGACGCCGAGGCAGGTCTCGTTGTCGTAGTCGGGCCGCCACCCCGAGGCGAGGAGCCGGGTCGACGGCACCACCCAGGGGTGGACGACGTAGGCGAGGTCCGAGGCCGGCATCGGCAGGACGCCGACGCGGTGCAGCCGCTCGGCGGTGCCGAAGGCGAGCGAGCTGGGCAGCTCGAGGCGTCTCATCCCGGAGACCTGCTCGACGGTGGCCTGCGTGAGGAACGACTCGCAGCCGACCGTCAGCGGCCCGGTCAGGCGGTCGCGCACCACCCGGACGACGGCCGACGCCAGGTCGTCGACGTGGCAGAACTGCCAGAGGGTCTCGCTCTCCCGAACGGTGAGCAGCCGCGGCGCCTCGAAGTGCCGGGTCACCACGGTGTCCACGCCCGGGCCCACCAGCGCCGCGGGCCGCAGCACGGACAGGGCGAGCCCGGGGTGGGAGCGTCCGGCCACATCGACCAGGCGCTCGACCTCGAGCAGGTCGCCGACCAGGCCGGCGTCCGGGGGCGCCTGCAGGAGCGCGTCCTCGTCGAGCGGGACCGGTGCACCGGCGAACGCGCCGTAGACCATCGCGGAGGTGACGACGACGACGTGGCTCACGCCGACGGCCGCGCTGGCGGTCAGCACCGCCTGGGCCGAGCGCACCTCGCGTGCCCGACGGCGTCCGGCGTCGGTCGCGAGGGTGGCCTCGAGGTCGCTGCTGCCCGCGAGGTGGACGACGACGTCCACGCCGGCCAGCTTGTCGGCCACCGACGGCGAGGCCACGTCGACCACCCGCCACTGCACCTGCTCGACCGTCCCGCGTCGGTCGTCGATCCCCACCACGCGCCGGACGGCGTCCGGCGCGGCGGCGAGCGCCTCGGCGACCCTCCCGCCGACGGGGCCGGCGGCGCCGGTGACCGCGACCACGGGCGCACCGCGACGGGCACGACCTCGCGCGCTGCGCCCAGGGCGAACGCCGTCGCTGGAACCCACGGACCCTCCTCGCTAGTTGCACCACGTGTGACCCTGACGGCAGCATCATCCGACACCACCCGAGATCCGACCGAGAGGCCAGCATGACCGACGTCCCGTCCGGACCCGGCCAGGGAGAGGACGACGAGCCGCGCGATGACCTGAACCAGGACGAGCAGCCCGACCTCAGCGACCTGCTGGGGCAGCTGATGTCGGGCGGGATGCCGGGCATCGACCCGGCCCAGCTCGCGGCCGCGGGCGTGCCCACCGACCCCGCCGCGCTCGGCCAGGTGCTGGCCCAGGTGCAGCGGATGCTGACCACGGCCGGCGAGGGCCCGGTGAACTGGGACCTCGCGCAGGAGGTCGCCCGCCAGAGCGCGGCCGCCGGTGGCGACCCGAGCGTCGGGGACGCGGCCCGGCGCGAGGTCGTCGAGGCGCTGCGGCTGGCCGAGCTCTGGCTGGACGGCGTCACCACGATGCCGAGCTCGGCGGGACCCGCGCAGGCGTGGAGCCGCGCCGAGTGGGTCGAGGAGACGCTGGGGACGTGGCGGCGCGTGGCCGAGCCGGTGGCGGAGTCCGTCGCCGTGGCGATGGGTGACGCGATGGCTCAGCAGGCGCCCGAGGAGATGCGGCCGATGATGGCGGCCGCCGGCAAGATGATGCGCCAGGTCGGTGGTGCCGTGTTCGGGATGCAGGTGGGTCAGGCCGTCGGGGCCCTCGCGGGTGAGGTCGTGTCGTCGTCCGACATCGGCCTGCCGCTGGCCGCGTCGCCGGGCACCGCCCTGCTGCCGGCGAACGTCACCGCCTTCGGGGAGGGGCTGGACGTGCCCACCGACGAGCTGCGCCTGTACCTGGCGCTGCGGGAGGCCGCGCACGCCCGGCTGTTCGGCCACGTCGGCTGGCTGCGGGGCCACCTGCTCGGGGCGGTGGAGTCCTACGCGCGGGGGATCAGCATCGACACCGCCCGGATCGAGGAGGCCGTGTCGGGCATCGACCCCACCGACCCGCAGGCCCTGCAGCAGGCGCTGTCGAGCGGCGTCTTCGAGCCCGAGCGGACGCCGGCCCAGCAGGTCGCGCTCGACCGGCTGGAGACCGCGCTCGCGCTGGTCGAGGGATGGGTGGACGAGGTTGTCGACAGCGCTGCTGCGGCCTCCCTGCCGCACGCGGCCGCGCTGCGGGAGACGATGCGGCGCCGACGCGCCGCGGGCGGGCCGGCCGAGCACACGCTGGCGAGCCTCGTCGGGCTGGAGCTCCGTCCCCGCCGGCTGCGCGACGCCGCGATCCTGTGGGCCACGTTGGAGGATGCGCGGGGCCTCGACGGACGGGACGCGGTGTGGGAGCACCCCGACCTGCTGCCGGTCGCCACCGACCTCGACGACCCGACCGGCTTCGCCGCTCGCCGCGGGGACGCGGAGGCCGCCTCGGCCGACGTCGACGCGGCGCTGGAGAAGCTGCTGCGGGACGAGCGGCCGGACGGCGCGTGAGCCTGCCGGCCGCTGCGGTCGCGACCCTGTCCGCCTGGCCGGCGCCCACGCCCGGGCAGGAGGCGCTGCGGCGCGGCTACCTGGCCCACCTGGCGGCGCAGCCGCGAGCAGTGTGGAAGGACGGGCCGCCGGCTCACCTCACCGCGAGCTGCTTCGTGCTCGACCCGACCGGTGGGGCGGTGCTCCTGACGCTGCACGGGAAGGGCAAGTTCTGGGTCCAGTTCGGAGGTCACTGCGAGCCGCAGGACACCGATCTGGCGGCCACCGCCCTGCGCGAGGCGCGCGAGGAGTCCGGCGTCGCCGACCTGCGGCTGCTGCCCGGGCCGGTGGAGCTCAACCGGCACGCGCTGTCGGAGGCCTTCGGCCGCTGCCGCGAGCACCTCGACGTCGCCTACGTCGCCGTCGCGGCGCGTGACACCGTCCCGGTGGTGTCGCCCGAGAGCGACGACGTGGCCTGGTTCGACGTCGACGACCTGCCCGACGCCGTCGTCACGGACCTCCCCGGTCGGCTCTCAGCCGTCCTCGCGGCCGTGTCGCGGGACGCGCCCGCTCAGGCGTCGACGTCGGTGTCGGCGCCGGGGTCCGGCAGGTCGCGGGCGGCCGACAGGCCCTCGAGGTAGCCGCGGGCCCGCTCGGTCCGCGGGTACGGCTCGAGCAGCGACCAGAACGCGGCACCGTGCCCGGGCTCGATCAGGTGGGCGAGCTCGTGCAGCAGCACGTAGTCCAGCACCCAGCCGGGGGTGCCCTGCAGCCTGGTGGACAACCGGATCGAGGAGTCCGCGGGTGTGCACGACCCCCAGCGGGAGTTCTGGTTCGTCACCCAGCGGACGCTCGACGGCTGGGCGCGGGCGCCGAGGTAGCGGGCCGACAGCTCGGCGGCTCGGACCGTGAGCGCCGCGTCGCCGGGCCGGCGGCGGCGGTCCTGGGCGCTGAGACGCTCCAGCATGGCCGCGACCCACTCCCGCTCCTCGGCCTTGGAGAAACGGGCCGGGATGCACACGACCGTCGTCCGGCCCTCGCGGTAGGCCGTGACCGTCCGGCGCCGGCGCCGGCTCCGGCGCACCTCCACCGGTCCCGAGATCGTCACGGGACGGCACGCTACCGGCGAATCGCCGGTGGATTCGTCGTCCACACGCCCCGGCCGGCGTCCGGCCAGGTCAGGGCGCCGCGTCGGCCCGTCGTCCACACCCTGCCCACAGGTCCGGCGGCGCCGTCCACAGGTCGGGGGCGGTTCCTCCCCCCTCTGTCCACAGCCCGGTCCACACCCTGGGGAACGAGGTGTGCCGAGTCCGTTGACGCCGGCGACCGGGGGACCTAGCGTCAGCCGGGACGAGGCACCCGGACGGTGCCGGTCGGCCGGCTGCAGGGGAAGGCCGCCGGGTGGTCGGCGCTCCGGGTGCCTTGTGCGTCCTCCCCCACTCTCGCCACGGATCTGCCCCCTCAGCGCAAGGCTATTATTGCCATATAGAAGGAGTCACCTATCATAGGAGGGTGCGGGCCGGTATCCGGACGAGACGGGAGGAGACCGATGGACCTCAGCGACCCTGCCCGGGCCGTTCTCCCGGCGGGCACCGCGGCGATCCTGCGGGTGCTCGTCGGCGCAGACACCTCGTTCACCATGCGCCAGCTGGCCCGGCTGGCGGGGGTCAGCGCACCGCTCGCCGGCGACGTCGTCCGACGCCTGGCTGAGCACGGGCTCGTCCTCACCGAACCCGCCGGTCGGGCCATTCTCTGCCGCTACAACAACGATCACCTCGCCGCAGAACCACTTCGCGAGCTGATCCGCCTTCGCGCGCGGCTCCTCGAGCTGCTCAGCCAAGAACTCGCTGCCTGGGAGATCGCCCCCCTCCATGCGAGCCTCTTCGGGTCGGCATCCCGCGGGGATGGCGGAACGGCGAGCGACCTGGACATCCTCGTGGTTCGCACCGACGATCTCGACACGGAACAGCGCGGCCGTTGGGACGACCAGCTCTTCACGACCGGCCAGCGTGTCCGCGCGGCGACCGGCAACCCCGTCAACTGGTTCGACGCCACCGTGGGCGACCTCGCCCGCGCGGTTCAGGGCGGCGAGACGATCGTCGCCGACTGGCGCCGCGACGGGACACCGCTCGTCGGAGACAGCCTTTCCGTCATCCTCCGGACCGTGGCATGAACCGCGAGATCACCTGCGGCCGTGGGGAAGCACTGTCACGCACGGACGTGGCCGAGCGATACCTTACCGTGGCCGAGCTGGCCGCCGAGGACGACGCGCACGCCTCACGCAACGTCGCTGTCGGCAACGCGGTACTCGCCGGCATCGCGGCCAGTGACGCGCTGTGCTGCCTCCGCCTCGGCAGGCGCTCACGCGGGCAGGACCACCACGCCGCGGTCGACCTCGTCCGGCACGTCGACGCCACGCTCGCCCGAGACCTCGACAGGTTGCTTCGCCTGAAGGACACCGCGCACTACGGGGACCAGTTCATCAGCAGCGACAAGGTCATCTCGTCCGTTCGTGCAGCCCAACGCCTGGTGGAGGCGGCGCGCGAAGCCACGCGGACGTGAGCTCCGGGTGCGCCCGTGACTCGCCGAGGCAGGTGGTGGGCTCGTGCTCAGGCCGTGCTCGGCTATGGTGGCTCGCGATCTGGCCCGCCGGGCGACCTGCCCGGATGTCAGGCGCCGCGCGAACCCGCGCGGTCTGGCCCCACGACCAACGAAGGAGGCCAACCGTGGCCGAAACATACAAGGGCGACTTCTACTGCGTGAAGTGCAAGGAGAAGCGCGAGGC
>DASROP010000072.1:0-7747 GCA_035646835.1 Actinomycetales bacterium | reverse complement strand
GAGGAGATCCGCGGGACCTACGCCGGCATCGGGCACCCGGCGATGATCGAGCACCTGACGTCGCTCGGCGTCACCGCGATCGAGCTGATGCCCGTGCACCAGTTCGTCCAGGACACCCACCTGCAGTCCCAGGGCCTGTCGAACTACTGGGGTTACAACACCATCGGCTTCTTCGCACCGCACAACGCCTACTCCTCGACCGGCACCCGCGGGCAGCAGGTGCAGGAGTTCAAGAGCATGGTCAAGGCGCTGCACGAGGCCGACATCGAGGTCATCCTCGACGTGGTCTACAACCACACGGCAGAAGGCAACCAGCTCGGCCCGACCCTGTGCTTCCGCGGCATCGACAACAAGGCGTACTACCGCCTCGTCGACAAGGACATGGCGCACTACTTCGACACCACCGGCACCGGCAACAGCCTGCTGATGCGCCACCCGCACGTGCTGCAGCTGATCATGGACTCCCTCAGGTACTGGGTGATCGACATGCACGTCGACGGGTTCCGCTTCGACCTCGCGTCGTCCCTGGCCCGCCAGTTCCACGAGGTCGACCGGCTGTCGGTCTTCTTCGACCTCGTCCAGCAGGACCCGGTCGTCAGCCAGGTCAAGCTGATCGCGGAGCCCTGGGACGTCGGCGACGGGGGCTACCAGGTCGGCAACTTCCCCCCGCTGTGGACCGAGTGGAACGGCCAGTACCGCGACACCGTCCGCGACTTCTGGCGCGGTGAGCCCTCGACCCTGGGCGAGTTCGCCTCGAGGCTGAGCGGGTCCAGCGACCTGTACCAGGACGACGGACGGCGGCCGATCGCGAGCATCAACTTCATCACCGCCCACGACGGCTTCACGCTGCGGGACCTGGTGTCCTACAACAACAAGCGCAACGAGGCCAACGGCGAGGGCGGGGCGGACGGCGAGAACCACAACCGGTCCTGGAACTGCGGCTCCGAAGGAGACACAGCAGAGACGACCGTGCTCGAGCTGAGGGACAGGCAGCAGCGCAACTTCCTGACGACGTTGCTGCTCTCCCAGGGTGTTCCGATGCTGGCCCACGGGGACGAGCTCGGCCGCACGCAGAACGGCAACAACAACGTCTACTGCCAGGACAACGAGACGGCGTGGGTCGACTGGGAGCTGCGTGACGGTCAGGTCGAGCTTCTCGAGTTCACGCGGCGCCTGGTCGCTCTGCGCCAGGAGCACCCGGTGTTCCGCCGGCGGCGCTTCTTCGCGGGCGACGCGACCCACGGCGGCGAGAGCGAGCTCGGCGACATCGCGTGGCTCACGCCGTCCGCGGAGCACATGGGCGAGCAGGACTGGGCCAAGGGCTACGCCCGCGCGGTGATGGTCTTCCTCAACGGTGAGGCGATCCCCGAGCCCGACCATCGGGGGGAGCGAGTGGTGGACGACTCGTTCCTGGTGCTCTTCAACTCCCACCACCAGCCCGTGAGGTTCACGCTGCCCGCCGCCGAGTACGGCGAGATGTGGCATGTCGTGGTCGACACCGCCGCGCCTGCGTCGTCCGACGACGAGACCCACCAGGCCGAGGCGGTGGTGACCGTCGGGCCGCGCACGACGGTCGTTCTCCTGCGCCCCAAGCCGGCGCGGGGCCAGGGGTGACGTCGGCAGCCGACGGCGCCCATCGCCGTCCGGACGCCGGACGGCCGGTGCCGACGTCCACCTACCGCCTGCAGGTCAGGCCGGAGTTCACGTACGCCGATGCCGCGGCCGCCGTGGACTATCTCGACGCACTGGGCGTCTCGCACGCGTACCTGTCCCCCGTCCTGCAGGCGGTGCCAGGTTCGGCCCACGGCTACGACGTCGTCGACCACTCACGGCTGTCCTCCGAGGCCGGCGGCCGTGAGGCCTTTGAGCTCCTGGTGTCGCGGCTGCGGGCGGCCGGGATGGGCGTGATCGCCGACGTCGTCCCGAACCACATGGCGGTGCCCACGCCCGCCCACCTGAACGCCGCGCTCTGGTCGGTGCTGCGCGACGGGCCCGAGTCGCCCTTCGCCCGCTGGCTCGACGTCGACTGGGACACCGACGACCACGCCCTGCTGATGCCGGTGCTGGGGTCGCGGATCGGCGCGGTGCTCGGAGCCGACGAGCTCTCGCTCGACTCGACCGGCGACCAGGTGCTGCTGCGGTACTTCGAGCACGTGTTCCCCGTGCGCCCCGGCACCGAGTCGTTGCCGATGGCCGAGCTCGTCGACCGGCAGTGGTACCGCCTGGCGTACTGGCGGGTGGCCGACGAGGAGCTGAACTACCGGAGGTTCTTCGACGTCGACACCCTCGCCGCCGTCCGGGTCGAGGACCCCGAGGTCTTCGACGCCACCCACGAGCTGCTCCTCTCGCTGGTGGACGCCGGCCTGCTGGACGGGCTGCGCATCGACCACCCGGACGGGCTCGCCGACCCGCGCGGCTACCTGCGGCGGCTGGAAGCGGCCACCGGCGGTGCGTGGGTGGTCGTCGAGAAGATCCTGGAGGGCGACGAGGAGCTGCCGCCGGACTGGCCGTGCGCCGGCACCACCGGGTACGACGCCCTGCTCCGGGTCGGTGGGCTGTTCGTCGACCCCGCCGGGGCGGCACCGTTGTCGGCGCTGCTGACCGAGCTGACCGGTGACCCCCCGGACTTCCACGCCGTCGTGGAGGCGGCCAAGCGCGAGGTCGTCGAGGTCGGCCAGTACACCGAGGTGCACCGGCTGGTCGACCTGCTGGTCGAGATCTGCCACGCCGACGTGCGCCTGCGGGACCACACGCGGCGCGCGTTCTCCGACGTCGTGGTCGAGCTCCTGGTGGCCTTCGACTCCTACCGCGCATACGTGGTGCCGGGAGAGACGGCGCCGTCCGAGTCGGTCGCGGCGCTGGGGGCCGCCGCAGACGTGGCCCGGCAACGACTGGACGACGACAGAGAGGAGACCCTCGACGTCGTCGTCGACCTGCTGCTGGGCCGCGAGGCCGGCAGCGCGGGGCGCATCGACGAACGGGCCAGGGCCGAGCTGGTCGTCCGGTTCCAGCAGACGTGCGGACCGGTGATGGCCAAGGGGGTCGAGGACACCGCGTTCTACCGCTGGTTCCGCCTGGTCTCGCTGAACGAGGTGGGCGGCGACCCGACGCGGTTCGGCATCTCCCCCGAGGAGTTCCACGCGTTCGCCGGTCGGCTGTCGCGTGACTGGCCGACGTCCATGACCACGCTGACGTCGCACGACACCAAGCGCAGCGAGGACACCCGTGCCCAGCTCGCCGCGCTGTCGGAGGTGCCCCACGAGTGGGGGGAGGCGGTGCGCGGCTGGCACGAGGAGGCCGCCGACCACCGGCACACACTGCTGGACGGCGCGGCCGAGTACCTGATCTGGCAGACCCTGGTCGCCACCTGGGGCCCCGGCCCGCTCTCGGAGGAGCGGCTGCTGGGCTACCTCACGAAAGCGGTACGCGAGGCCAAGGTGCACACGTCGTGGACCGCCCAGGACGACGAGTACGAGGCGGCGGTCGGTGACTTCGCGACCGCGGTGCTGGCCGACGCGTCGCTGCTGGAGTCGGTCGGCGCGTTCGTCACGTCGTGTGCCGGGGCCACCAGGGCCGTCGTGCTCGGCCAGAAGCTGGTGCAGCTGACCATGCCCGGTGTCCCCGACGTGTACCAGGGGACCGAGCTCGTCGACCGGTCGCTCGTCGACCCCGACAACCGTCGTCCGGTCGACTACGACGCGCGGGCCGCTCGGCTGGCCCACCTGGACGACGGCGGCCGACCCCGCGACCTCGACGACGAGAAGCTGCTGGTGGTGTCCCGGGCGCTGCGGGTGCGCCGCTCGCGCCCGGAGGCCTTCATCGGTGAGGGGGCCACCTACGCCGCGCTGCCGACGTCCAGCGGTCACGCCGTCGCGTTCGCCCGGGGGACCCGGTCGGGTCAGGCGTCCGACCCGTCGGTCGTGACGCTGGCGACACGGCTCCCGATCACCATGCAGCGTCTCGGCGGGTGGGGCGCGCACACGGTGGCCCTGCCCCAGGGCACCTGGCACGACGAGCTGACCGGCCGCTCGCTCAAGGGCGGCACCGTGCCGCTGTCGGACCTCCTCGCCGACCTCCCCGTCGCCCTCCTCACACGCTCCCCCTAGCGACTCCTGCTGCGTGTCCCACCTCAGAACCCCTGTCGAGAGGTGGGACACGCAGCAGGAGTCCGCACGACGTCCCGTCCACAAGCGGCACTCGACGTCCCGTCGTCCACAACTCCGTCGTCGCCTCTGGCCCCGGCCCGGCCAGACTGCCGAGGCTGCCCGGATGCCCAGGCCCGCGCTCCGCCCTCCGGAGCTGCTCGAGGGACCGTTCACCGTCACCGAGGCTCTGCGGGCAGGCCTCACCCGGCGGATGCTCGACTCGCGGCAATGGCGTCGGGTCCTCACCGGGGTCTACGTGAGCACGTCGACCCCGGACACTGCCGAGGTGCGGCTGGCTGCCCTCCGGCTGGTGCTCCTGCCGGGCTGTGCGGCGGCCGGCCTGACCGCCGCGTGGGCTCACGGTGTGTGGACGCCGCCGCCGTGGCGGGTCGCTCCCCTGGTGCAGACGCGGTCGCTCGGCGGGGCCCAGCTGCTCCGGGCGGGGACGACGGGACGGCGGCAGGTGCTCGACGGTGACCTTGTCGAGGTCGACGGGATGCTCGCGACCTCGGTCGAGCGCACGTGCTTCGACCTGATGCGCTGCGTCCCGCTCGTCGAGTCCGTCACCGTCGCCGACGCGTTCACGGCGTCGGGCCTCGTCTTCGTCGCCGACCTGGAGGAGTACGTCGATCGTCACCGCCGCTGGCCCGGAGTGTGCACAGCTCGGATGGCGGTCAACCTGTGCAGCCCCCGGGCACGGTCGTCCGGCGAGTCGAGACTGCGCATGGTCGTCGTCCTGTCGGGACTGCCCGAGCCGCTGGTGAACCGGCCCTTGTTCATCGACACCCCCGCGGGTGAGGTCGTGCGCTACGCCGACCTGCTGATGCTGACCCGCCGGACGACGGCCCTGGAGTACGACGGCGGGTACCACGACGATGAGGAGCAGAAGGAATCGGACGACGAGCGCGAGAACCTGTTCGTCGCCCGCGCCACGATCCCCGTCCTCCGGTACCGCAAGAAGGCTCTGCGCCGAGACGTCCAGGCCGTCGCCGACGAGGTGGCCGTCACCTGCGGGGCGAGACTCCGCTTCCCTCTCGACGTCCGCGACTTCGCCCTCCCGCGTACCCGCCCCCCGTGGTGACTTCTGCTGCGTGTTCCACGCCTCGACCCCACCCGAGACGTGGGACACGCAGCAGAAGTCGAAGGGGCGTCAGGTGGCGAGCAGGCGCGCCCGCTCGGTGTCGACGTCGAAGTCGGCGGCCGGCCACTGCGGGTCGAGCGCGGTCAGGTGCTCTCGCAAGATCTCGTGCACGGCCAGGCGCGCGTACCACTTGCGGTCGGCGGGGACGACGTACCACGGGGCGGCCGCCGAGCAGCGCCGCAGCGCTTCTGCGTAGGCCGCGGTGTAGGCGTCCCAGTGCCGGCGCTCGTCGACGTCGCCGGGGTTGTACTCCAGTGCTTGTCGGGTCGGTCGAGGCGCTCGAGCAACCGGGCCTTCTGCTCGTCGCGACTGATGTGCAGCATCACCTTGACGACCGCCGTCCCCGTCTCGGCGAGCTCGGCCTCGAAGGCGTTGATCGTGTCGTAGCGCGTGGCCCACTCCGTCTCGGGCACGAGGTCGTGGACCCGCACGATCAGCACGTCCTCGTAGTGGGAGCGGTCGAAAACACCGATCATCCCCGGCGCCGGCAGCGCGCGGCGGATCCTCCACAGGAAGTCGTGCGACAGCTCCTCGGCGGTCGGCGCCTTGAACGACGTGAGCTCGACGCCCTGCGGGTCGACCGCCCCCACGACGTGGCGCATGATGTCGCCCTTGCCGGAGGTGTCCATGCCCTGGACGACGAGCAGCAGGGACCGGGTGCCGCCGCCTCGCCCCTCGGCGAACAGTCGCTCCTGCAGCTCCGACAGCCCCTTCGTCCCGTCCGCGAGCGCCTTCTTGCCGTCGGTCTTGCCGCCGTCGAGCCCCGGCGTCGAGCGCGGGTCGACAGCGGCGAGGTCGAAGCCGTCGGTCACGCGCAGCTCGTCGGTCAGGCCCGCCATGCCGAGCGATCCTAGGCTGGAGCCCATGCACTCGTTCGGCGTCTGGGCACCGAAGGCCTCCCGGGTCGACCTCGAGGTGCGGCTGGACGACGGCTGGCAGACGCTGCAGATGCACGGCGCGGACGACGGCTGCTGGGGTGTCGAGGTCGCCCTCGCCGGCCCCGGCGCCGACTACGCCTTCCGGGTCGACGGCGGCGACCCCACCCCCGACCCCCGCAGTCCCTGGCAGCCGGACGGCGTCCACGGACCCAGCCGGCTGTTCGACGCGGCAGCGCACGCGCCTCCGGCGTGGCCCGGCATGGACGCCCGCGGCGCCGTCCTCTACGAGCTGCACGTCGGCACGTTCACGCCCGACGGCACCCTCGACGCCGCTGCGGGCCACCTCGACCAGCTGGTGGAGCTCGGCGTCCAGATGGTCTCCCTGATGCCGGTCGCGGCGTTTCCCGGCCGCCACGGCTGGGGCTACGACGGCGTCCACCTGTACGCGGTGCACGAGCCGTACGGCGGGCCGGCGGCCCTGCAGCGGTTCGTCGCGGCCTGTCACCGACGAGGTCTGGGCGTGTGCCTCGACGTCGTCTACAACCACCTCGGGCCGAGCGGCAACTACCTCTCACGCTTCGGTCCCTACTTCACCGACCGGCACCACACGCCGTGGGGTGAGGCGGTGAACCTGGACGACGAGGGCAGCGTCCAGGTGCGCCGGTGGGTCGTCGACAACGCGCTGCGCTGGTTCACCGACTTCGGCATCGACGCGCTGCGGCTCGACGCGGTGCACGAGCTGAAGGACGACTCCCCCACGCACGTCCTCGCTCAGCTCTCAACAGCGACCGCGGTGCTGGCGGCCGAGCTGGGGCGACCGTTGTCGCTGGTCGCCGAGTCCGACCTGAACCAGCCACGGATGGTCGAGCCCGTCGCCGACGGCGGACTCGGGATGACCGCACAGTGGAGCGACGACGTCCACCACGCCCTGCACGCGCTGCTGACCGGCGAGCGCGGTGGCTACTACGCCGACTTCGGCACTCCGGAGGTGCTGGCGCAGACGCTGACACGCGTGTTCCGGCACGACGGCTGCTGGTCCACGTTCCGCGAGGAGGCCTGGGGCGCGCCGGTCGACCCGCACCGGCACCGCGGTCACGCGTTCCTGGCCTACAGCGCCAACCACGACCAGGTGGGCAACCGCGCCCTCGGCGACCGGCCGGGCGCGAGCCTGACAGACGGCCAGCTCGCGATCGCGGCGACGCTGGTGCTGACCAGCCCGTACACGCCGATGCTGTTCATGGGTTCGGAGTGGGGCGCGACCACGCCGTGGCAGTTCTTCACCGACCACGCCGAACCCGAGCTGGCGGCCGCGGTGCGGGAGGGCCGGCGCCGCGAGTTCGCGGCGCACGGCTGGGACGCCGGGCAGGTCCCCGACCCGCAGGACCCGGCGACCCGCGACGCCTCGGTGCTCGACCGATCCGAGCCTGCTCGCGAACGGCACGCTCGCCTGCTGGCCTGGCACCGCGAGCTGATCGCGTTACGGAGCGCCCACGCGGACCTGAGGGACGACGACCTGTCGCGCGTCGCGGTGCGGCACGCCGACGACGGGTCGTGGTTCGTCGTCGACCGCGGTGACCTGCGCG
>DASROP010000071.1:0-3935 GCA_035646835.1 Actinomycetales bacterium | reverse complement strand
CCGGCCGGCGTCGCCGTCCGCGTCCTTCAACGCATCCTCGCCCTCACCGCCGCGATCTGGCACAACGACGCCACCGGCCAACCCGTCCCACGATCACTGCTGGCCTACGACCACTGACCGCCCTTGGAATCAGTCATCTAGTGCGGTGGACACTACTCTCGCCGTGGCCGTGGGGGATAGGGCCTCCGCATGACCCAAGGGGTGATCTTTCCAGGGTCGCTACGCCCGTCCGTCGCCGGTGGAGAGCGCGGCGATGAACGCCTCCTGGGGGACCTCGACGCGGCCGACCATCTTCATCCGCTTCTTGCCCTCCTTCTGCTTCTCCAGCAGCTTGCGCTTGCGGGTGATGTCACCGCCGTAGCACTTGGCCAGCACGTCCTTGCGGATCGCGCGGATCGTCTCGCGCGCGATGATGCGCGCGCCGATCGCGGCCTGGATCGGCACCTCGAACTGCTGCCGAGGGATCAGCTCGCGCAGCTTGCCCGCCATCATCACGCCGTACGCGTAGGCCTTGTCCTTGTGCACGATCGCGCTGAGCGCGTCGACCTGCTCGCCCTGCAGCAGGATGTCGACCTTGACCAGGTCGGCCGCGGCGTCGCCGTCCGCCTCGTAGTCGAGCGAGCCGTAGCCGCGCGTCCGCGACTTCAGGACGTCGAAGAAGTCGAACACGATCTCGGCCAGCGGCAACGAGTACCGCATCTCGACACGGTCCTCGGAGAGGTAGTCCATGCCTCCCAGCTGCCCGCGCCGGCTCTGGCAGAGCTCCATGATCGTCCCGATGTACTCCGACGGGGAGAGGATTGTGGCCTTCACGACAGGCTCGCGGACCTCGGCGATCTTGCCGCCCGGGTACTCACTGGGGTTCGTCACGACGATCGTCGAGCCGTCGTCCATCGTCACGTCGTAGACCACGTTCGGGGCGGTCGAGATCAGGTCGAGGTCGAACTCGCGCTCGAGGCGTTCCCGCACGATCTCCAGGTGCAGCAGGCCGAGGAAGCCGATCCGGAAGCCGAACCCGAGTGCCGCCGACGTCTCCGGCTCGTAGACCAGTGCGGCGTCGTTGAGCTTGAGGCGGTCGAGGGCGTCGCGCAGGTCCGGGTAGTCGCCGCCGTCGATCGGGTAGAGGCCGGAGAACACCATCGGCTTCGGGTCGCGGTACCCCTCGAGAGCCACCGACGACGGCTTGGCCGCGTTCGTGACCGTGTCGCCGACCTTGGACTGGCGGACGTCCTTCACGCCGGTGATCAGGTAGCCGACCTCGCCGACGCCGAGCCCGGCCGACGGCGTCGGCTCGGGCGAGCTGACGCCGATCTCGAGCAGCTCGTGGTGGGCGCGGGTCGACATCATCACGATCCGCTCGCGGGGCGACAGGTGGCCGTCGATCACGCGCACGTAGGTGATCACGCCGCGGTAGGTGTCGTAGACCGAGTCGAAGATCATCACGCGGGCCGGTGCGCCGGCGTCCCCCACGGGCGGGGGCACCTGGGCGACGATCTGGTCGAGCAGCGCCTCGACGCCCTCCCCCGTCTTGCCGGAGACGCGCAGCACCTCGTCCACGTCACCGCCGATCAGGCCGGCGAGCTCGGCCGCGTACTTGTCCGGCTGCGCGGCCGGCAGGTCGATCTTGTTGAGCACCGGGATGATCGTGAGCTCGTTCTCCATCGCCAGGTACAGGTTGGCCAGGGTCTGCGCCTCGATGCCCTGGGCGGCGTCGACCAGCAGCACCGCCCCCTCGCACGCGGCCAGCGAGCGCGACACCTCGTACGTGAAGTCGACGTGGCCGGGGGTGTCGATCATGTTCAGGGCGTACGCCGATCCGTCGCCCGCCCCGGCCGCCCACGGCATCCGCACGGCCTGGCTCTTGATCGTGATGCCGCGCTCGCGCTCGATGTCCATCCGGTCCAGGTACTGGGCCCGCATCGTGCGCTCGTCGACGACACCGGTCATCTGCAGCATCCGGTCGGCCAGCGTGGACTTGCCGTGGTCGATGTGGGCGATGATGCAGAAGTTGCGGATCCGCTCGGGCGCGGTCGAGGCCGGCGCGATCGCCGCCGTCGCGGCGGCGCGGGCCATCGGTGACACGTTAGGGCTACCTCGCAGGCTGGTGCTGTCAGGCGGACGTGGGCTCGAGCGCCTCCATCGTCCCACCCCTGGCGGCCGCGGCGACCAGCCGGTCTCTGCCGCCCTGCTTGGCCTCGTACATGGCGCCGTCCGCCCGCGCCAGCAGGCTCTCGAGGCTCTCGACCCCGTCCCACTGGGCGAAGCCCGCCGAGCACGTCTGCCCGCGCGGCACCGTGGCGCGCACCCGCTCCAGGACGTCCGGCGCCGCGTTCACGTCGCACCCCGGGAGCGCGAGCACGAACTCCTCGCCGCCCCAGCGGGCGAACAGGTCGACGCGGCGCAGCACGCGGCCGGCGGCGGTCGCGAAGCCGGCCAGCAGCTCGTCGCCGGCCTGGTGGCCGAACGTGTCGTTGAACGCCTTGAAGTGGTCGAGGTCGAGCAGCGCGATCGTCAGGGGCTTGCCGTCCCGCGTCGACCGGCTCATCTCGACCGACACGCGTTCGTCCCAGGCGCGGCGGTTGGAGAGGCCGGTCAGCGGGTCGGTCGCCGCCAGCGTGGCCAGGCGCTGCACCAGGTCGTCGTGCTCGAGCGCCGCCGACGCCTCGTCGGCGAGCAGTGCGACGGCGGCGGCCTTCCGGTCGGTGAGGCTCCCGACCCGGTGATCCCAGCTGACCACGAGCACGCCGACGACGTCGCCCCGACGGCGGACCGGCTCCAGCATCATCGAGCGGGCCCCGGTGAGCTCGAGCAGCGGCCGCGAGACGAGGGTGTGCTCCGCAGGGTCGGGCAGGAACATCCCCCGTCCGGAGAGGAACGTCGTCGCGACGGCCGACGGTGAGCCGTCCAGGGGGATCACGACGTCCCGCAGGAGGGTGCCGGCGGAACGGGTGATCACCAGGTGACCACGGCCGTCCGGTTCGACCATGTAGGCGCCGTCCGCCGCGGCGATCTCCAGCACCGCCTCGACGACGGCGTCACGGACGTCGGCGCCGGTCTGGATCCCCCGGACCACGCGGGCGACGGCGGCCAGGTTCGCCTCCGAGTCACGCAGCTGCCGCTCGGCGGCGCGCCGCACCGTGACGTCCTGGGCGATCCCGATGTAGCCGGTGACGCGGTCGTCGTCGTCGCGGACGGCCGCGAGCGTCAGCTCGACCGGCACGGTGCTCCCGTCCTTGCGGACGTAGGTGCATGCCCTGCGGGCGGAGGACGTCCGCCCGAGCCCGGCGATCAGGGCGCCGAACGGCTCGGTCCCGAGCTCGCGAGCGCGGGCCGCCAGCTCGTCGGGCTCGTGCGTGACGGTGCAGCTGCGACCGAGCACCTCCGGGGCCTGCCACCCGAGCATGCGCTCGGCTCCGGCGTTGAAGAGCTCGATCCGACCTCGGGTGTCGGTGCCGATCACGGAGTAGTCCGTGGCCGCGTCGAGCACACCGGCGAGGCGGCGGGCCGTCGTCCCCGCCGCGCGCTCGCGCTCGGCGAGGGAGGCGACGAGACGCCGGACGGTGACGCCGACCAGGGCGGTGACGAGCACCCACAGCACCGCACGTCGCCAGGCCAGCACGAGGTCCAGCGGCGTGTCGTCGCTGACGGCCGGGACGACGTACACGAGGGCGAGCCCGCCCAGCGCCAGCGCGAGCTGCCGCCGGGTGCCGTACAGGGCCAGCCACAGCACGGGCAGCATGGCCAGGAGGCCGAACCCCGTGGCCTCACCGACCGGACCGCGCAGGAGGGCGAGGGGGACGAAGAACGCGAGCGGTGGCACGGCTTGCACCCACGACGGCAGGCGTCGCCAGGGCAGGAAGAGCGTCGCCGTGACGAGGACCAGCGCCACACAGGCCTCGACGAGGTGGTCCGGCCGCGGGGGCAGCGCGATGCTG
>DASROP010000070.1:0-4529 GCA_035646835.1 Actinomycetales bacterium | reverse complement strand
GGATGCACTCGCCGCCCTACGCAGAGTCCTTTGGTCCCAACGAATTACAACCATGTCAGCTCGCCAAGACGAGAACCCCAAATTCACCGAGGCCCTACTCGACACGCTCGCCTACGCCGCCTGAACCTGCGAAAGTCCACTTGCAGCTGGTCCTGCAGAAACTCACGAAAGGCCATCTGCCACCTCCAGCGGTCGTCCATGGCACGTGTGCCGGATAGAACGCGCGTGAGGCCACATCTGTTGCCGACCGCCGTCAGGCGAACTCGCGGACCAGGCGCACGGCGTAGAACAGGTCCCAGGGCTGCTCGGGTGCGGCGGCCGCGTACTCGCGCTCGGCGACGACGAGGAGGTGCGTGAGCTCGCAACGCACCGGACGCCTGGCCAGCAGGTCGGGCAGCTCCGACAGGCGGCCAAGCCAGTCCGCGTACCAGCTCGCCCAGTCGGCGTCCGCCCCGTCGGTGATCCGGTACACCCGGTGATGCGTCTCGGCGGCCTCGTGTGGCCCGGGCGACCGAGCGAGGCGGCGATCGCCGGTGAGCAGGGTGGCCCCCACAGCACCTCGGCAGCAGAGAGCTGCCTGCGCAGCACCGACAGCACCTCGTGGTCGACCAGCTCTGGGGCTGCCAGCCGTTCGCCGCGCAGGCGCGCCGGTCGTCCCGCAGGACATCCGCCGCGGTCGCCAACGGCGACCGAACCACCCGAGGCGGCCCGCCGTCGCAGCACGGCGTGGGTCTCCTCCGGGACGTCCTTGATCTGCACGCTCGGCATGGCGCCAGGACACCAGCGCGAGCCTCATCCGACCTCCAGCGCCGGCTGCCTCGGCAGCCCGAGGGACTGCGTGACCAGGTGCGCGAACAGCTCGGCGTCCCGCAGGAGATCGTCGGCGTCGCGCGCACCGACGACGTCGGCGCGACCGGCCTCGACCGCCGCGCGGCGGGGAGCGCTGGCGGCGAAGAACGCGGCCCACTCCCCCAGCTCGGGAGCAACCCGGGGCAGCACCTGCCAGACGTTGAGCGCGCCGCCCGGCCGGCGGGGACGACCGCGGACGGCGAGCACGGCCGCCGCCGCCCGCAGCGCGGACAGGTGGGCCAGCACGTAGCGGTCGCCGGGCGTCGGGGCCCGGCGCGCCGCAACGAGCCCGTCGTGGGCGCGGTCGACCAGGTCGAGGGCGGCGCCCGGCACGGGCGGGCTCACGGTCGTGTGCATCCTCTTCCTCCGATCAGTCGGCGACCCGGAGCAGGCGCCAGGACGGGCCCGACTCCTCGTGGCGGCACAGGTCGTAGACGCCGCTGGACGCGCTGCGTCCGGCGCTGGCCTCGACCCGCCAGACCTCGCGGTCCGCACCCGGGACCGACACGGTCGCCGTCGCCGTCGCCGTCCCGCCATCCGTCCCCTCCTCCCCGTGCACCGCACGAGCGGCCGGCTCGGTCCACCAGGAGCGGCGCTCGTGCCAGTGCCCCAGCACCTCCCGCACGCGGTAGACGCGCCCACGCCACAGGAACGCCTCCGGCTCCTGGGCCAGCGGACCGGCGAGCGCACGGACCTCCACCTCGTCGTCGTACCGGCGGACCATCGCGACCTCCCTGATGACGGAGCTGGGCAGCGGGCGGTCGGAGGAAGACAGCCCCGCGAGGATCCGTGACGGGACGGGGTCGAGTCGTCCCGTCACGGGCCCTCCCACGCTCTCGGGTCGCGATCCCTGCGGCGTGTAGTCGAACTCATGTTCGATGAGATGAAGGTACACCCACCCTCCGACCGGACGTCAACCCCGTCGCGTCACCATCTCTGACCCGCTGCGAGGATGGGGCGATGAGTGCTGTCGAGATCGTCGAGGTGTCACCGCGGGACGGGCTGCAGAACGAGTCGACGCTGCTGCCGACCGGGACGAAGGTCGCCCTGATCGAGCGGTGCCTGGACGCCGGCGTCCGCCGGATCGAGGCCGTCTCGTTCGTCCACCCGGCGCGGGTGCCGCAGATGGCCGACGCCGAGGCGGTGATGGCGGCACTCCCCCGACGCGCAGGCGTCTCCTACATCGGGCTCGTGCTCAACCGGCGCGGCTTCGACCGTGCCGTCGCCGCCGGCGTCGACGAGGTCAACGTCGTGGTCTCGGCCACGGAGGCGTTCGCGGAGCGCAACCAGGGGTCGACGGTGGACGGACTGGTGGACTCGTGGCTGGACATCGCCTCTGCCGCGAAGGACGTCGGGCTGCGGACGTCGGTCACCGTCTCGGTCGCGTTCGGGTGCCCGTTCGAGGGCGAGGTGCCGCCCGAGCGCACGCTGGAGATCGTCTCCCGCGTCGCGGCCGGCGAGCCCGAGGAGATCGCGCTCGCCGACACGATCGGCGTGGCGGTGCCGGTGGCCGTGCGAGAGCTCGTCGTCGGTGCCCGGGAGAGCGCCCCAGCGGCCGCCCTGCGGGCGCATTTCCACGACACCCGCAGCACCGGCATCGCCAACGCCCTGGCGGCTTTCGAGGCCGGCGTGCATGTGCTGGACTCCAGCGCGGGCGGCATCGGCGGGTGCCCGTTCGCCCCCGCCGCGACGGGCAACATCGCGACCGAGGACCTGCTCTACGCGTTGACGCGGTCAGGCGCCGAGACCGGCGTCGACGCGATGTCGATCGCCTCGACCGGCACGTGGATCTGCGGCGAGCTGGGCAAGGACGTCGCGCCCGCGATGCTGGGCCGGGCAGGCTGGTTCCCGCCCCCGCGCTGAAGCCCTTCTACGGGAGAGCGGGCTCGGCCTCGACGTCGACGGCTGGGGCCGTGAACTGTGACGTGTACAGCTGGTGGTAGGCACCCTCCGCCGCCAGCAGCTCGGTGTGGCTGCCCTTCTCCACGATCCGGCCGGCCTCCATCACCAGGATCAGGTCGGCATCGCGGATCGTCGAGAGCCGGTGCGCGATGACGAAGCTGGTGCGGTCCCTGCGCAGGGCTGCCATCGCGTGCTGGACGAGGACCTCGGTTCGCGTGTCGACCGAGCTGGTCGCCTCGTCGAGGATCAGCAGGGAGGGCTCGGACAGGAAGGCACGGGCGATGGTGATGAGCTGCTTCTCACCGGCGCTGACGTTGCTGCCCTCGTCGTCGATCACCGTGTCGTAGCCGTCCGGCAGGCTGCGCACGAATCGGTCGACGTACGTCGCCCGCGCCGCGGCGACGACCTGCTCCTCGGTCGCGTCGAGGTTGCCGTACGCGATGTTGTCGCGGATCGTGCCACCGAACAGCCACGTGTCCTGCAGCACCATCCCGATCTGCGACCGCAGGGCGTCGCGACGCATCGCGGCGACGTCCTCGCCGTCCAGGGTGATCCGGCCGGAGCCGATCTCGTAGAACCGCATGACCAGGTTCACCAGCGTCGTCTTGCCGGCGCCGGTCGGCCCGACGATCGCGACGGTCTGCCCGGGTTCCGCGACCAGCGACAGGTCGTCGATCAACGGCGTCTCCTCCTGGTAGCGGAAGGAGACGCGCTCGAACTCGACCCGGCCGAGCGGCTCGGGGATCTGGCGGACCCCGCCTGCGTCCACGGGGTCTGGCGTCTGCTCCTCGGCGTCCAGCAGCTCGAAGACCCGCTCCGCGGAGGCGACCCCGGACTGCAGCAGGTTCGCCATCGAGGCGACCTGGGTCAGCGGCTGGGTGAACTGACGGGAGTACTGGATGAAGGCCTGGACGTCGCCGAGACTGATGGCCCCGGAGGCGACCCGCAGCCCGCCGACGACGGCGATGACGACGTAGCTGAGGTTTCCGATGAACATCATCAGCGGCATGATCAGCCCGCTGATGAACTGCGCGCCGAAGCTGGCCGAGTAGAGCTCCTCGTTCTTGGCGCGGAAGACCTGCTCGACCTCGCGCTGCCGGCCGAACACCTTGACCAGCTCGTGGCCGGTGAAGGCCTCCTCGATATGGGCGTTCAGCGCGCCCGTGTGCGCCCACTGCGCGACGAACAACTTCTGGGAACGCTTGGCGACGAGGCCGGTGACGACGATCGAGAGCGGGACGGCGACGAGGGCGATCACCGCCAGGAGCGGTGAGATCAGGAACATCATCACCAGGACGCCGACGACCGTGAGCAGCGACGTCAACAACTGGCTCATGGTCTGCTGAAGGCTCTGGCCGACGTTGTCGATGTCGTTGGTGACGCGGCTGAGCAGCTCGCCGCGTGGCTGACGGTCGAAGTACGCGAGCGGTAGACGGTTCAGCTTGTCCTCGACGTCGGACCGGAGCCGGAAGACGGTCCGCTGGATCACGTCGTTGAGGAGGTAGCCCTGCATCCAGCCGAGGACCGAGGCGACCACGTACACGGCCAGGGCCAGCGCCAGCACCTCCCCGAGGGCGGTGAAGTCGATGCCCTGCCCCGGGACGACGGTCATGCGGGCGAGCATGTCCGCAAAGTTCGGCTCCTCGCTAGATCGTGTGGACTTGGGGTAGCGGGAGCTTGCCGGCGGTGAGGTAGATGATCGTGATCATCGTGGTCTTGGACCGGTAGCCGCGGGCTCGGCGCTTGGCGGCCTGGATCAGCGAGTTGGTGCCCTCGAG
>DASROP010000069.1:0-2407 GCA_035646835.1 Actinomycetales bacterium | reverse complement strand
GGGGACGAAGGTACGACGGCGGATCGGGAGCAACTCACCGACCGGCACTCCGTTGCGGGTGACCAGGAAGGACTCACCCGCGTCGAGCCCCCCCATGATCTTGCCGCTCTCGTTGCGCAGCTCACGCTGAGTGATCACCCGCGCATCGCTCATGACGCCACTGTAGCACGCGTGCCACACAGTGGGCGGCCGGCCGCGACCCGAGCGCCGGTAGGGTCCGCCGGGTGAGCAAGCGCGCCCTGGTCACGGGGATCACCGGGCAGGACGGCTCCTACCTCGCCGAGCTGCTGCTGGCCAAGGGGTACGAGGTGCACGGCCTGATCCGGCGGGCGTCGACGTTCAACACCTCCCGGATCGAGCACCTCTACACCGACCCGCACGACCCCGAGGCAGAGCTGTTCCTGCACTACGCCGACCTGACCGACGGCTCGCGGCTGGTGACGCTCCTCAACGAGGTCCGGCCCGACGAGGTCTACCACCTGGCCGCGCAGAGCCACGTGCGCGTCAGCTTCGACGAGCCGGAATACACCGGCGACGCCACCGGGATGGGCACCACGCGCCTGCTCGAGGCGATCAGGATGATCGGCCTGGACTGCCGCTTCTACCAGGCGTCGAGCTCGGAGATGTTCGGTGCGACGCCGCCGCCGCACGACGAGGACACACCGTTCTATCCGCGCAGCCCGTACGGCGCCGCGAAGGTCTACGCGTACTGGATGGCCCGCAACTACCGCGAGGCGTACGGCCTGTTCGCTGTGAACGGCATCCTGTTCAACCACGAGTCCCCCCGTCGCGGCGAGACGTTCGTGACCCGCAAGATCACGCGAGGAGTGGCCCGGATCAAGGCCGGTCTCGACGAGAAGCTGTTCATGGGCAACCTGGACGCCGTGCGGGACTGGGGCTACGCCCCCGAGTACGTCGAGGTGATGTGGCGGATGCTGCAGCACCACGAGCCCACCGACTACGTGGTGGCCACCGGCGCCGCGTACAGCGTCCGCGACTTCCTGCAGCTGTCCTTCGAGCACGCGGGCCTGGACTGGGAGCGGCACGTCCAGTTCGACGACCGCTACCTCCGGCCCACCGAGGTGGACTCCCTGATCGGCGACGCGAGCCGGGCCCACGACCTGCTCGGCTGGAAGCCCCAGGTGCTCACGCCGCAGCTCGCGAGGATCATGGTCGACGCGGACATCGCGGACCTGGAGCGGCCGGACGCCGTCAGCCCCGTGGACGCCGGCCTGCTCAGCGGGCGGACGACGGGTGGCTGAGCTGGACCGTTCGGCCCGCATGTACGTGGCGGGCCACCGCGGCCTGGTCGGCTCGGCCGTCTGGCGGCACCTGGCGGCGGAGGGGTTCACCGACCTGGTGGGCCGGACGTCGGCCGAGCTCGACCTGCTCGAGCGGGACGCCGTCCGCTCGTTCCTCGCCGAGACCGGGCCGCGCTACGTCGTCCTGGCCGCTGCGAAGGTCGGCGGGATCCTCGCCAACGACACGTACCCGGCGGACTTCTACTCTGAGAACATCCGCATCCAGGTCAACGTGCTCGACGCTGCGCTCGAGGCCGGCGTGGAGCGCCTGCTGTTCCTCGGGTCCTCGTGCATCTACCCGCGCCTGGCGCCCCAGCCGATCCGCGAGGACTCGCTGCTGACCGGTCCGCTGGAGCCGACCAACGAGGCGTACGCCATCGCGAAGATCGCCGGCGTGCAGCACGTGCAGGCGATGCGACGCCAGCACGGCGTGCGCTGGATCTCGGCGATGCCGACCAACCTCTACGGGCCGGGCGACAACTTCTCCCGCACCCGGTCACACATGCTGCCCGGCCTGGTGCGGCGGTACGTCGAGGCGGTGGAGGCCGGGGTCGACGTCGTGACGAACTGGCGCCCCGAGCCGCGGCGGGAGCTGCTGCACACCGACGACGTCGGGTCGGCCTGCCTGCACCTGCTGGAGCACTACGACGACCCCGCACCGATCAACATCGGCACGGGTGAGGACGCGACCGTCGCCGAGATCGCGGCGATGGTCGCCGAGGCGGCAGGCTTCACCGGGCGCACCGAGTGGGACCTCACGAAGCCGGCCGGGACGCCCCGGAAGCTGCTCGACGTCAGCCGGATCAACGATCTGGGGTGGCGGGCACGCATCGGCCTCCGGGAGGGCATCGCGTCCACCGTGGCCTGGTACCGCGAGCACGCCGCAGACGTCAGGCGGTGACCACACCATGGGCCCCCGCAGCGTGTGGCGGCACCACGTCGGGGAGCCCGGGCAACCTGGGTAGGGTCGCCGGGACGACGACGAGGAGGTCGACGCATGGACAAGGTGGTCCCCAGCGCTGCCGACGCGGTAGCGGACATCCCCCACGGCGCGTCGCTGGCGGTCGGCGGCTTCGGGCTGTGCGGGGTGCCGAGCGTGCTGATCG
>DASROP010000068.1:0-4300 GCA_035646835.1 Actinomycetales bacterium | reverse complement strand
TGCCGCTGGCCGAGAACGCCGTCAGTGGCACCGCGTACCGGCCGGGCGACGTGGTGGAGGTCTACGGCGGGACGACCGTCGAGATCGCCAACACGGACGCCGAGGGCCGGATGGTGCTGGCCGACGCGCTCGCCTACGCCGACGCGACGCTGGACCCGGACGTGCTCGTGGACATCGCGACCCTGACCGGTGCGGCGTCACAGGGGCTCGGGCGGCGGCACGCGGCGATGTACACCGCCGACGACCGGCTGGCCGCCGGCCTCGAGGCCGCCGCCGAGGCGACCGGCGAGCGGGTCTGGCGGATGCCGTTGGTCGAGGAGTACCGGCCGGCG
Source organism: Actinomycetales bacterium (assembly GCA_035646835.1). Classification (GTDB taxonomy): domain Bacteria; phylum Actinomycetota; class Actinomycetes; order Actinomycetales; family DASROP01; genus DASROP01. Next base: position 3,968 of record DASROP010000068.1, on the reverse strand, counting down.
GTCGACAGCGAGATCGCCGACCTGCGGCACATCCCGGCGAAGTCGCCCGGCGGCGGGTCGATCACCGCGGCCCTGTTCCTGCGCGAGTTCGTCGGACGGCGGCGCTGGGTGCACCTTGACATCGCGGGCACCGGACGTGCGGAGAAGGACGAGCACGAGGTGACCAAGGGCGCCAGCGGCTACGGCGCCCGGCTGCTGCTGCGCTGGCTCGAGTCGCTGCGGTAGTGCGCACGAGGTCCTTGATCAACTGGAGTTGATCAAGGACCTCGTGCTCGCGGCTAGCGCTTGACGGCGGCGAGCAGGCCGTCGCCGCAGGGCAGCAGCGCCGGGATCAGCTGCTCGTCGTCCCGCACCCGCTTGCCCAGCTCGCGGATCGCCGTCGTCTGCTCGTCCCGCTGCGCCGGGTCGGCGACCCTGTCGTGCCACAGGGCGTTGTCGACGGCCAGCACGCCGCCCGGCCGCAGGAGACGCAGCGCCTGGTCGACGTACGCGCCGATGTCGCGCTTGTCGGCGTCCACCAGCACCAGGTCGTAGGCGGCGTCGGTGAGCCGCGGCAGGACGTCCAGCCCCCGACCGGTGATCACGCGGGCCCGGTTGGCCCGGATGCCGGCCTCGGTGAACGCGTCCTTGGCCGCGCGCTGGTGCTCGGCCTCGACGTCGATGGTCGTCAGCACCCCGTCGTCCGGCATGCCGGAGAGCAGCCAGAGACCCGACACGCCGGCCCCGGTGCCGATCTCGACCACGGCCTTGGCGCCCAGGGCGGCGGCGAGCAGGCGCAGCGCCGCGCCCACGCCGCGGCCGACCGGCGTACACCCGAGCTCCTCGGCCCGGGCCCGGGCACGCTCGTAGACCTCCTGGTCGGCGAAGATCCGGTCCTCGGCGACGAACTCCTCCGCGTACGCCCAGCTGGCGGGCTTGGCTGCGCTGATGACGACCTCCCTGGGTGGCGTGACGAGCGGGCCAGAGCCTAGTCACTCGCCTCCGCTCACAGGTTGCTCTCAGGCCGGTGGGGAACGCTGGTGCGACGAGCGACGTTGCAGCGGAGGACGCAGGTGGCACATCAGGGACGGGACGGGCGGATGAGCGCGAGCGTGACCGACGAGGTCGACGTCGTCGATCTCTCGGCGTGGTCGCCGCCGTCCTGGGAAGAGATCGTGACCGAGCACTCGAGCCGGGTCTACCGACTCGCGTACCGGTTGACGGGCAACAAGTACGACGCCGAGGACCTGACCCAGGAGGTCTTCGTCCGCGTCTTCCGGTCGCTGTCCTCCTACACGCCCGGCACGTTCGAGGGATGGTTGCACCGCATCACCACCAACCTCTTCCTCGACCAGGTCCGACGCAAGCAGCGGATCCGCTTCGACGCGCTCGCCGAGGACGCCCACGACCGGCTGCCCGGCCGGGACGTCGGGCCGGAGCGCGCCTTCGAGCACTCGAACCTCGACCTCGACGTCCAGACGGCCCTCGACTCCCTGCCCCCGGACTTCCGCGCCGCCGTCGTCCTGGCCGACCTCGAGGACCTCTCCTACGAGGAGATCGCCGCGACCCTGGGGATCAAGCTCGGCACGGTCCGCTCCCGGATCCACCGCGGCCGCGCCCTGCTGCGGACCGCCCTCGCCCACCGTGCGCCGACCCACCCGGGCCGGGTCCCGGCCTCCTCGACGACGGAGGAGGAGGCGTGACGCACCTGCACGACCGGGTCACGGCGCTGGTGGACGGCGAGCTGTCCACCAGCGCGCGGGGTCGCGCGGTGTCCCACCTCGAGCGCTGCCAGCCGTGCCGCGACGCCGTGGACGCCGAACGGGCGACGCGCCGCGTGACGTCCGAGACGCCGTCCGCCGAGCCGTCGGCCGAGCTCGTCGCGCGGTTGCTGGCCCTCGGTGGTCCGTCGGGTCCCCTGCCGCCGAGGGAGGGCCACCTTCCCGGGACCCCGCGGGTGGCGCCGCTGCCCGCGCCGGGCCGCGGCGAGCCCCGCCTCAGGGCACGCTCGAGCCGCCCGCCCGGCCGCCCGTCGACCTGGACGGCCGCGGGCTCGGCACGCCCACCGCGCCGCCGGCGTCTCCGTCGGCGCAGCGTCACCCTCGCCCTGCTGGGCACGGTGTCACTGGTCTCCGTCGGTGTGCTCGGCGCCGGTCTGGCCGGTGGCAGCCTCCGCCTGCCCGAGGACGCCCGGGCCGTGTTCGCCCCCCTGGTCGTCGAGCGTGGCGGTGTCGTGGGTGACCGGCCCGTCGTCACCCCCGCCGTCCGTCTCGCCCCTCCCGACGCCACCGGCGAGACCGTCCGCGTCCCTTGAGTCGGCCACCGGGCGGGCGCGCCGACGTCCCGCCCGCCAGACTGGTCTCGAACGCGACGCCGGCCGACGGTCGCCGGCCACCCAGGAGGACGACATGACGCACCCCCCGGAGGACCCGGGGCGCACCTGGTGGGGGCGCGACCCGTTCAGCGGACCGGACGACGAGACGCAGCCGCTGACGGCGGCGCACCCGCAGCCGCCGACGGAGCCGGAGCCGGAGCCGGCGCCGGAGCCGGCTCCGGCGCCCGTGCCGCCGACGCTTCCGGTGCCGTCCTGGCCGCCGAGCGGACCCCTGCACGGCCACGACGAGCCCGGCTTCCCCGCCGCCGCCGAACCCACCGGCGCGCTGGGACGGCACGACCCGGCCCGGCGACGCCGGGGCCGCGGCGCGCTGATGGTCGTGGCGGCAGCCCTGCTCGCCAGCCTGCTGGGCGGGTTCGCCGGGGGGTGGCTGCAGGACCGCAGCGACACCGGCGCCATCTCCGTCGTCCGGTCTCCCGACTCGGCGTCTGAGGTGTCGTCCCGCCCGCCCGACTCGGTGGCCGGGATCGCCGCGTCGGTGCTGGCGTCGGTCGTGTCGATCGAGACGGCGTCGGCGCAGGTGCAGGGGACGGGTTCGGGGTTCGTGATCCGTGCCGACGGGTACATCCTCACGAACAACCACGTGATCGCGGACGTCGCGGACGGCGGCGACATCCGCGTCGTGTTCGCCGACGGGACCCAGGAGGCGGCCGAGGTCGTGGGACGCACGACGTCGTACGACCTCGCGGTGCTCCGGGTGGACCGCACCGATCTGCCCGCGCTCGACTTCGGTGACTCCGACGCCGCCGTCGTCGGAGACCCGGTGATCGCCGTGGGAGCGCCGCTCGGCCTCGAGAGCACCGTCACCACCGGCATCGTCAGTGCCCTGAACCGTCCGGTGTCGGCGGGGGACGGCGACGGCAGCGCCTTCATCAACGCCATCCAGACCGACGCGGCCATCAACCCCGGCAACTCGGGAGGGCCGTTGGTGAACTCCGCCGGCGACGTGATCGGGATCAACTCCGCCATCGCCCGGGCCCCCGGCAACCTGTCGGGCGCCGTCGGCAGCATCGGCCTCGGCTTCGCGATCCCGAGCAACCAGGCCGCCCGCACCGCCGAGCAGCTCATCTCCGAGGGGCGCGCCACCTACCCGATCGTCGGCCTCCTGCTCGATCGGCGCTACAGCGAGGAGGGCGTCAAGGTCGTCGACGAGCCGACGGACGGCGTGGAGCCGGTCACCCCCGGTGGTCCGGCCGACAAGGCGGGGATCCGCCCGGGCGACGTGATCGTGGGGTTCGAGGGGCGTCCCGTCACCGAGCCCGACCAGCTGATCGTGGCGATCCGCGCCCAGCGTCCGGGGGACACCGTGACGCTCACGGTGCGCCGGGACGACGAGGAGCGCGACGTCGCTGTCGTCCTCGACGCGGCCGACAGCGACTGACGGTTAGCCTGCTGACGTGTTCGGGATCAACGGCGGCGAGTTCCTGGTGCTGGCCCTGATCGCTGTCCTCGTGATCGGTCCGGAGCGGCTCCCCGGGTACGCCGCGCAGCTGGGGCGCCTCGTCAAGCAGGCGCGCAAGATGGCCACCGGGGCCCGCGAGCAGGTGCGTGAGGAGCTCGGGCCGGACTTCGACGACGTCGACTGGCGCAAGCT
>DASROP010000067.1:0-17787 GCA_035646835.1 Actinomycetales bacterium | reverse complement strand
GAGCGGCACTCCGACCAGGCGGAACACGACCAGGGCCGAGAGCGGATTACCCGGCAGCCCGACCACCGGCACCCCCTGGCACTCCGCCAGCAGCGTCGGCTTGCCCGGTCGCACGGCGAGGCCGTGACACCAGATGCCGGGGTCCCCGAGCCTGGCCACCACGGCGGCGGTCTCGTCCCGGGCCCCCACCGACGAGCCGGCCGAGACCACCACCAGGTCGGACGACGACAGGCCGGCTCGCAGCGCCTCCTCCAGGGACGACGGGTCGTCGGCGACGATCCCCCGGACGTCAGGCACCCCCCCGGCCTCGGACACGAGGGCCGCCAGGGCCCACGACGTGGCGTCGCGCACCTGGCCGGTGGCCAGGTGCGGCGTCGCTGCCTCGACCAGCTCGTCGCCGGTGGAGACGATCGCGACACGGGGCCGTCGGTGCACGTCGAGGTCCACGGTGCCGGCGGCGGCGAGCAGCGCGAGGTCCTGCGCGCGGAGCCGACGTCCGGCGTGCGCGAGGACGTCCCCGGCCGCGACGTCCTCGTCCGCGCCGACGAGACCGTCACCCGGCGCGACCGGTCGGACCACCTCGACGGTGCCGCCGACGGACTCCGCGGTGTGTTCGACCATCACGACCGCGTCCGCGCCCTCCGGCAGCGCACCCCCGGTCGGCACCGCCACGGCCTGCCCAGACCGCACGGGAACTGACGAGCCCGCCCCCATCGGCACCGAGCCGGCCAGGTCGAGGTAGGAGGGGATGCCCTCCGACGCCCCGTAGGTGTCGGCCGCCTGCACCGCGTAGCCGTCGACGGTCGACCGCGCGAACCCGGGCAGGTCGTCGTCGCTGACCACGTCCGCGACCGGCACCCGGTGCAGCGCCTCGGCGAGGCCGACGCGCTCGGCCGGCGTCCGGCGCGAGGGGACGAACAGCTCCAGCGCCTCGGACACCGCCCGGGTGGTGAAGAACTCCTTGCCGGTCACCGCGAGCCGGCTCAGCGAGGCTGCGGGCGCGCCGCGGCCCCGCCGCGGTCGAGACCCAGGACGCTGGCCACCGGGCCCAGCGCGACCTGTCCCAGACCGCAGATGGACGTCTTGCGCATCACGGTCTCGAGGTCGAGCAGCCGCTCGCGCCCGGCGTCGTCCAGCACACCGCCGTCGGCGAGCGTGTCGGCCAGCAGCTCGTGCGCCTTGTGCGAGCCGACCCGGCACGGCACGCACTTGCCACACGACTCGTTGCGGAAGAAGCGGAGCACGTTCGTGGCGGCCGCCAGGAGGTCGGTGCCCTCGGCCATCACCACCATCGCGCCGGAGCCCAGCATCGAACCGGCCTCGGCCAGGGAGGCGAAGTCGAGCTCGGTGTCCAGGTCGTCGGGACCCAGGAAGTTCGACGACGCCCCGCCGGGCTGGACGGCGGCGAGCGCCGCACCGCCGGCCACGCCGCCGGCCGCCTCCAGCAGGCCGCGGGCCGTCGTCCCCATCGGCACGCAGTAGACACCCGGCCGCTCGACGTGCCCCGAGACCGAGAAGAACTTCAGGCCGTCGTGGTCGCCGGTGCCCTGGTCCTTCCACCACTGCCCGCCGCGCTCGACGACCACCGGGACGTCGGCGAGCGTCTCCACCGAGTTCATCAGCGTCGGTGAGCCCCAGAGCCCGGCCACGGCCGGGAACGGCGGCTTGTTGCGAGGCTCGCCGCGGTGACCCTCCATGCACTCCAGCAACGCCGACTCCTCGCCGAGGATGTATCCGCCGGGCGAGGTGAAGATCTCGACCTGCAGCCGACGTCCGGTTCCGAGGACGTCCGCGCCGACGAGGCCCTGCTCGCGCAGCCGGTCGATCTCGGCGCGCAGCACGGCCTCCTCGGGGCCGTACTCGTGGCGGATGAACACCCACCACTCCTCGGCGCCCACGACGACCATCCCGAGCAGCAGGCCCTCCAGCACCAGGTGCGGCTGCTCCGCGAGGATCTGCCGGTCCTTGAAGGTGCCGGGCTCGGACTCGTCGGCGTTGCAGATCACGTACCGCGGCGTCGCCGGCTGCGCGGCGACCATGTCCCACTTCTGGCCGGTCGGGGAAGCCGGCGCCACCCATCCCCCGCAGCCCCGACTCCTTCAACGACTCCACCACGGCGTCCGCGTCGGTCTCTCCGCCGAGCAGCGCCCGCAGCACCCGGTACCGCGATTCCCCCGGGGCGTAGGGATCGTTGGGCCACGGCCCGTCCGGGTGGTAGACGGCCACCGGTGCCTCGGGCAGGGAACCCTCCCGCGCCGCGGTCACCAGCTCGTCGGTGGCGTCGATCCGTGCCGGCTCGTCGTCCACCACGACGGCGGGCGCGAGGTCGCAGCGGCCGAGGCACGACACCTCGACGACCTCGACGTCGTCCGCGTCGGCATAGCGGGCGGCCGTCCTGGTGAGCGACGCACCCTGGTCGACCAGCCAGCACGTCAGGTCCCGGCACAGGTGCAGCGCCACGTCCTTCGGTGGCTCGGTGCGGTAGTGCGGGTAGAACGTGACGAGGCCCTGGATCTCGTAGAGGGGTCGCCGCACCTCGCGCGCCAGCGCCTCGAGCTCGGCGCGTGGCAGCCATCCGAGCCGCGCCTGGATCGCGTTGAGGGCAGGCACCAGGCTCGGGCCGGGGAAACGGCCGGCGCGGGCCTCGGCGCCCGGGGAACGAGGTGCATGATCACGGGGAGGGGTCACGGGGCGGCCTCGATCCGGACGGCGCAGAACTTGAACTCCGGGATCTTGCCGACCGGGTCGATCTCGTCGGTGGTGAGCAGGTTCGCCGCCGCTTCCCGGAAGTGGAACGGGATGAAGACGTTGCCCGGCATCTCGCGGTGGCTGACCTTCACGGCCAGCTCGATCTGACCGCGCCGGGAGGTCACGCGCGCCATCTGGCCGTCTTCGAGCCCCAGCGCGGTGGCGTCGTCCGCGTGCAGGTACGCCTCGGCGCGCGGCGCGATGGCGTCGAGAGCGAACGAGCGGCGCGTCATCGAGCCGGTGTGCCAGTGCTCGAGCAGACGGCCGGTGTTGAGCACGAAGGGGAACTCGGCGTCCGGCAGCTCCCGCGCTGGGAGCCACTGCGCGGGCACCAGGTGGGCGAGCCCGTCGCCGGTGTTGAAGCGCTCGTCGAACATCACCACGGTGCCGTCGCTGTGCTCGGGGTCGGCGTTGGGGTAGAGCTTGCCGGTGCCCTCGAGGTTGTCCCAGGTGAGGTTCGCGTAGCTCGGCATCAGGGCGGTCATCTCGTCGAAGACGTCCCGCGGCGAGTCGTACGACCAGTCGAGCCCGAGCCGGACGGCGATCTGCTGGGTGATCTGCCAGTCCGGCCGGGCCCGCCCCGGCGCGTCGAGCGCGGTGCGGCCGAGCTGCACGCGACGGTCGGTGTTGGTGTAGGTCCCGTCCTTCTCCAGGTAGGAGGTGGCGGGCAGGACGACGTCGGCGAACTCCGCGGTCTCGGTGAGGAAGATGTCCTGGACGACGAGGAAGTCCAGCGCGGACAGGGCCTTGCGGACCTTGTTCATGTTCGGGTCGGACATGAAGGGGTTCTCCCCCATCATGTACATCGCGGTGACCCCGCCGTCGAGGATCGAGCCGATGATCTCGGTGACGGTCAGGCCCGGCACCGGGTCGAGCTCGTGGCCCCAGGCCCGTTCGAACCGCACGCGCACGTCGTCGTCGTCCGCACGCTGGTAGTCGGGGTAGAACATCGGGATCAGTCCCATGTCGGACGCACCCTGCACGTTGTTCTGACCGCGCAGCGGGTGCAGGCCGGCACCCGGCTTGCCGACGTTGCCGGTGATGGAGCACAGCGCGATCAGGCAGCGCGCGTTGTCGGTGCCGGTGGTGTGCTGCGAGATCCCCATCCCCCAGAAGATGATCCCGGCGTCCGCCTCCCCCCACACGCGGGCGACTTCGCGGATCGTGTCGGCGTCGATCCCGGTGATCTGGGCGACCCGCTCCGGCGGGTAGTCCGCCACGGTGGCGCGCAGCGCGTCGAAGTTCGACGTCCGCTCGGCGACGAAGGTGTCGTCGACGAGGCCCAGCCGGATGATCTCGTGCATCAGCCCGTTGTAGAACGCCACGTCGGTGCCGGGCTTGATCTGGCAGTAGATGTCGGCGTGGTCGGCCACCTTGTCGGCGCGCGGGTCCACGTAGATGATCGTCGTCCCGTTGCGCCTGGCCTGCTTGAAGAACGTCGCCGCGACCGGGTGGTTCGCCGTCGAGTTGCTGCCGGTGATGATCGCGACGTCGGAGTTGGAGATGTCGCCGTACGTCGTCGACACCGCTCCCGACCCGATGCCCTCGAACATCGCCGCGACGCTCGACGCGTGGCACAGCCGCGTGCAGTGGTCGACGTTGTTGGTCCTGAACCGGGTGCGCAGCAGCTTCTGGAAGAGGTAGGCCTCCTCGTTCGAGCACTTGGCCGACCCGAAGCCGGCGATCGCCGCGCCGCCGCCGTCGGCGTGCGCCTGCGCGAGCCGTGAGGCCACGAGGTCGAGCGCCTCGTCCCAGCTGGCCTCGCGGAAGTGCGGCAGCACCTCCTCCTGAGGAACCAGACCGCCCGGACGGCGACCGCGCGGCGTGCGCTCGCGGCCCACCTCCATGTCGCCCCGGACGTCGGCCGACAGCGGCCCCTTCGGGTAGGACGAGTCCACCCGGATCAGCGGCGTCGTCAGGCGCTGCGGTGAGGCCGCGTAGTCCCAGCCGTAGCGACCCTTGACGCACAGCCGGCCCTGGGACCCGGGCTGGTCGCGCCCCTCGGCGTAGGCGATCGCCCCGCGCTCGCGGTCGACGAAGTAGGTGAGCGCGCAGCCGACCCCGCAGTACGGGCAGACGCTGTCGACGGCGTCGAGCTCGGCGCGCGGACGGATCGGGATCTCGCGGATCGGCTTGTTCGTCAGCGCCCCCGTGGGGCAGGCCGCGACGCACTCACCGCACGTGACGCACGACGAGGCACCCATCGGGTCGTCGAGGTCGAAGGCGATCCGCGTCGAGTACCCCTTGCCACTGCGGCCGATCACGTCGTTGCCCTGGACGTCGTCGCACGCCCGGACGCACTTGTCGCAGAGGATGCACGCGTCGTGGTCGACGGCGATCACGGGGTTCGACAGGTCGTTGCCCCGGCCCGACCCGCACGGCAGGTCCGGCGAGTCCGCCACGTCGTACCGCTCGGCCAGCGCGATCAGCTCGTTGTCGGCGGTCGTCGTCTGCTTCGGGTCGTCCACGCGGGCCGGCTGGTCGGCCGCGAGGAGCTCGGTGAGCACCGCCCGGCTGTGCTCGACGTCGGGGCCGACCGTGTCGACCTCCATGCCGGCCTCGCAGGGACGCACGCAGGCGGCGGCGTAGACGCGGCCCCCGGTGTCGACGACGCACAGTCGGCAGACGCCCACCGGGTCCATCCGCCCCTCGGTGTCGTGGCAGAGGACCGGGATCTCGATCCCGAGCTCCCGGGCCGCCTCCCAGATCGTCGTCCCCTCCGGCACGGTGACCTCGCGGCCGTCGATCGTCAGGGTGACGACGGCTGTCTCGGCCGGTGCGTGAGTGGTCGTCATGGCCGCGATCCTGCGGGGAGAAGGCCGTGCGCGTCCAGGCCCCGCGCGGCGTAGTAGGCCTGCACCATCGCGGCGAGGCGTTCGGCCGTCAGGGTCGCCGTCCGGCCCGAGGCCAGCTCCAGGGGGGTGTCCAGGAAGCGGCGCGGCAACGTGTCGTCCGCCGCGGTCCAGCCCTCGCGGGTGTTGAAGGCGCGCTTGAGCATCACGATCCGGTGGGCGGTCGCGCGCAGCTCGTCGCCGTCGACGTCCCAGCCGGTCACCGGGCGCAGCAGTGCGGCCCACTCGGTGAACGGGTCCGTGAACACGCCGCGAAGGAACTTGCAGAGGATCATCGAGTCCATCACGGCAGCGCGGTCCTCGGTCTCGATCGCCGCCGCGACGTGCGCGCCACCCCCGACCGTACGGTCGAAGCGTCCCGACAGGTCCGCCTCGTAGGCGCCGCTGCGGTTGTGGTCGGCACCGCGCGCGTTGACGGCGAGCCCGAGAGCCATCGCCTGCATCGTGCGGGGCTCGTACCCCGGCAGCTCGAGGCCCTTGACGTGGGGGGCGAAGTCCCCCGACCCGCCGCCGACGACCTGCGCGGCCCGGCGCGACCCCTGGGCGAGCAGCGGTCCCAGGCCGGTGCCGGACCCGATCTCGTCGAGCGCCCGCAGCAGCGCGGCACCGTCGCCGAAGCGCAGCCACGGCGCGTCGATCAGGCCCCGCTCGGCGCACTCCATCGCCCACGCGATCGTCCCGCCCGCGCTGATCGTGTCGATGCCCAGCTCGTCGCACCGCGCGCTCGCCTCGAACACGTCGTCCGGGTCGCCGACGCCGCACATCGGTCCGAGCGCGAAGACGTTCTCGTACTCCACCCGCATCGTGCGGTCGCCGCGGCCGCGGTAGATGTGCTCGCAGCCGATCGTGCACGAGGCGCACGAGTTCTTCGCGACGCCGCGCAGCTCGGCCAGCTCCTCGGCGGCCAGCCGCGGCGCGTCGGTGAACGTCGCGGCCTGGAAATTGCGGGTCGGCAACGAGCTGATCGCGTTGAACGCCAGCAAGTTGGCCAGCGTCCCCAGCTCGCGGTACTTCTCGGTGGCCGCGCCGAACGAGCGCTGTCGCAGGTCCTTCGCCGCCGCCAGGACCGCGGCCGGGTCGTGCGGGGGCACCTTCGTGCCGGCGCGGACCGCGACAGCCTTGATGTTCTTGGCCCCCAGCACCGCGCCGAGACCTCCGCGCCCCGCGTGCCGCCCGTCGTGGGAGACGGTCGCGTAGAGCACGCCTCGCTCGCCGGCCGGGCCGATGGACGCGACGCGCCAGCCGGCACCCAGCCGCCCGATCAGCGAGGCCTCGGCGTCCGCCGCGGACATCCCGCGCTCAGGCGCCGCGTCCAGCAGACGCGCCCCGTCGACGTCGACGACCAGCACCGACGGGCGCTCGGCGCGTCCCCGCACGACGATCGCGTCGTGGCCGGTCAGCTTGCCGCTGATCGCGAAGTGGCTGGACGCGAGCGCGTCGTTGAGCATCTGGGTCAGCGGTGACTTGGCGACCACCGCGAACTTCGCGCTCGTCGTCAGCGGCGTCCCGACCAACGGCGAGAACACGAACGCCAGCGGGGCCTCCGGCGCGAGCGGGTCCACCCCGACGGGCGCCAGCTCGTGCATCAGCCACGTGCCGAGACCCGCCCCGCCGAGGTGCTCTCGCAGGACGCGGTCGCTCAGGGGCAGCGTGGACGACGAGCCGTCGGTCACGTCGACGACGAGGGCGTTGCCGAAGTACCCGCCCGGCGCGTGCGGACGAGCCAGAACGTCTACCGCCTCAGCCACCGGCGTGCGCCGAGATGAAGGCGACCGTGTCGCCGGTCGCGAGCGGGACGTCGGGTTCGCCGGCGATGTGGTCGCCGTTGAGGGCAGCCACCACGTGCCGGTCGAGCGCCAGCCCCGACTCCCGGGCCGCCGCGTCGACGGTCGCGGCCCGCACCCGGTGCGGCCCGCGGCGGGCGGGATCGGCCAACGTCCCGAACCGTTCGACCGTGACCAGGGGAGCCGGCTGCGAGCGCGCCGCCGCGTACTCCTGCCGGTCGTTGACGTTGGCGGTGGACGCCAGCTCGGGGTCGGCGGCCGCCAGCGCGGGGTCGGACAGCAGCGCGACGTCGTCCAGCCGGAGCGTCCGGCAGGTCTCGAAGAGGAACGCCGGACGCAGCCGGTCGGCCGCGAGCAGCTCCTCGACCGCCGGCACGAGGGCGGTCCGGTAGGCGGCGGCGAGCGGCTGGTTGAAGCCCCCGGTCCTGGGCAGCACGACGTCCCAGTCGTCGGTGAGCGCCGCCACGACGCTCCGGACGAAGGCCGGGTGCAGGAACGGCATGTCGGTGGAGCAGACGAAGGCCGCGTCGACCTTCTCCGCCAGGGTGTCGAGCCCGACGGCGAGCCCCTGCAGCGGTCCGCGGCCGGCGATCGGGTCGTCGACGACGATCACGTCGCCGGGCAGGTCGGGCAGCGACTGGCCCGCCGCCCGGACGACCACCACCGGCCCGTCGACCGCGCGGGCCACGACGGCCGTCGTCCGCCGCAGCAGGGTCGAGCCGTGCCACTCGAGCCACGCCTTCGGGCTGCCCATCCGCGAGGACCGGCCGCCGGCCAGGACCACGCCTCCTGCCGTCATCCCACGACCCTACGTCCCCCCCGAGGGCCGTACACGGGGTCCTTGATCAACACGGTCTCCTGGCGTTGATCAAGGACCCCATGCCCGCCGGTTAGCCTCGCGCACCGTGAGGGCCCCCCGACCGATGACCGCCGTGGTGGCCCTGGCGCTCCTGGCGGGCTGCTCGGGGCAGCCGACGAGCATCGTGCTCGCGACGACCACCAGCACGCAGGACTCGGGGCTGCTCGACGAGCTGGTACCGCGGTTCACCGACGCGACGGGCATCGCCGTGAAGACGATCGCCGTCGGCAGCGGGCAGGCGATCGAGCTCGCGCGCCGCGGCGAGGCCGACGTCGTCCTCGTGCACTCCCCTGCCGACGAGGAGGCGCTGGTCGCCGACGGCGCGACCGGACGCCGGCTGCTGGTGATGCACAACGACTTCGTCCTGGTGGGGCCGGACGACGACCCGGCCGGCGTGGCCGGCGCGGACGTCGACGACGCGCTCGAGACGATCGCCGCCACCGGGTCGCCGTTCGTCTCCCGCGGTGACGACTCGGGCACGCACACCAAGGAGCTGGCCCTCTGGTCGGTCACCGGCACCGACCCCGCCGGCGACTGGTACGTCGAGACCGGCCAGGGAATGGCCGCGACCCTGCGCGTGGCCGACGAGCGCCGCGGCTACGCCCTGGCGGACCGGGCGACCTACCTCAGCCAGGCCGACACGCTCGCCCTCGAGGTCGTGGTCGAGGGGGATCCGGGCCTGCTCAACGTCTACCACGTGATCGAGATGACGGCGGCCGCCGGAGACCGGGTGGAGGCCGACGGCGCCGCCGCCTTCGCCGACTGGATCGTCTCCGACCCCGCGCAGGAGACCATCGGCGCCTTCGGGGCCGGGGAGTTCGGCCGGCCGCTGTTCGTCCCCGACGCGGGCAAGGACCTGGCGGACCTGACAGGCTGACCGCCCGATGGACGTGCTGGTCGAGGGCTTTGTCGAGGCGTGGCGGCTCCTTGTCAGCGGTGACGAGGGGATCTGGGCGGTCACCGCCCTCACGCTGCAGATCTCCCTCGCGGCGGCGGCCCTCGCCGTGCTGCTCGGTGTCCCGCTCGGCGCGGCCGTCGCGCTGCACCGGTTCTGGGGGCGGCGCCTCGTGCTGGCGGCGGCCAACACCGGTTTCGGACTGCCACCGGTCGTGGTGGGGCTGTTCGTCACCGTGCTGCTCTGGCGCAGCGGGCCCCTCGGTTTCCTGGGCCTGCTCTACACACCGCTGGCGATGGTGGTGGCGCAGGCGGTGATCGCCACCCCCGTGGTCGTCGCCCTGGCCGCGACCGCGCTGCAGCAGGTGGACCCGGACTTCCGCCCGCAGATGGAGGCCCTGGGGGCTACGCGCGCCCGCTCGTTCGCCGCCCTGCTGGGTGAGGCCCGGCTGCCGCTGCTGGCCGCGTCGATGGCCGGCTTCGGCGCCGTCGTCAGCGAGGTCGGCGCGGCGATCATGGTCGGCGGCAACATCGAGGGCGAGACACGGGTCCTGACGACCGCGGCGGTACTGGCCACCAACCGGGGGCAGTTCGCGCTGGCCATCGCCCTGGGCCTGGTGCTGCTGCTGCTCGCCTTCGGTGTCAACCTGGTGCTGACGTTCGTCCAGCAGCGGGAGTCCCTGAGATGACGTCGGGGATCGGCTGTCGCGACCTCGTCGTCCGGGCCGGCGGCCGGACGGTGCTCGACGTCCCGTCGCTCGAGGTCGTGGCAGGGACGACCCTGGCCGTGCTCGGCCGCAACGGCGCAGGCAAGTCGACCCTGTTGCGGGCCCTGGCGCTGTTGGCGGCCGAGCGAGAGGGCACGGTCCTGCTGGACGGCACGCCCGCGACACGCCAGCGGGTCAGGACGGCGGTGGCTGCGGTGCTGCAGCGACCCGTGGTCCGGCGCGGCAGCGTCCGGCACAACGTGGCCAGCGGGCTCCTGCTCAGGGGTCACGGCCGCGCGAAGGCCCATGCGGCGGCCGCCGCCTGGATGGATCGGCTCGGGATCGCTCACCTCGCGGAGCAGCAGGCGCGCAGCCTCTCCGGCGGTGAGCGGCAGCGGGTCGCGCTGGCGCGCGCGCTGGCGGTCCGTCCCCGGGTGCTGCTGCTGGACGAGCCGTTCGCCGGCCTCGACGCCACGACGCGCACGGACTTCGTTGCCGACCTGCGGGCTGTGCTCGACGACCCCGGCCTGGCGACCGTGCTGGTCACCCACGACCGCGACGAGGCAGCCGCCCTCGCGGGGTGCACCGCGCTGCTCGTCGACGGCAGGCTCCGGCAGGTGGGGCCCACGTCGTCCGTGCTGGACCACCCCGCGGACGCCGACTGCGCGCGGCTCGTCGGGTTCGCGAACGTGCTCTCCCCAGAGCTCACCGGGCTCCGCCGGACGGTCGTGTGCCGCCCCGAGCACGCCGTCGTCTCGGCCGCTGCCCCGACCCGGAAGGGCGCCCTCGTGGTCGCCGGGCGGCTGGTGCGGATCGTGCCTCTGGGCGGCATCACCCGCGTCGACGTGACGGCCGGTCGCGATGGGGACGTGGCCCTGTCCGGCCTCGTGGCCGGCGAGGTGCCGGCGCCGTTGCGCGCCGAGGAACCGGGCGCGGCGGTCTCGGTGTCGTTCGCGCACCAGCACCTGCGCGACGTGCCCGCGTGAGCCCGGACGACGACGCGGTGGCTCGGCTGCGCGCCGCCGGGTCGGTCTTCGCGGAGGAGGAGGCCGCGGCGCTGACCGCGACGTTCGACGGTCCGGTGCTGGAGGACGCCGTCGCCCGTCGAGTCAACGGCGAGCCGCTCGAGCACGTCCTCGGCTGGGCCGACTTCTCGGGCGTGCGGGTCGCCGTCCGGCCGCCGGTGTTCGTGCCGCGTCGCCGCGCCGAGGTGCTCGTCGACGCCGCCCGGGAGGCGTTGCGCGACAAGGCACCCGACGCGGTGGTCGTCGATGTCGGGTGCGGCAGCGGGGCGATCGCTGCGGCGCTGACCACCCGCGCACCGGGCATCCGCTGCCACGCGGTCGACACCGACCACGACGCGGTCGCGTGCGCGGCCGCCAACGGAACCGGCTTCGGCTTCACGGTGCACACCGGTCACTGGCTCGACGCGCTCCCGGGAGCGCTGCGCCACGGGGTCGACGTGGCCGTCGCGCACCTGCCGTACGTGCCGACGTCCGACCTCGGCCTGCTCCCCCGCGACTACCGCGACGCCGAGCCGACATCGGCGGTCGACGGCGGGGTCGACGGTCTCGACCCCCTGCGCCAGGTGGCCGCCCAGCTACCATCCTGGCTGGCGCCTGGCGGCATGCTCATCACCCAGGTGACCCGTCGGCAGGTGCCCGAGGCGGGGCGGGTGGCGTCGGCCGCCGGGTTCAGGTGGCGGGTGGTGGACAGCCCGGAGGGCCCGGTCGTCGTCCTGGCCGATGCCATGTACGTCGACGTACACAGGCGTACAGTTACGCCATGACGACAGTCAGCGTCACCGAGGCTCGCAGTTCGCTGCTCGACGTCCTCAACCGTGTCGAGGGCGGCGAGGAGGTCACCATCACACGGCACGGTCGACCCGTCGCTGTCGTCGTCCGACCGGGCGCTCTCCGGCCCCGCCGGGTCGGCGACGCGCTCGCCGACGCCGACCGGGTTCGAGACCTGCTGGCGACGGCACGGTCCGCGCCACGACCGGCCGGGCGGCTGACGGCTGCCCGGGCGGACGAGCTAGTCCGCGGGGTCCGCGGGGGACGACGGCGGCGGTAAGTGGACGCCTTCGACGCCGACGTGCTCATCTACGCGGCCGTCCCCGGGCATCCGCTCGGCGGAAATGTCGCAGCCCTGCTGGCGAGCGAGCCTGATCGGCCGGCCGGGGTGGGCTCCGTCCTCCTCGTGCCGGAGCTCCTCTCGAAGCCGCTGCGTGACGGCCTCGACGACGAGGCAGCGGTCCTGGCAGCACTGCTGGCCCGTCTGGAACTCCGCCCCGTGGACCTGGCCACCGCCACCCTCGCGACCGCACTCTCCCGCTCGTACGGCATGCGCGCCGCCGACGCCGTCCACCTCGCCACGGCCGTGGAGATGGGCGCGGACCGCTTCATCACGAACAACCGCAAGGATTTCTCGACGTCCATCACCGAGGTCGACGTCACGTACCCCGACGCCCTGCCGGACGCGCGCAGCTGAAACTCAGACCATCCGACGGGAGTCCGGCGCCACGACGCGCAGCCAGCGGTAGCCGTAGCCGTCGAGGGCGATCTCCGCCGCACCCGACTCGTCGAGAGGTGTCACGCCGCTCGCCAGGAGATCGACCAGCCGGTGTGACGCGCCGCAGCCGTCGAGGGTCAGCGGCACCGAGCGGGGCTCAGGCCCGAGGTTGTGCAGCGCGACGAGGGTGCCGTCGTCCCACGAGCACCGGTGCGCCAGTACCTCACGGTGCGGCTGGGAGAGCGCGTCGAAGGTGCCCCAGCCGAGCTCGGGACACTCCCGGTATCGACGGGCGAGGAGCGAGACGAACTCCAGCAGGGAGTCGGGGTCGGTGCGCTGGTCGCTGACGTTGACGAACTCGGGCGCGAACCCGCCCTCGACCACCGGGGCAGCCAGTCGCGAGGGTGCCGCGGTGGAGAACCCACCGTTCTTGCCCGACGTCCACTGCATCGGCGTGCGGACGGCGAGACGGCCTTCGGCGTCGAGGTTCTCGCCCATCCCGATCTCCTCCCCGTAGAAGAGGACGGGCGTGCCAGGCAGTGAGAACAGGAGGCTGTACACCATCCGGGTGCGGCGGGGGTCCCCCTCGAACATCGGCGGCAGGCGACGGGTCAGGCCGCGGTCGTAGACCTGCATCCGCTTCTCGGGGCCGAACGCGGCGAAGACCTCCTGCCGCTCGTCGTCGGTCAGCTTGTCGAGGGTCAACTCGTCGTGGTTGCGGACGAAGGTGCCCCACTGGCAGTCCGGCGACACCTCCGGCCTGGCCTCCAACGCTGTGACGAGCGGGCCCGCGTCGTTCCTGGCCAGGGAGAGGTACATCTGCTGCATGCCGATGAAGTCGAACTGCATGGTCAGCTCGTCACCGTCCTCGCCGCCGAAGAACGTCGCCTGCTGCGGGTGCGGCAAGTTCACCTCGCCGAGCAGCACCGCGTCGCCGGCCCGGCGGCCCAGGAACGCCCGGAGGTCCCGCAGGTACTCGTGAGGGTCGGCGAACCGCTCCGTCTCCGACGCCGCCATGCCGGTGGTCTCGAGCAGGAACGGGACGGCGTCGACCCGGAAACCTGACAGGCCGAGCTCGAGCCAGAACCCCATCACCTTGGCGATCTCGTTGCGCACCAATGGGTTTGCCACGTTGAGGTCGGGCTGGTGCTTGTAGAACCGGTGCAGGTAGTACTCGCCGGTCTTCTCGTCGAGCTCCCAGATGCTCGACTCCTGGTCGGGGAACACGACCTGCTTCTTGGTGCTCGGCGGCTTGTCGGAGCGCCACACGTAGTAGTCGCGGTACGGCGAGTTCTTGCTCGACCGCGCCGCCCTGAACCACGGATGGGCATCGGAGGTGTGGTTGACGACGAGGTCGGCGATCACCCTGATGCCGCGGTCGCGGCAGGTCCGGATCAGCTCGACGACGTCGCCGTGCGTCCCCAGCCGCTTGTCGACGCCGTAGAAGTCGGTGATGTCGTAGCCGTCGTCGCGATCGGCGGTCGGGTAGAACGGCATCAGCCACAGGCAGGTGACGCCGAGCTCGGCGAGGTAGTCGACGCGTTGCACCAGGCCCGCGAAGTCGCCGACCCCGTCGCCGTTCCAGTCGAGGTAGGTCTCGACGTCGAGGCAGTAGACGACGGCGTTCTTCCACCACAGGTCGCCGGTGTCGGAGATCCTCACGCCGGCGCCCGGACGTCGAGCTGGGGCAGCACGTGCGAGCCGAAGGCGTCGATGAACGCCTCCTGCTCCTGGCCGACGTGATGCAGGTAGACCTCGTCGAAGCCGATGTCGACCAGCTCCGCGATCCACGCCGCGTGCCGGGCCAGGTCGGACGACACCAGCACGGTCTTGCGGACGGCGTCCGGCGTGACGTCGGTGCTGGCGGCGTCGAACGCCTCGGCGGAGTCGAGGTCCCAGCAGATCGGTGGGGGGAAGACGTTGGTGCGCCACTGGTCGTGAGCGATGGCCAGCGCCTCCTCGTCGTCCGGCGCCCACGAGACGTGGACCTGCAGGTGCAGCCTGCCGCGACCCCCGGCGCCTCGGTAGGCGTCCACCATCGCGCGCAGGTGGTCGTGGGGCTGGTTGACGGTGATCAGGCCGTCCGCCCAGTCAGCGACGTCGGAGGCCGTCTGCACGCTCACCGCCGGCCCGATCAGCGCTGGGGGTGTCTCGGGAAGTGTCCACAGCCGCGCACGGTCGACGGTGACCAGGCCCTCGTGGCTGACCTCCTCGCCGGCGTGCAGGGCGCGGATGATGTCGACGCACTCGCGCAGCCGCCGGGTGCGCAGGTCCTTGCGGGGCCAGCCGGCGCCGGTGATGTGCTCGTTGGAGGCCTCCCCGGTGCCGAGGGCGACCCAGAACCGGCCGGGGAACATCGCCGCCAGCGTGGCGCTGGCCTGGGCGATGATCGCCGGGTGGTAGCGCTGCCCCGGTGCGTTGACGGCGCCGAACGGCAGGTCGGTGGTCGCCAGGGCGGCGCCCAGCCACGACCACGCGAAGCCCGACTGACCCTGCCGCTCGCTCCACGGGGAGAAGTGGTCGCTGCACATCGCCGCGGTGAAACCCGCATCCTGCGCCAGCCCGACGGCACGCAGCAGCGCGGTGGGGTGGACCTGCTCGTGGGAGCTGTGGAAGCCGACGACGGTCACGTCTCGTGTCTAGCGCCTTGACGGTCCGGGCGCGCGCCCAGAGTCGTCAGTACGGCGTCGAGGACGCAATGACCCGGCCGGGATGCTGCTCAGACGGGAGAAAGCAACGGTTTGAGCCGGGAGATCGCAATGCGCTCACGATCTCGAAGACGGCTCGCGTGGAAGTTCGACAGCCAGACTCGCACTATCAGGCCACCAGCGCCTTCACCACTGATGGCGCCAACAGCAGCCTCACAGGCTCGTCCTCTTCGTCCGCGGGATCCATCTCCACACGAAGCTGGGTCGGATGCGATGGGTCTCCCCAGATCTCCGTGATCCGCCCATGCTGATCCCCTTCAAGTCCCCAGGGCACGCTGACACGGTCTCCGACCCTCAATTGACGCACGGTGCTCACCTCCAGGGATCCTCACCGGTCACGTGCTTCACATGGTCCCACACGAGCCTGTCCATGGCCCGCGTCAAGCGGTTCAAGGCCGGCAGGCGTCGACGCGCCCACGTCACTGTGTCCATGACGCCATCAACCCTGAGCCGCTGGAGCTCGTTGTCGTTGCCGTGCGCCAACACGTTTCGGAGCCGCACCAGGCCCTCGAATGCCGCCGAGTCCCCGGCGTTCCATCTGCTGTCGTAGCTCCCGACGTCGAAGGGGGTGAGCCCGAGCCGCCGAAAGTCGGCTTTGATCGCCGTCAGGGTCGCGTTGCCTCGATCTACGCCGCGGCCACTCGTCATCGCCTCGGTCAGTAGTGCAGCGAACGGAGTTGCTGCGTCAGAGCCAGTGACCAGGCGTTCAACCGTCAGGTCGTGAAGGTCTCGGACGAAACCCTGGAACTCCGACAATCACGTAGGCGTGCGCGAGTGGCTTGCTGACATCGAGTGGTCTGCCTGGGCCGCTGACCTTGCCGCTGCTGGCGTGTGCCTGGTCGAGCACGCCGATCACGCCAGTTCGCCGCCCAAGCCACCGCCTGAGGGGCCTGTGACCGCCGGTACTCCATGCCGCCGAACCTAGCGAGGTGTTGCGACATCCCGGCCCGCACGGCTCCCCGCCCCTTCGCGCACTCCTCAATGCTCCGCCAGGTGGCCGAAGGCCTCCGGGTAGACAACAGAGCCGCGCACCGAGGGGTCGTCGTCCGGGAGCAGGGCCACCATCCCCGCGGCCACCGGCACGTAACCGGGGAACCAGATCCCGACCGGCCGCGAGGGCGCGAAACCCAGCCGCGGGTAGTAGGTCGGCTGTCCCTCGACCATGACGAGGGGCTCGCGTCGTGCGCGGGCCACGACGAGCGCAGCCTCGACGAGCGCGGTGCCGATGCCCTGCCGCTGGCGGTCGGGGACGACGCCCAGCGGCGTCAGGTTCAGCACCCGACGGGTGACGCCGTCCGGACCCAGCAGACCGACGGTCGCAAGCATCACGTGCCCGACGACGTGATCATCGAGCAGCGCCACGAGCGAGAGTGCGGGCTCGTACCAGGCGGAGGCACGGATCCGGCGGACCAGCTCGACCACCTCGCCCGGCTGGTCGGCGAAGGCGGCATCGTGGACGGCGACGATCGCCGTCACGTCGCCGGGGCGCTCAGGACGGATCAGCACGGCAGGGACGGCGACGGCATCGGACGTCCAGCGTAGGGTCGCGCGCGTCACCTCGTCGCCACCCAGGAGGCCCAGATGTCCACCCTGTCCGACCTGGTCGGCGCCCTCGCCGACGGCACCGTCGAGGTCATCGACCTCACCGCACCGCTGTCGAGCGACACGCCGAAGCTCGCGCTGCCACCGGAGTTCGGGCAGACCGCGACGTTCGAGCTGGAGGAGATCAGCCGCTACGACGAGCGCGGGCCGGCCTGGTACTGGAACAACTTCCGCACCGGCGAGCACACCGGCACGCACTTCGACGCGCCCTGCCACTGGGTCACCGGCGCCGACGGCGAGGACGTCGCCTCGGTGCCGCCGCGACGCCTGGTCGGCCCCGCCGCAGTCCTGAACTTCTCCGCGCAGGCGCTCGAGAACCCTGACTTCCTGCTCGAGGTCGACCACATCCGGTCGTGGGAGAGCGAGCACGGGCCGCTGCCGGACGGCGGCTGGCTGCTGTTCCGGACCGGCTGGGACGCCCGGTCCCACTCCCAGGAGGAGTTCGTCAACGCCGACGCTACGGGCCCCCACACCCCGGGCATGTCGGTGGAGTGCGCCCGCTGGGTCGCCGAGGAGTCCCCGGTGATCGGTCTCGGGGTGGAGACCGTCGGCACGGACGCCGGCGCGGCCGCCGGGTTCGACCCGATGTTCCCGTGCCACGCCCTGATGCACGGCGCCGGCAAGTACGGCCTGACCCAGCTGCAGCACCTCGCGCAGCTACCACCGACCGGAGCCGTCGTGGTCGCCAGCCCGCTGAAGATCGTCGGCGGGTCGGGCAGCCCGGTGCGGGTGCTCGCACTGGTCGAGCGCTGACCGTCGACGTGAACGTCGCCCGGGCCGTCGGTACGACACTGGCCGGGCTCGACGTCGACCACGTCTTCGGCGTGGTGGGCTCGGGCAACTTTCACGTCACCAACGCCCTGGTCGAGTCCGGAGCCCGGTTCGTGGCGGCCCGGCACGAGAACGGTGCGGCGACGATGGCGGACGCGTACGCACGAATGAGCGGCACCGTCTCGGCGGTGAGCGTGCACCAGGGCTGCGGGCTGACGAACGCGATGACCGGGATCGCCGAGGCCGCCAAGAGCCGGACGCCGATGGTCGTGCTCGCCGCCGACGTCACCGAGACGCGGTCGAACTTCTGGGTCGACCAGGAGGCGCTCGCGGTCTCGGTCGGAGCGGTAC
>DASROP010000066.1:0-10939 GCA_035646835.1 Actinomycetales bacterium | reverse complement strand
ACCACCCCCCGGACGCCAGCGCCCACTCCCCGTGGGTCGACTGCCAGCACGCCCCGTGGAAGTCGGTGCAGTCCCCGGCCAGCCAGGTGCTCACCCGGCTCATCCGGTTGGCGCTGCTGGTCACGAGCAGCACCGCGACGGCGGTGGCGGCCGCGCCGGCCAGCGCGAACATCCGCAGCGGCACGCCGGCCACGAACAGCGCACCGACGACGATGCCCATCAGCACCAGCGCGGTCCCGAGGTCGTGCCCGACCAGCACGAGCCCGATGACGAGCCCGGCGAACGGTCCGACCGGCACCAGCACGTGCGCCCAGCGGTCGAGCAGCGGCTGCTTGCGGGCCAGCACCGTGGCGCACCAGACGACGAGCGCGAGCTTTGCCGCCTCGGACGGCTGTGCACGCACCCCCGCGAGCTCGATCCAGTTCGTGTTGCCTCCGACCCCGACCCCCAGCGGGGTGAGCACGAGCATCTGCCCCATCACCGCGAACATCAGCACCGGCCACGCCAGGTTCTTCCACGCCTTCACCGGCAGCCGTGAGGCGACCCACATCAGGGGCACGCCGATCACGGCGAAGAGGGCCTGCCGGCCGAAGACGGCGTAGGCCGACTGCCCTCGGGCGATCGACTCCACGCTCGAGCTCGACAGCACCATCACCAGGCCGATCGTCACCAGCAGGGTGGTGGCGCCGAGCAGCAGGTAGTAGCTGGTGGCGGGCGTCTCCCAGCGGGTGAGCCGGTCGACGAGGTGTGCCCGTGTCGTCCCCGCGGGCGCGTCGATGGCGACCACGGCTCAGCCCGCCCCGGACGACACGTGCGCGCGCACGGCGTCGGCGAAGGCGTCGCCGCGCGTCGCGTACGACGTGAACTGGTCCATCGACGCGCAGGCCGGCGCGAGCAACACGGTGTCTCCGGGGCGCGCCAACTCGGCGGCCGCCCCGACGGCGGCGCTCATCACCGCACCAGTGTCGGGCGGCGAGACCTCCACCACGGGTACATCCGGCGCGTGTCGCGCCAGCGCGTCGCGCAGCGGCGACCGGTCGACCCCGACGAGGACGACGGCCCGCAGCCGTCCGGCGTGCGTCGCGACCAGGTCGTCGAACCTCGCGCCCTTCGCCAGCCCGCCCGCGACCCACACCACGGCCTCGAACGCGGCCAGCGACGCCGAGGCAGCGTGGGGGTTCGTCGCCTTCGAGTCGTCGATCCACGTCACGCCGCCGTGGTCGGCCACGCGCGTGATCCGGTGCGGTTCGGGCACGACGCCCCGAAGGCCGTCGCGCACCGCCACCGGGGGGACGCCGTGGGCGCGGGCGAGTGCGGCAGCCGCGAGCGCGTTGGCCACGGTGTGCGCGGCGACCGTGCCCCCGGCTGCCGCTTCGAGGTCGGCGAGGGTCGCCAGCTCGGCGGCCGACGTCGTCCGCTCGGCGACGAACGCGCGGTCGCAGAGCACGTCGTCCACCACGCCGAGCATCGACAGGTCGGGCACGCCGAGGGTGAAGCCGATCGCGCGGCAGCCGTCCACGACGTCGGCCTCGCGCACCATCTGCTCGGTCGCGGGGTCCTCGACGTTGTAGACGCAGGCCACCTCGGTGCCGGTGTACACGCGAGCCTTCGCGGCGGCGTAGGCCCCGAGGGACCCGTGCCAGTCGACGTGGTCGGGCGCCACGTTCAGGCAGGCGCTCGCACGCGGGGCGATCGAGGTCGACCAGTGCAGCTGGAAGCTCGACAGCTCGACCGCCAGGACGTCGTGCGGCACCGGGTCGACGATCGCGTGCAGCAGCGGGGTGCCGACGTTGCCGACGGCGGCGGTGCGCAGCCCGGCCGCCGCGAGAATCGCGGCCAGCATCCGCACCGCGGTGGTCTTGCCGTTGGTGCCGGTCAGGGTCAGCCACGGTGTCGCGCCGGTGGGCGGTCGCAGCCGCCAGGCGAGCTCGACCTCGCCCCAGACGTCGATGCCCGACGACAGCGCACCCGCCAGGAGCGGGGCGTCCGGCCGCCACCCCGGGGAGGTGACGACGACGTCGGGTGGCGAGCCCTCGACGTCCGGCAGGGACGTCGTCGCGTCGGCGCCCAGGCGCACGTCGGCGTCGAGCACGCGCAGGACGTCGGCCTTCTCCTGCTCTGCGGCGCCCTCGCGCGCGTCGAGGGCGACCACCCTTGCGCCGCGCTGCACCAGCGCGTCGGCGGCCGCGAACCCGCTGAGGCCGAGACCCGCGACGACGACACGCAGGCCCTCCCAGTCGGCGTCGGAGTGGGTCAGTGCCTTGGTCCGGGCCGCCGTCCCACCACCGGTCACAGGTTCACCACCCACTCGGCGTAGAACACGCCGAGGCCCAGGGCCACGAACAGGCCGGCGATGATCCAGAACCGGATCACGATGGTCACCTCGGCCCAGCCGGCGAGCTCGAAGTGGTGCTGCAGCGGTGCCATCCTGAACACGCGTCTTCGGAACAGGCGGAACGAACCGACCTGGATGATCACCGAGAGGGTGATGAGGACGAAGAGCCCCGCGAGGAACAGCAGCAGCAGCTCGGTGCGGCTCGTGATCGCCAGACCAGCGAAGGCGCCGCCGAGGGCCAACGAACCGGTGTCACCCATGAAGATCTTCGCCGGCGACGCGTTCCACCAGAGGAACCCGAAGCACGCTCCCATCACGGCGGCCGCCACCACCGCCAGGTCGCGGGGGTCTCGGACCTCGTAGCAGCGCGGCCCCGCCTGGTCGACGAACTGGCAGCTCTGGTTCGACTGCCAGATCCCGATCAGCACGTACGCCGCGGCCACCATGGTGCTGACGCCGGTGGCCAGGCCGTCCAGCCCGTCGGTCAGGTTCACGCCGTTGCTGGCGGCGGCGATCATCAGCTGTGCCCACGCGACGAAGAGGATCAACCCGATCGCGGCGCCCGCGAACGCGAGGTCGAGGTGCGTGTCGCGGATGAAGGAGACCTGCGTCGAGGCCGGCGTCCGGTAGTTCTCGTTGGGGAACTGCAGCGCCAGGACGGCGAACACGACCGCGACACCGCACTGGCCGACGAGCTTGGGGACGGTGCGCAGGCCGAGGCTGCGCTGCTTGGTGATCTTGATGAAGTCGTCGAGGAAGCCGACGAGCCCGAGGCCGCCCATCAGGAACAGCACCAGCACGGCCGACATGGTCGGCGGGGTCAGCGTCAGGACGTGCGCCGCGACGTAGGCGGTCACCGTCGCCCCGATGATGATGGCTCCGCCCATCGTCGGGGTGCCGCGCTTGGTGTGGTGCGACGTCGGCCCGTCGTCGCGGATGAACTGGCCGTACCCCCGCTTGACGAGGAACCGGATGTACAGGGGCGTGCCGAACAGCGAGAGCAGCAGCGACAGGGCCGCGGCCGCGAGGACCGCCCTCACGAGGGGCCACCCTCCGCCGCGACGCGCTCGCCGAGCCACCGGAGGCCGGAGTCGCGGGACGACTTGAAGAGCACGACGTCGCCGGGGCGCAGCTCGGCGGCGAGCAGTGCGTGCGCGGAGTCGACGTCCGGCACGTACACGTGGGCGGGGCCACGTCCCTCGCCGCGGGTGGCGCCGGTGTGCACCGGCCTGGCCCCCGGGCCGACCGCGACCAGTCGCGAGATGCCGAGCTCGGTCGCGAGCGTGCCGATCGCTGCGTGCTCGGCCACCGACTCCTCGCCCAGCTCGAGCATCTCCCCCAGCACCGCCCATGTCCGTCGCCGGCGTCCCATCGACGCCAGGGCCTTCAGCGCGGCCCGCACCGAGTCGGGATTGGCGTTGTACGCGTCGTTGACGACACGGACGCCGTCGCCCCGCTCGACGACCTCCATCCGCCAGCGGCTCGCGGGCACGGCGCGCGACAGCGACGACGCGACGGCGTCGCACGGCATCCCGAGCCGCAGCGCCACCGCAGCCACCGCCAACGCGTTGCCCACGTGGTGCTCGCCGTGCAGGGCGAGCGACACGTCGGCAGACCCCTGCGGCGCATGCAGCACGAACGACGGCCGCCCCTCGTCGTCCACCGAGATCCGCTCGGCGCGCACGTCGGCATCGGCCGCCGTGCCCACCAGCACCACGGCCGCACGGGTGCGGGACGCCATCCGCCGGACCCTCTCGTCGTCGGCGTTGAGGACAGCGGTCCCGTTGTCTCCCAAGGCCTCGACGAGCTCACCCTTGGCCTGCTCAACCGCGTCCTGACTCCCGAACTCGCCCACGTGCGCGTGACCGACGTTGAGGACGACCGCCACGTCGGGTGGCGCGATCCGGGTCAGGTAGCTGAGGTGACCGATGCCACGGGCACCCATCTCCAGCACGAGGTAGCGGGACGTCGGCTCCAGCCGCAGCACGGTCAACGGCACCCCGACCTCGCCGTTGTAGGACTCCCGTGCGGCGACCGTCGGACCGAGCTCGCCCAGCACCGTCGCCAGCAGGTCCTTGGTGCCCGTCTTGCCGCTGGACCCGGTGACGGCCACGACGGTCACGTGGTCGCGCTGCCGCGTCAGGACGTGGCGGGCGAGGTCGCCGAGGGCAGCATCGGTGTCGCCGACGACAACCTGCCACGAGCCCGCCGCCGCCGAGCGGTCGAGCTCGCGCGACGTGATCGAGGCCACGGCCCCGGCAGCGACGGCCCCCGGGACGAAGTCGTGGCCGTCCGCGGTCTCGCCCACCCGTGCCACGTAGAGCGACCCCATCGTCGCCTCGCGCGAGTCGGTCACCACCGGGCCGACCACGGTGGGTGCGAAGGCGGCGGTCGACGGCGGCACCAGGCGGCCTCCGACGGCCTCGGCCACCTCGGTCAGCGGCACGGGGATCACAGGCCGACCTCGTCGCGCTCGGCGGCCACCGTGGCGAGCGCCTCGCGCAGCACCTCTCGGTCGTCGAACGGCAGGACCCGGTCGTCGAGCTCCTGGCCCTGTTCGTGGCCCTTGCCTGCCACGAGGACCGTGTCACCGCGCGCCGGTGCGGCGCGGACGGCGGACAGCACGGCGTCGCGACGTCCGGCCACCTCGACGATCTCGACCGCCCCGCCCGCCGCGAGGGCCGAGCGCGCGCCCGTGAGCAGCGCGGCGCGGATCACCTCCGGCGACTCGCTGCGCGGGTTGTCGTCGGTGACGATCACCAGGTCGGCGACGCTGGCCGCCGCCACGCCCATCGCCTCGCGCTTGCTCGGGTCCCGGTCGCCGCCGGCGCCGAGGACGACCACGAGGCGGCCGGGTGTGGCCGGGCGCAGCGCGGCGAGCGCGGCGGTGACGGCGTCCGGAGTGTGCGCGTAGTCCACGACCGCGAGCGGCCCCTCGTCCCCGGGCGTGTGGACCTGCTCCATCCGGCCGGGGACGACGGGCCGGTCGACGAGCCCCTCCGCGGCACGGTCGGGGTCGAGCCCCGCCACGGCGAGGACGACGAGCGCGAGGGCCGTGTTGGCGACGTTGAAGTCGCCGGGGAGCGGGGACGTGGCGGCCACCGTGCGACCATCCGGTCCGGAGAGCACGAACCGGGTCAGGCCGTCCGCGTCGACCTCCACCGCGGTGGCCCGCCAGTCGGCGTCGACGTCGCCGGCCGTCGTCACGGTGGTGACCGGCACGGTCGCCTCACGGGCAAGTCGCCGTCCCCAGTCGTCGTCCACGCAGACCACCCCGCGCTCCGATCGCAGCGGCGTGAACAAGGACGCCTTCGTGGCGAAGTAGCTCTCCAGGTCGCCGTGGAAGTCCAGGTGCTCCGACGACAGGTTGGTGAACGCCGCGACGTCGAAGACCAGGCCGTCGACCCGGTGCAGCGCCAGGGCGTGGCTGGATACCTCCATCGAGCAGGCCTGCACGCCCCGCTCCGTCATCACCGCGAGCAGGGCGTGCACGTCCGGCGACTCGGGGGTGGTCCGGACGCTGGGCACCGCCTCGCCGTCCACGCGCGTCTCGATCGTCCCCACCAGGCCGGTGCGGCGGCCCATCGCGGCCAGGGCCGCGTCGAGCAGGTAGGTCGTCGTGGTCTTGCCGTTGGTGCCGGTGAGCCCCAGCAGGAGCAACGCCTCACCCGGGTCGCCGTAGATGCACGCGGCGGCCCGTCCGAGCACGGCCCGGGGGTCGGGCGCCACCAGCACCGGCAGGCGGGTCGCCTGCGCCCGCGCGGCGCCCGCGCCGTCCGTCAGCACCGCGCGTGCCCCGGCCTCGGCGGCATCGACGGCGAAGTCGGCACCGTGCGTGTTGGCCCCGGGCAGCGCGGCATAGAGGTCACCGTCACGGACCTGGCGGGAGTCCAGCGTCACACCGGTCACCCGCACGTCGCCGGCAGATCCCTCGGGCGCCGCCAGACCGAGCACGTCGGCGAGCTCGGACACGCCGACACCTCGGCCAGGCTGCGGGCGCAGCGACGCCGGAGCCCCGCTCCGGCCGGCAGGGGTCGGCACGGCAGCGAGGCTACCCGGCACCGTGTCGGCGCTGGCTGCGGCCACGGTGGCTGGTGCGGTGACCGGCAAGCCGTGCCCGCTCGGCGATCCGGTGACGCCATGGCGGTTCAGTGGCACGTTCCGACACACCCGGACGTTCAGTGGCACGTTCCGGCCCAGATTTCGGTCGATTTCGTGCTCGAACGTGCCACTGAACGCGGCCGACCGTGCGCAACGTGCCACTGAGTACTGCGGGGACCGCCGGTGCGGCAGGCGATCTCGCCGGCGAGGCAACGGTTCCCTGTCACGGCGCTAGTACTCGAGCGGGTAGAGGTCCGCGGGCTCGCCGGACGGCGGGATCTTGCGCGCCTGCAGGGCGTAGGACATGACGTCCTGGAACACCGGGGCCGCGACCGTGCCGCCGTAGTAGCCGTTCGTCGGGCGCTGGACGATCACCGCGACGACCAGCTTGGGGTCCTCGGCAGGTGCCATCCCGATGAACGAGCCCGTGTATCCGCTGTAGCCGCCCCGAGGGCTCGGCGCCTCGGCGGTGCCGGTCTTGCCTGCGACGCGGTAGCCCGGGATCTGCGCGTTCTCCCCGGTGCCCTGCTCGCTGACCGCCCCTTCGAGCATCGTCCGGACCTGTTGGGCGGTCTCGGTGCTGACGACCCGCGCCTGCTCCCCCGTCGGCTCGGCGACCCAGGCGCCGTCGGGCGTCGTCGTCCCCTCGACCAGTCGCGGGGTCATCCGGACCCCGTCGTTGGCGATGGTCGCGAACACCTGGGCGCTCTGCAGCGCGTTGACCGCGACACCCTGGCCGAACAGCACCGTGAACTGCTGCCGGCCGTCCCAGTCCTCCGCAGCGGCGAGGATCCCGTTGGTCTCGCCGGGGAACCCGAGCCCGGTCGGCTGACCGAAGCCGAAACGCGACAGGTAGTCGTGGCGGGTCTCGGGCGACATCTGGGACCCGACCATCACGGTGCCGGTGTTCGAGGACTTACCGAGGATGCCGGCGAAGGTGAGCTGTTCGTCGGGGTGCGAGTGGGAGTCCTTGAACGCCTGCCCGTTGTCCGTCGTGTAACGGTCGGGCACCTCGAACCGGTCCAGCGGCGTGACCAGCCCCTCCTCCAGGGCAGCCGCGGCCGTGACGACCTTCGCCGTCGATCCCGGCTCGATCACCTCCGAGAGCGCGCGCGAACCGCGGTCGGCGGCGTCGGCTGCGCCCGGGTCGTTGGGGTCGACCGTCGGCGACTCCGCCAGGGCGAGGATGCGACCGGTCTCCACCTCGATCACGAGGGCCTGGCCCCACTCGGCCTTCGACTTCGCCACCTGGGCCGCGATCGCCTGCTGCGCGTACCACTGCAGGTCCCGGTCCAGGGTCAGCCGGACGTCTCCGCCGGGGATCGGTGCCACGTCGGCCCGGTCCCCGGTCGGGATCATCTGCCCGTCGCCACCGCGCTCGTAGCGTCGCGTCCCGTCGGTACCGGCGAGGACGCCGTCCCGGGTCATCTCGAGGCCGGCCAGCGGCCTGCCGTCGGCGCTGATGAAACCGAGGAGGTTGCCGGCCACCGGTCCGGCCGGGTAGATCCGCTCGCTGGTGTGCTCGGACAGGACTCCGGGGATGTCGAGCTCGGCGACCTGCCGCCAGACCTCGGGGGTCACGTTCTTGGCGACGTAGGCGAACTTCTCCCGCCCGCGCAGGGCCTCGGTGAGGTCGGCCTCGCTCATACCCAGCAGCGGGGCCAGGTCCTTGGCGGCACCGGCGACGCCGACCGTCCGCACCTCGCCGTCGGACTCGACCGCGTAGTCCGGGACCAGTCGCTGGTCGACGGTGATGTCCCGGCGCTCGACGGTGTGCGCCAGCACGACGCCGTCGGCGTCGACGATGTCGCCCCGCAGGGCGGGCAGCCGGGTCTTGACCAGGCGGTTGCCCAGCGCGTCCTCGGCCAGGGCGGAGGCGTCGAGCCCCTGCAGCTGCACGAGCCGGCCGACGAACAGGCTCATCACGAACAGCACCACCACCAGGGCCGCGCGCAGCCTCCGGTTCGGGCTGGCGGTGCGCGACAGACTCCGGGGACCGGGCGGCTCGGGAGTCACGCGGCGAGCCCGCGGAGGTGCCGGCCGTGGCGCCGATCGTCCCGCCGGCGCCTGCCCGCTTCCCCCGTGATCATGGCCCGATGAACCACCCGCGCGGTTCCCGTGGTGCTTTCGGCCATGATCACGGCGCGAGGGGGCGGTGCCGGTGCGTCGCGGTGTCACGCGCCTCCTCCCCTCGCCCTCGCCTGGTCGTTCAGTCCGTGACTGTTGTGACTGGTGGTGCTGTTGGTGCCAATGGTGTCGTCACGATAGGCGTGGGCGGGGCCTCGGCAGGCTGCGGCACGCCGAGGATCGCCCCGTCCGCGAGGCGGATGAAGGCCGGGTTCGTGCTGGGGACCATGCCCAGGGCGATCGCCCGCGCCGACAGGGCCTGGGGGGAGGCCTCGGCCGCGAGCCGCTCGGTCAGCGCCTGCTCGCGCTCGGAGAGCAGCGCGGCCTCCCGCCGGAGGCTGTCCACGTCGTAGGCGCCGCGAGTGAGGGCGATGTTGAGCAGCAGCAGGCCCACCAGGCACAGCGCCAGGATGCCGGCGCACGCTGCCGCGAACGGCAGGCGACGGCGCGTGGACCGCGGCGGCGCGACGACACGCAGCCGCGGGGTGGGGACGTGCGGTCGCCGGGCGCGGCCCGGCTGGGGCGCGATCGGCGCGGTGAGGCTCACGCGGCACGTCCTTGCGGTCGCGGGACAGGTGGACGGACCCGTTCGGCCGCGCGCAGGCGCACCGACGCGGCCCGGGGGTTGGCGGCGATCTCGGGGTCGGAGGCCTTCTCGGCACCTCGCGTCAGCAGGCGCAGCCGGGGTGCGTGCTCGGGCAGCTCGACCGGCAGCCCCTCCGGCGCCGTGCTGCGTGCGCCGCCGGACAGCACGGCCTTGGCCAGCCGGTCCTCCAGGGAGTGGTAGGCGAGGACGGCGATCCGCCCGCCGACGGCGAGCGTCTCGACCGCGGCGGGCAAGGCAGCCTCGAGCGCGTCCAGCTCGCCGTTGACCTCGATCCGCAGCGCCTGGAACGTGCGCTTGGCGGGGTTGCCCCCGGTGCGGCGGGCCGGCGCGGGCACGCACTCCCGGACCAGGTCGACCAGGCGCGCGCTGGTGGTGAAGGGCTCGGCGGCCCGGTCACGGACGACCCTGGCGGCGATCCGTCGCGCGAAGCGCTCCTCGCCGTAGACCCGCAGCACGCGCGTCAGGGCCCTGGCGTCGTACGTGTTCAGCACGTCGGCCGCCGTCAGGCCGGCGGTGGGGTCCATCCGCATGTCGAGGGGCGCGTCGCGGGCGTACGAGAAGCCGCGGTCCGCCTCGTCGAGCTGCAGGGAGGAGACGCCGAGGTCGAGCAGGACCCCCTGGA
Organism: Actinomycetales bacterium; assembly: GCA_035646835.1. GTDB lineage: Bacteria > Actinomycetota > Actinomycetes > Actinomycetales > DASROP01 > DASROP01. The sequence goes on along the minus strand of DASROP010000066.1, from coordinate 1,147 downwards.
CGCGTCGCAGGCCGAGGTCCGCCAGCACCTCGCCGATCCGGTCGTAGACCGCGTGCACGAGCGTGACGCGGTCGGCGAAGGGGGCCAGCCGTCGTCCGGCCAGCTCGATGGCCTGCGGGTCGCGGTCGATGCCGACCAGGCGCGCGGCCGGGCACCGCTCGAGCAGGGCCTCGCTGTGCCCGCCCAGGCCGAGGGTGGCATCGACGACCACGGCCCCGTCGTCCGCGAGCGCCGGCGCCAGCAGCGCGACGCAACGCTCGAGCAGCACGGGGGTGTGCCGCCTCGCCGCCTCGTCCATCTCGACCCTTCGCGTCCGGTGCTGTGGTCATTCCGCCGCCGGCCCAGGTCTCCATCCGCATCGGCCTGACACCGGGGAAGGTGCGTCAGGAAGAGCGGCTGGAGACCTCGGCGTGCGGTGGCCTGCTGCTGGTCAGATCGAGCTCAGAACGAGCTCAGAACAAGCCCGGTATCACCTCCTCCGCCGTGGAGGCGAAGGCCGGTTCCTGCTCGGCCAGGTACGTCGACCAGGCCCCGGCGTCCCAGATCTCGACCCGCGAGCCGGCGCCGATCACGGCGCAGTCCCGCTCCAGACCCGCGTACACCCGCAACGCGGGTGGCAACGTGATCCGGCCCTGCTTGTCCGGCAGCTCGTCGGAGGCGCCGGAGAGCAGCACGCGCAGGTAGTCCCGGGCCTCCTTGCTGGTGACCGGTGCCTGGCGCAGCTGCTCACCGAACTCCTCGAAGTACCGGAGGGCGAACACGTACAGGCAGCGCTCCTGGCCGCGCGTGACCACCAGCCCGCCGGCCAGCTGCTCACGGAACTTCGCGGGCAGGATCAGCCGCCCCTTGTCGTCGAGGCGGGGATGGTGCGTGCCGAGGAACATGCGCCCGCCTCCCCTCCTGGACGGCCGGCTCCACCCACGCCGCTCCGTTGCCATCCACATTACTCCACTTCACCCCACGGTCAAGCAGAAACGACCTCTCAGGGGTCGGCCGAATGGATGAACCTGCTGGTCAGGGGGGTGGAGTGCCGTGGAGGGCCATCGCGACCCCTCTGCCGTCCAGCCCACCTCTCCACGGTGATCAAGGACTTCATGCACGCGGGGTGGGCATGAAGTCCTAATCCGAAAATGGATGGTGAGTGGGC
>DASROP010000065.1:0-14607 GCA_035646835.1 Actinomycetales bacterium | reverse complement strand
GCCGGCCTGTGGCTCCTCTGGACGGCGCTCAGGCCGGGTCGGCGGTCCGGCGTCGAGGTCGGTGCCGGCACCGGCGTGTGGATGACCTATGGCGACCTGGAGCGACTGGCCTCCGCCGCCGCCGGGCGGTGCGACGGGGTGATCTCCGCGAGCGCGACCGCGTCGCGGAGGCGGGTGCGGGTGGACGCGCAGACCACCGGGCGAGACGTCGAAGGTGACGTGCGCTCCGCTGTCACCGAGCGGCTGGCCGCGCTGGCCGCGCCGCCGCGCGTCGACGTCCGCGTGCAGCCGAAGCACGAGGGGGGAGCGCGGTGAACCGCAAGACCTTCGGCATCGACAGGGCCCTGACCCTGCTGCTGGGTCTCGTGCTCGTGCTCGGCGGTGTCTGGGTCCTGTTGTGGGCGCTGGACGCACTGCCCTCCGGCTGGTGGTCGCCGTCCCGCTTCCGGGTCGGGGTGCCCGAGGGGTACTCCGACAATCTGTGGTGGCCCTGGGCGATCGGCGTGCTGGGGCTGCTGCTCACCGCACTCGGCACCGCGTGGTTCGTCGGCCACTTCCGGAGCAACCGCGTGTCGACCCTCTCGCTGCCCGGGGACGCCGAGGGCGGCCGACTGCTCCTGTCCGGCGGTGCGCTCGGCGGCGGATTGGCCGCCGCGCTCGTGGAGACGTGCGAGGGCGTCACCGGCGCCAGCGGACGGGTCCTCGAGCAGGGCCGTCACCTGGTGCTCGACGTCACAGCCACCGTGCGCCCCGAGGGCGACCTGCGCGAGGTGGTCCGGTCTTGCGACGTCGTGGCCGCTCATGCGCTGCACAGCACCGGCCGCGAGGACCTCACGTGCCGGGTCAGGCTCAAGGTGGCGTCGCGGGCCCGCGAGGCCCCACGTGTCCACTGAGCTCCCGTTGGACGACCGACCCGTGGACGACAGCACCCGCCGCAAGGCGCTGCGCGTGATCGCGCGCCGGCACCACCCCGACCTCGGTGGTGACGTCGAGGCGTACGTCGCGGCCGTACGAGCCCTCGCGGTGCTCGATGCCGACGGGTCGAGGGCAGGACGCCGGGGCACGGTCGACGTCAGGCAGGCGCGTGCATGGCGCCGCGCCGTGCGCCGGCTGCGCCGTCGCCTGCGGGCTCTGCGCCTCGGGCGCCAGGACCACCGTCACCACGGGGTGGACGCCCGACGAAGGAACGTTCGGGCGTGACGCGGTACGGGAGCCAGTTCGGGCCGGACATCACGTTCCTGGGCGTCGACGCCTGCGACCTCGCCGAGCCCTCGACCTATGCCGGCGCGGACGTCGTCGTGCTGGGCGCGCCCTTCGACGGCGGCACCTCCCACCGCCCGGGGACCCGTTTTGGGCCCCAGGCCATCCGGGGCACCGACTACCTGGGCCACCACGGCTCGCGCCCGAGCCTGGCGCTGCGGACCGACGGCCTGCGGGACCTGCGCGTGCTGGACGCCGGAGACGTCGAGATGACGCCCGGCAACAGCGAGAAGGCGCTGGCGGCGCTGCGGGCGGCGGTGGGCACTGTCGCGCGCGCCGGCGCCGTGCCGTTCGTGCTGGGCGGAGACCACTCGGTCACCTACGCCGACGCGTCGGGTGTCGCCGACGCGATCGGCCAGGGCAGGGTGTCGCTGATCCACTTCGACGCGCACGCCGACACCGGCGAGATCGAGTTCGGCAGCCTCTGGGGCCATGGCCAGCCGATGCGTCGGCTGATCGAGTCCGGTGCGGTGCGCGGCGACCGGTTCCTGCAGATCGGCCTGCGCGGCTACTGGCCCGGGCCGCCGGTCCTCGACTGGATGGCCGCCCAGCGGATGCGCTCGTACGAGATGACCGAGATCGGACGACGGGGGCTGGCCGCCTGCCTGGACGAGGCGTTCGAGATCGCGACCGACGACTGCGACGGGGTCTTCCTCTCCGTCGACATCGACGTGTGCGACCCCGCCCACGCGCCCGGCACGGGGACCCCCGAACCCGGCGGTCTGACTGCCCGCGAGCTGTTGGACGCCGTCCGGCGCGTCGGGCTCGAGCTGCCGGTCGTCGGGTTCGACGTCGTCGAGGTCTCCCCGCCCTACGACCACGCCGACATCACCGCCGCGCTGGCCAACCGGGTGGTCCTCGAGGCGCTCTCCGCGATGGCCCGCCGCCGCGCCGACACGGAGGGCGGGCCCGCCTACGACGCCGACCTGCCCTTGCTGGCCGACCGCGGCGCTCCGGGTCAGTCGCCGGTGTAGTAGCGGTCGGTCACGGCGAGCGCCTCGTCGAGGATCGCCAGGCCCTCCCGGATCTCGTCGGGGGTGGTGGTGCACGGCGGGACGACGTGCGTGCGGTTGAAGTGGACGAACGGCCAGAGCCCGCGCGACCGGCACGCCGCGGCGAGCTCGATCATCGGTGCGGCGTCGGTTCCGGTGGCGTTGAACGTCGTCAGCGGCTCGCGGGTGGCCCGGTCACGGACGAGCTCGAGGGCCCAGAACACCCCCAGGCCGCGGACCTCGCCGACCGACGGGTGCCGCTCGGCGATCTCGGCCAGGCCGGGGCCGATCACGTCCGTGCCCAGGTCCCGCGCCCGCTCGATGACGTTCTCGGCGTGGAAGATGTTGATCGACGCGACGGCCGTGGCGCAGGCCAGCGGGTGGCCGGAGTACGTGAGGCCGCCGGGGTAGGGGCGGTCGGCGAACGTCGCCGCGATCGCGTCCGACATGATCACGCCGCCGAGGGGAACGTAGCCTGAGTTGACGCCCTTGGCGAAGGTGATCAGGTCGGGCACCACGTTCCACCGGTCGACGGCGAACCACTCGCCGCACCGGCCGAACCCGGCCATCACCTCGTCGACGACGAGCATGATGCCGAACTCGTCGCACAGGGCCCGGACGCCGGCCAGGTAGCCGTCGGGCGGTACGAGGATCCCGTTGGTCCCCACGACGGGCTCGACGATGATCGCGGCGACGGTGTGCGGCCCCTCGACGACCAGGGTGTCGCGCAGGTGCGCCAGCGCCCTGGCGCACTCCTCCTCAGGCGTGGTGGCGTGGAACGGGGAGCGGTAGAGGTAGGGGCCCCAGTGCCGGACCACCCCGGGCGCTCCCGGCTCCGACGCCCAGCGACGGGGGTCGCCGGTCAGGGCGATGGCGCCGGCGGTCGCGCCGTGGTAGCTGCGGTAGGCGGCGAGCACCTTGTGGCGGCCGGTGTGCAGCCGGGCCATCCGGACGGCGTTCTCGTTGGCCTCGGCGCCGCCGTTGGTGAAGAAGACGGTGCCGAGGTCGCCGGGTGCGACCTCGGCGATCAGCCGGGCGGCCTCCGTGCGGGCGTCGTTGGCGAATACCGGGGCGACGGTGGCGAGCTTGCCGGCCTGCTCGCGGATGGCGGCGACGAGCCCGGGGTGCTGGTAGCCGATGTTGACGTTGACCAGTCCGGAGGAGAAGTCCAGGTAGCGGTTGCCCTCGTCGTCCCAGAAGTGCGACCCCAGGGCGCCGACGATCGGCAGGGGGTCGATCTTCGCCTGGGCCGACCAGGAGTAGAAGACGCTCATCGGGTGCGGGGGAAGCCCAGGTCCACCGACGACGTCGCCGGGTCCGGCCAACGGGAGGTCACGACCTTGCCGCGGGTGTAGAAGCTGATCCCCTCCGGGCCGTACATGTGGGTGTCGCCGAACAGCGAGTCCTTCCAGCCGCCGAAGGAGTAGTAGGCCACCGGGACCGGGATCGGCACGTTGATGCCCACCATCCCCACCTGCACGTCGAACTGGAACTGCCGGGCGGCACCGCCGTCGCGGGTGAAGATCGCGGTGCCGTTGGCGTACGGGTTGGCGTTGATGATCGCGACGCCCTCGGCGTAGGTCTCGGCACGGACGACGCACAGCACCGGGCCGAAGATCTCGTCGGTGTAGACGGTCATCCGGTCGGTGACGTGGTCGAGCAGCGTGGCGCCGAGGAAGAAGCCCTCGGCAGGGACGTCGGCGTCCCGACCGTCGACCACGACCGTGGCACCCTGCTCGGCACCAGCGGCGACGTAACCGGTCACCTTGTCGCGGTGCGCGGAAGTGATCATCGGCCCCATGTCGGAGTCCGGGTCGGAGCCCGCGCCGACCCTCAGCTTGGGCAGCCGGGCCGCGACGGCGTCGACCAGGGCGTCTGCCACGGATCCGACGGCCACCGCGACGGACAGAGCCATGCAGCGCTCGCCGGCACTGCCGTACGCCGCCGAGACCACGGCGTCGGCGGCGAGGTCGACGTCGGCGTCGGGCAGCACCAGGGCGTGGTTCTTGGCGCCGCCGAGGGCCTGGACGCGCTTGCCGTGCGAGGTGCCCGTCTCGTAGACGTGCCGGGCGATCGGGGTGGATCCGACGAAGCTGACGGCGGCGACGTCGTCGTGCGTCAGCAGCGCGTCGACCGCCTCGGCGTCACCCTGCACGACGGTGAACACGCCGTCGGGCAGGCCCGCCTCCCGCCACAGCCGGGCCAGGAACAGCGAGGCGGAAGGATCCTTCTCGCTCGGCTTGAGGACGAACGCGTTGCCGCAGGCGATGGCGTTGGCGCACATCCACAGCGGCACCATCACGGGGAAGTTGAACGGCGTGATGCCGGCCACCACACCCAGCGGCTGACGGATGCTGTACACGTCCACCCCGGTGGCAGCCTGCTCGGAGAAGGAGCCCTTGAGCAGCTGGGGCACCCCCGTCGCGAACTCCACGTTGTCCAGCCCCCGGGCGATCTCCCCGGCCGCGTCGGAGAGCACCTTGCCGTGCTCGGCGGTGATCACGGCGGCCAGGTCGTCGCTGCGCTCGTTCAGCAGCTCCCGGAACGAGAACAGCACCGCAGCCCGTTGGGACAGCGACGACTCACGCCACTCGGCCGCCGCCCGCACCGCCGACGCCACCGCCTCGTCGACCTCGTCCGCGCCGGCCAGGTCGACCTCTGCGCTCTGCCGACCGGTGGCCGGGTCGAACACGATTCCCGTCCGGCCCGAGCGCCCGGCGGACTCCCGCCCGTCGATCCAGTGGCAGATGCGCTGCGTCATGGCGTGAGGGTAGTCAGGAGCCAGTCGCCCTTGCGATCGCCGTCGTAGCGTCGCGCGGTGACCGCGACCGCCTCCAGGGTGCTCGCCGAGCACGCCGCCACCGCAGGGCCGACCTGCTCCGGCGTGAGCCCGCGGGCCAGGGTCACGTGCGGTGTCCACGCCCCGGGCCGGAGGTTCGCCGGCCGGTCCGGGCAGTCCGCCACCACGTCGGCCACCGCCGCGTGCAGCGCCATGAGCGCAGCGGACGGCACGACGAGCCGGGAAAGCACGACGGAGCCTCGACGTCCACGAAACACCACCAGGCCGCCGAGCAGCACCGGCACGGGCAGCTCAGTGACCGCCTGGGCCAGCCGCGGGTCGAGCGCAGCCGGCATCGCCGCGGCCACGGCGAGCGTCACGTGGGGACGGTTCGTCGCGCCGGTGTGCCGCGCCTGGCTGGGCAGCCCGAGCGAGGCCAGGGTGGTCCACTGGTCGCGGACAACGGCCTCCGCGGCCTGATCGAGCAGCAGCTCCACGGTCTGCACCATGACTAGAACGCTCGTTGAAACAATCCGGGGAACATGCGGCCATTCTCCCGTTCGGACGGGTATCTTCGCGCCATGGCCGCACTCGGGGACGCAGCCCAGTTCTACGACGTCGAAGTCGTACCGCCGCGGGAGGGACGGGTGCTCCGCGCCGCGCGCCGCGCGGGCACCGCGCTCGCCGGGGCCTCCTTCGGGTTCATCCCGGCGCCGTCCGTCGCCGACCTGGTCGTGAAGCGGCGCGAGACCGGGGCTGAGCTGATCCGGACGGCGGCCGGTGACGCCCACGAGGCGTGCGGTGTGCTGGCCCGCGCGCGGGCTGACCTGCTGACCCTCTCCGTCGAGGACTTCGCCAGCGAGTGGGGGATCGTGCCCCGCGCCTGAGTCGCGCCGTCGCGACCCGCTTGGTTTGATCGGTGGATGGGCGCACTGAGTGGCCGTGAGGCCGACCTCGTCGGTGATGTCGGGACGAAGCTGCTGATCGGCGGGTCCCGACGCGACGCGACGGACGGTGCCAGGTTCGACGTGGACGACCCGTCGACGGGCGAGGTGATCGCGTCGGTGGCGGACGCCGGCGTGGACGACGGCAGGGCGGCCCTCGCTGCGGCGGTCGCGGCGCAGGCGGGCTGGGCCGCCACCCCTCCGCGCGACCGGGGGGAGATCCTGCGGCGGGCGTTCGCGCTGATCACCGAGCGGATCGACGACCTGGCACTGCTGATGACCCTGGAGATGGGCAAGACGGTGGCCGAGTCGAAGGCCGAGATCACGTACGCCGCCGAGTTCTTCCGCTGGTTCTCCGAGGAGGCGGTGCGGATCGCCGGCCGCTGGTCGACGGCGCCGAACGGCGCGACCCGCCTGCTGACGATGCGGCAGCCGGTGGGCCCGTGCCTGTTCATCACACCGTGGAACTTCCCGATGGCGATGGGGACCCGCAAGATCGGCCCGGCGGTCGCGGCCGGCTGCACGATGGTGGTCAAGCCGGCGTCGGCCACGCCGCTGTCGATGTCGGCCCTCGCCGACATCCTCACCGAGGCCGGGCTGCCTGGCGGCGTCCTCAACGTCGTCACCACGTCGCACACCGGAGACGTGATGGAGCCGCTGATCCGCGACCCGCGGCTGCGCAAGCTCTCGTTCACGGGCTCGACGCAGGTGGGTCGCCGCCTGGTCGAGCAGTCCTCCGAGCAGCTGCTGCGCGTCTCGATGGAGCTCGGCGGCAACGCACCGTTCGTGGTGTTCGACGACGCCGACCTCGAGGCGGCCGTCGACGGCGCGATGCTCGCGAAGATGCGCAACGTGGGGGAGGCCTGCACCGCCGCCAACCGTTTCCTCGTGCACGCCGACGTCGCCGAGGAGTTCACCTCCCGCCTCGTCGGGCGGATGACGGCGCTGACGGTCGGCCGCGGCAGCGACGAGGGCGTGGACGTCGGCCCGCTCGTCGACGCGGCCACCCGCGACAAGGTCAGCGACCTCGTGACCGACGCCGTTCGTGCCGGTGCCACCGTGCGCTGCGGCGGCGAGACCGTCGGCGAGCGGGGGTACTTCTACGCGCCGACCGTGCTGTCCGACGTCCCGCCCGAGGCGCGGATCCTGCGGGAGGAGGTTTTCGGTCCCGTCGCGCCGATCACCACCTTCACCGACACGGACGAGGCGGTCGCGGCGGCCAACGACACCGAGTTCGGCCTGGTCGCGTACGTGTTCACGCGTGACCTGACGCGCGCCCTGACCGTCTGCGAGGCGCTCGAGACCGGGATGGTCGGCCTGAACTCCGGCGTGGTCTCCAACCCGGCTGCCCCCTTCGGCGGCGTCAAGGCCTCCGGCTTCGGCCGCGAGGGAGGCAGCGAGGGGATCTCCGAGTACCTCGAGACCAAGTACGTCGGCATCGCGCTGTAGGGCTACAGGGACAATGGTCGGGTGACTCAACGCGACGTCGTCCTGCTCGGCTCGACGGGATCGATCGGCACGCAGGCGATCGAGGTCGTCCGCGCCAACCCCGACCGCTTCCGGGTCGTGGCAGTCGCCGCCGGAGGCTCGGACGTCGGCGCCCTGGCTGCCCAGGCCGCCGCGCTCGGCGTCGAGGCGGTCGCGGTGGCGCGGCCGGAGGCGGCGGAGCCGCTGCGCGAGGCGCTGCGCGCCGCCGGCTGCGCCCCCGAGGTGCTCGCCGGCCCCGACGCGGCCACCGAGCTGGCGGGGCGGCGGTGCGACGTCGTCCTCAACGGGATGACCGGCTCGATCGGGTTGCGGCCGACCCTGGCCGCGCTGGAGGCGGGGTCCACGCTGGCGCTCGCCAACAAGGAGTCGCTGATCGTCGGTGGGCCGCTGGTCACGCGCGCGGCCCGGCCGGGGCAGGTGGTGCCGGTCGACTCCGAGCACTCGGCGCTGGCCCAGTGCCTGCGCGGGGGCCGGGCCGACGAGGTGGCACGGCTCGTCGTCACGGCGTCCGGCGGGCCGTTCCGGGGGTGGACCCGGGCGCAGATGGCCGACGTCACCCCCGACCAGGCCCTGGCCCACCCCACCTGGCGGATGGGTCCGGTCGTGACGACCAACTCGGCGACGCTGGTGAACAAGGGCCTGGAGGTGATCGAGGCGCACCTGCTCTTCGGCATCGGCTTCGACCGCATCGACGTGGTGGTGCACCCCCAGTCGGTGGTCCACTCGATGGTCGAGTTCGTCGACGGGTCCACGCTGGCGCAGGCATCGCCGCCGGACATGCGCCTCCCGATCGCGCTGGGTCTCGGCTGGCCCGACCGGGTCCCGGCGGCGGCGTCCGGCTGCGACTGGACCCGGGCCGCCGAGTGGACGTTCGAGCCGCTGGACGACGAGGCGTTCCCCGCCATCCGTCTCGCACGGCACGTCGGGCAGGCCGGCGGCACGTACCCTGGGGTGTACAACGCGGCGAACGAGGAGTGCGTGGCCGAGTTCCTGGCCGGGCGGATCGCCTTCCTCGACATCGTCGACACGGTCGACAGGGTGGTTGAGGACCATGCCGACTGTGCCGACGACAACGGAGAGGTCGATCTGGAGGCCGTGCTGGCCGCAGAACGCTGGGCCCGGCGCCGGGCCCACGAGGTGCTGGAGGTGAGTCGATGACCGAGGTGCTGGCGTACACCGCCGGTGTGCTGATCGTCGTCGTCGTCCTCGCCGCCTCGATCGGGCTGCACGAGATCGGCCACATGGTGCCGGCGAAGAAGTTCGGAGTCCGGGTCACCCAGTGGATGGTCGGTTTCGGCCCCACGCTGTGGTCGCGCCGGGTCGGCGAGACCGAGTACGGCATCAAGGGCATCCCGCTCGGCGGCTACATCCGGATGATCGGCATGTTCCCGCCCGCGCCCGGGGATGCGCCGGGGACGGTCCGGGAGTCGTCGACCGGCGCCTTCCAGAACCTCGCCGAGGACGCCCGCCGGGTCAGCGCCGCGGAGATGCGCCCCGGTGACGAGAACCGCGTGTTCTACAAGCTGAGCGTGCCGAAGAAGGTCGTCGTGATGCTCGGCGGGCCGACGATGAACCTCGTGATCGGGTTCGTGCTGCTCGGCATCATGATCGTCGGAATCGGCCTGCCCGCCGCGACGACCACGGTCGCCGAGGTGAGCGAGTGCGTCGTGGCGGCGTCGTCGGAGCAGACCGAGTGCGGCGCCGACGACCCGGCGGCCCCCGCCAACGAGGCCGGCGTCCTCCCGGGGGACCGCATCGTCTCCTTCGGTGGCCAGCCCACGCCGGAGTGGGACGACGTCCGCTCGGCGATCCGCGCCAATGCAGGCACATCGACGGCGATCGTCGTCGAGCGCGAGGGCGAGCAGCTGACGCTCGAGGTCACGCCCCTGCTCACGCAGCGCCCGGTGCTGGACGACGAGAACCAGCCGGTGCTGCGCGAGGACGAGACGTTCGTGACCGAGGAGGTCGGCTTCCTCGGGGTCGCCCCGACGGCCGAGATGCGCCCTGAGCCGCTGACCGCCGTCCCCGGCTTCGTCGCCGAGCAGACATGGCGCACCGCCGGGGTCGTCGTCAACCTTCCCCAGCGGATGGTGGAGGTGGCCGATGCCGCCTTCGGCAACGCCGAGCGCGACCCCAACGGCGTGATCGGCGTCGTGGGCGTGGGCCGGCTCGCCGGTGAGATCTCGTCGCTGCCGCAGTTCACGACGCAGGACCGGGTGGCCTCGATGCTGGGCCTGCTCGGCGGCCTGAACATCGCCCTGTTCGTCTTCAACCTGATCCCGCTGATGCCGCTGGACGGCGGCCACGTGGCGGGAGCGCTGTGGGAGGGCGGAAGGCGCCAGGTGGCCAAGGTGCGCGGTCGCGTCGACCCCGGCCCGGTCGACATCGCCCGCCTGATGCCGTTGACGTACGCGATCGCGATCCTGTTGATCGGGATGTCCGCGCTGCTGCTCTACGCCGACATCGTGAGGCCGATCAGCCTCCGCGGATGACATCCGGTTGAAGCCGTAAGCGATACTGGTCCCATGTCGACCGTCTCCCTGGGGATGCCCTCCGCGCCGCCGCCCGTGCTGGCCCCACGCCGTCCGACCCGCAAGATCAAGGTCGGCAAGGTCGAGGTCGGGGGCGACGCGCCGGTCAGCGTCCAGTCGATGACCACGACGCCGACCACCGACATCGACGCGACGCTGCAGCAGATCGCCGAGCTGACGGCGTCCGGCTGCGACATCGTGCGCGTCGCGTGCCCGAGCGCCGACGACGCCGAGGCCCTGCCGGCGATCGCGACCAAGTCGCAGATCCCGGTGATCGCCGACATCCACTTCCAGCCCAAGTACGTCTACGCCGCGATCGACGCCGGGTGCGCCGCCGTCCGGGTCAACCCCGGCAACATCCGCAAGTTCGACGACCAGGTCAAGCAGATCGCGGCGGCGGCGAAGGACGCCGGCATCTCGATCCGGATCGGCGTCAACGCGGGCTCGCTCGACCCACGGCTGATGGAGAAGTACGGCAAGGCCACGCCGGAGGCCCTGGTGGAGTCCGCGGTCTGGGAGGCGTCGCTGTTCGAGGAGCACGACTTCCACGACTTCAAGATCTCGGTCAAGCACAACGACCCGGTCGTGATGGTGCGGGCGTACGAGATGCTCTCCGAGCGCGGTGACTGGCCGCTGCACCTCGGCGTCACCGAGGCCGGGCCGGCGTTCCAGGGCACGATCAAGTCGGCGACGGCCTTCGGGGCGTTGCTGTCGAAGGGGATCGGCGACACGATCCGCGTCTCCCTGTCGGCGCCCCCGGTGGAGGAGGTCAAGGTCGGCAACCAGATCCTGCAGTCGCTGAACCTCCGCCCGCGCAAGCTGGAGATCGTGTCGTGCCCGTCGTGCGGGCGCGCCCAGGTCGACGTCTACACGCTCGCCGACGAGGTGACCGCCGGGCTCGAGGGCATGGAGGTGCCCCTTCGCGTGGCGGTGATGGGGTGCGTCGTCAACGGTCCCGGCGAGGCGCGGGAGGCCGACCTCGGCGTCGCCTCGGGCAACGGAAAGGGGCAGATCTTCGTCAAGGGCGAGGTGATCAAGACCGTGCCGGAGTCGAAGATCGTCGAGACCCTGATCGAGGAGGCGATGCGGATCGCCGAGGAGATGGGGGACGACACGTCAGCGGGGTCGGCGCCCACGGTCAGCGTCGGCTGAGGTCTGGGCGTGCTGCGCTCGCCGGTGCGCGTCCTGGGTGACGCCGATGCGGCGGCACTGCTGGAGCTGTGCGACCGCGACCCGGTCGCCAACGTCTTCGTCGCGGGCCGCGTCGCCCTCGTGGGCTGCGAGCCCCGCCGGCTCGGCGGCGAGCTCTGGGGCTACGTGGAGCGGGGCGAGCTGGTCTCGGCCTGCTGGGCCGGCGCGAACCTGGTGCCGGTGCAGGCGACGGACGACGCCCTCGACCACTTCGCGGCCCGCGCCCGGCGCCAGGGACGACGCTGCTCGTCGATGGTGGGTCCGGCCGACGCGGTGCTCGGGCTGTGGGAGCGGCTGTCGGCCACCTGGGCGCCTGCCCGCGACGTACGGCCCGACCAGCAGCTGATGGTGTGTGACTCCGTCCCCCCGATCGCGCCCGACCCCGACGTCCGGCGCACCTCTCGGGAGGACCTCGACGTGCTGGTCCCGGCCTGCGTCGAGATGTTCACCGAGGAGGTCGGCTACTCGCCCGTGGCCGGCGACGGCGGACGGATGTACCGGCGGCGGGTGGAGGAGCTGGTGACGAGCAGGCGCTCGTTCGCCCGGATCGACTCGCAGCGTGTCGTGTTCAAGGCGGAGCTGGGTGCCGTGTCGCGCCGCGTGGCGCAGGTGCAGGGCGTGTGGGTGCCGCCCGAGCTTCGCGGGCGCGGGCTGGCCTCGCGCGGGATGGCGGCGGTGGTGGCGCTGACCCGGTGTGACGTGGACGTCGTCTCGCTGTACGTGAACTCCTACAACGCCCAGGCCGTGTCGGCGTACGAGCGGGCCGGGTTCCGCCGCGTCGGGACCTTCGCCACCGTGCTGTTCTGAGCGTGTCGCGTACCGCCGGACCTACCGAACCCCGGTTCCGGCCACCTTTCGGCCGTCCAGGGCGACTTCGGTAGGTCCTGCGGTACGGGCTGTGGACGACGGCAGCGGGTTCGAGGGTGGTTGGGCGAGGCTGTTGGCATGGACGTCGTCGCCGCGCTGGTCGCTCTGGGTGGCACGGCCGACAGCGCCCAGCTCGTCGCGGCCGTCGGACGCCGGCAGGTCGCTGCCGCTGTCGGCTCGGGCGCCGTCGTGCGGCTGGCCCGAGGCGTCTACGGGCTGCCCGATGCGCCGCCGGCGCTGCTGGCCGCGGCCACGCTCCGTGGCGTGGTCTCGCACGAGAGCGCCGCGCAGTTGCTGTTCCTCGACGCCGTGCACCCGCCCGCAGGCGCGCACATCACGCTGGCGCGGGGCGCCCGGCGCCGGGTGCCGGCCGGGGTCGTGGCCCACCACCCTCGCCTGCCACCGGGCGATGTGAGCGGCGGCGTGACCACACCCCTGCGCACGGTCCTGGACTGCGCCTGCACGCTGCCGTTCCGCGAGGCCCTGGCCGTCGCCGACTCCGCGCTCCGGCGAGAGGCGGTGACCCAGGCGCAGCTGACGACGGTGGCAGAGCTGTTGCGCGGTGCCGGTCGCAGGCAGGTGCTCCGGGTCGTCCAGCACGCCGATGGTCGGGCGGCCAACCCGTTCGAGTCGGCGCTGCGCGGCACCGTGCTCGACGCCGGGCTGACGTCGTTCGAGCCCCAGGTGGAGCTGCGCGGCCGGGGGATGCGGGTCCGGGTCGACCTCGCCGACCGCCGGCGCAAGATCGTGCTCGATGCCGACAGCTTCGCCTGGCACGGGTCCCGCAGCGCGCTGGCCCGTGACTGCCGCCGCTACGACGAGCTGGTGGTCGGCGGGTGGCTGGTGCTGCGGTTCGCCTGGGAGCAGGTGATGTTCTCCGAGCCGTGGGTGGCCCGCACCGTGCTGGCCACCGTCCGGCTGCGCGATATGCCCAGCCGGAGACGCGCACCGGCGCCTCTGCGGAAGTCGGCGTGACGTGCGTACGTTGTGGCGGTGAGGTTGCGGGACGACGCGGACTTCCGCCGGTACTGGGGCGCTCGCGTCGTCTCCCTCGCTGGGACGGCGGTCACCTACGTCGCGCTGCCGGTGCTGGCCTACGAGCTCACCGGGTCGCCGCTGATGACGGCGCTGGTCGCCGGCTTCGAGGCGCTGCCGTACCTGCTGTTCGGCCTGTTCGCCGGTGCGCTGGCCGACCGATGGGACCGGCGCCGCGTGATGGTGGCGGCCGATCTGGCCGGCGCGTTGGTGCTGGTGTCCTTGCCCGTGGCCGAACTCGCCGGCGTCCTCACCGTCGCGCACGTGCTCGTCGCGGCGTTCGCCGTCCAGACGGTGTTCGTGCTCTTCGACGCCGCGAACGGGGGCGCGCTCCCGGCGCTGGTGGGGCGCGAGCGCGTCGCCACCGCCAACAGCGCGGTCTGGGGGGCGGGCTCACTGATCGAGGTGGCCGTCCCGGCCGCTGCCGGCGCGGCCCTGGTCTGGATCTCACCCACCGCCCTGGTCGGGCTCGACGCGGTCACCTACATCGCCTCCGCCCTGCTGGTGCGGGCGATCGTGCGACCGCTGTCGCAACCCCGCGAGGGCCGGGCGCCGCTGTCGTGGCAGTGGGTGCGCAGCGAGGCCGGGCAGGGACTGTCGTTCCTGCGCCGGCACGTCGGCGTCCGGACGATGACGATCATCGGCACCTGCCAGTCGATCACCGGCGGCGCGTTCGTGGGCCAGTGGGTGGTCTGGGCGGACGTCGAGCTCGGCGTCCGGCAGGGGGACGCGCGGCTCGGGGTGCTGTTCGCGGCGTGGGCGGTCGGCGGGCTCGTGGCGACCGCCCTGCTGCCGGCGTCCTCCCGGCGGTTCGGCGCCGCCCGGGTGGCGCTGTGGGTGCTGCCGGTGTCGGCCCTGATGGGCATCGTCACCCCGCTGGCCGGCAGCTGGGTGAGCGCGACCGTGCTGACCGCGCTGTGGGGCTCGGCGTACATGCTCGTGGTGGTCAACTCGATCACCTACCGGCAGCAGCAGACCCCCGAGCACCTGATGAGCCGGGTGCACACCTGCGGTCGGATGCTCAGCTTCGGGCTCGGCTGGCCCGCCGGGGCGGTGCTCGGCGGCGTGGTCGCCGAGGCCGCGGGGCCGCAGGCCGGGATGCTCGCGGGCTCGGCCGCCATCGTCGTCGGGGTCGTCGTCGCGTGGACCTCGCCCTTGAGGTCGCCCATAGCGAGTTCGCTATGAGCAGGGTATCCTGGCCACATGGCAGGCATCGGCAACGACCTGGTCCGTGAGGCCCGCAGGCGGGTCGGGCTGACCCAGCGCGAGCTGGCCGAGCGGGCGGGGACGACGCAGAGCGCGATCGCCCGGATCGAGACGGGGCGGTCCACGCCCACGTTCGACACGGTGCTGCGCCTGCTGCGCCTGTGCGGCCTCGACCTCGACATCATGCTCGTCGAGCGCGACGACTCGGACTGGTTCCAGGCCCAGCGGCTGCTCGAGCTGACCCCGGACGAGCGGCTGCAGCGGCACGCGCGAACACTCGCGGCGATGAGGGAGTTCCAGAAGGCCGGCGAGGC
>DASROP010000064.1:0-8042 GCA_035646835.1 Actinomycetales bacterium | reverse complement strand
GCCGCAGCTCGTTGACGACCTCGTCGAGGAAGTCATCGACCTCGTCCTGGTCGTAGCCTTCGCGAAACTTGGTCGGCTGGAAACGCTTGTTGACAACTTCTTCGGGCGTCAACGCCATGTGGTCACCTCGTGCGGGAAGAGTGGAGCCGATGACCCCGCGAGTTCGAGATCACCAGCCGCCACCGTAGCGGACGGAACCCGGCGTCGCCGAGCAACGCAGGAGTTGTCGATCATGTCGCGGCCACCGACAACGTTCGCACCAGCGCGCGCAGGAGGATGACCGCCAGGAAGAGCAGGATGAACGCGAGATCGAGCTGGATCGAACCGATCCGCACGGGCTTGACGACACGCCTGATCGCCTTCAGCGGCGGGTCCGTGACCGTGTACACGGCCTCCGACACCACCAGGATGACACCGGACGGACGCCAGTCGCGCGCGAAGACCTGGATCCACTCCAGGACCAGGCGCGCGATGAGCAGGATGAAGAACAGCAGCAGCAGCAGGTCGAGGAGCTGGAAGAACAGCACGCGGTCAGCTCTGGTTGAAGAAGCCGTTCGCCGAGACGCCGCGGACCTTCGCCGGGGTCTCGGCGGTGACCTCGACGTGGGCGGGCGACAGGAGGAAGACCTTGCTCGTCACCCGTTCGATGGATCCGCGGAGACCGAAGACCAGCCCGGCGGAGAAGTCGACGAGGCGCTTGGCGTCGGAGTCGTCCATGTCGGTGAGGTTCATGATCACCGGCACGCCTTCGCGGAAGGCCTCACCGATCGTCTTCGCCTCGTTGTAGGTCCGCGGGTGGATGGTCGTGATGCGGCTGAGGTCGCCCGGCGCCGGGTCGGAGACGATCCGCGCCACCTGCCGGTCGCGGTCGCGAGTGATGGGTGTCACCTGGGCCCTCCGGTCATCGCGGTCGTCGACCCCGTGGTGGGCGACCCCGTGGTCGCGAGTGTCGTGGACGTCCGCATCCGCTGCGTCGTCGTAGTAGCCGTCGTAGTGCTCGTCCTCCTCGGCCAGACCGAGGTAGACCATCGTCTTGCGCAGTGCCCCAGGCATGTCCCGCCCCTTCCAATGGTCCAGCAGCCTTGACGGCGTAACGGTTCTCGCCTGCTGCTGCTGGACGCTACTCCAGCGGAGGCCGTGATCCGAGCACCGCGCTCCCGACACGCAGGTGTGTCGCGCCGGCGCCGATGGCCTGCTCGAGGTCGCCGCTCATCCCTGCCGAGACCATCAGGGCGCCCGGATGGTCGGCTCGCAGCCTCGCCGCGACGTCCGCGAGACGCGAGAACGCCTCGGCCGGGTCGACCCCCTGGGGACCCACGGCCATCACACCGGCCAGTCGCAGGCCCTCGCCGTCAGCGATCCGGGCGGCGACCGCCGGGACCTCGTCCGTGACGGCTCCGCCTCGAGAGGGGTCGCCGTCCAGGCTGACCTGCACGAGGCAGTCGATCACCGCGCCGCGTGCGACGGCGCCGCGGGAGAGGCCCCCGACGAGCTTGGCGCGGTCGACCGAGTGGACGACGTCGGCGTAGGACGCGACAGACCGCACCTTGTTGCCCTGCAGCCGCCCGACGAAGTGCCAACGCAGGTTCAGCGCGCCGAGCTCGGCGGCCTTCGCCGCGGCCTCGGAATCCCTGCTCTCGCCTATCTCGTGGACACCGAGGTTCGACAGGAGCGCGACGTCGCTCGCCGGGAAGGTCTTGGTCACGACGACCGTCGTCACCTCGTCGACGTCCCGACCGGCCCGGCGGCACGCCGACGCGACCCGGGCCTGGACGGCGGCCAGGCCGGCCGCGATCTCGGCGCGGCGGGTCTGGGGGGCGGCCGAGGTCACGGCACGTCACGCAGGACGGCGACCCCGGCCCACCGGCCCGTCGTCCCGTCCCCGCGGTGGGAGTACAGGTCGTCACGTTCGACGGTGCAGCCGCGCACCTGCTCGAGGTCCCAGCAGTGCGGAGCCAGCTGCTCCAGCACACCCGCGGCGACGTCGAGGCTCGGGGTGCCGTGCCACGACACGGACGCCGTCACCGGGCGCCGCCTGGACACGTCGGCGCGCATCGTTGCGGGCACCTCGTAGCAGCGAGCGCAGACCGACGGGCCGACGGTGGCGAGCAGGGTCGTGGCGCCGAGTTCACGCATGACCCCGACGACGGCGTCCAGGACGCCGTCCGCCATCCCGCGGCGTCCCGCGTGGGCGACACCGACCACCCCTTCCTCGGGCGCGTGCAGGAGCACCGGGACGCAGTCGGCGACCAGCACGCCCAGTGCCAGGCCGGGTGTGGCCGTCACCATCGCGTCCGCCTCGGGCGGGCCGTGCTGCCACGGGCCATCCACCACCGCGACCCCGGTCCCGTGCACCTGTCGTGCGAAGAGCAGGCGCCCCGGAGCGACACCGACCTCCGTCGCCAGCCGCGAGCGGTTCTCCGCGACCGCGGCCGGGTCGTCGCCGACGTGGTCACCGAGGTTCAGCCCGGCGAAGTCTCCCGAGCTGACACCACCCTGCCGACCCGTGAACGCCCGCAGCGCCTCACGAGGACCGGCCTGCTCCGCCCACCACAACACGCGTTACTTGAGGAAGTCCGGGACGTCGAGCTCGTCGTCGTCCACGAACGTCACGCCGCGGCCAGGCCGCACACGCGCCGGCTCACCGTCGAGCACCTGCGGGACCTCGTGCGAGCGCGCGGCCGGCGCCGTCATTGGATCGTGCGGCGCGCGCACGTCGACCTCCTCGGACCCAGCAGTCGAGGCGGCCGGTGCCTCCGGTGTCGGAACGCCGGGGACCGGGCTGGCCTCCGACGCGACATGAGCAGCCTCCGGGGGCGCCGTCCGCACCGCCCCGGCCGGGACGGACTGCCGGCCGGACACCTGACCCAGGGCGCGGTCGTTCCGCCGGTGGTTCGGGTTGCCGCCGTCGAAACCGGCCGCGATCACGGTGACGCGGACCTCGTCGCCGAGCGCGTCGTCGATCACGGCGCCGAAGATGATGTTGGCCTCCGGGTGCGCCGCCTCCTGCACCAGCCGGGCCGCCTCGTTGATCTCGAACAGGCCGAGGTCGGAGCCGCCCTGGATCGACAGCAGCACCCCGTGGGCGCCGTCGATGCTGGCCTCGAGCAGAGGCGACGAGATCGCCAGCTCGGCAGCCTGCACGGCGCGGTCCTCGCCGCGTGCGGAACCGATGCCCATCAGGGCGCTGCCGGCCCCCTGCATCACCGACTTCACGTCGGCGAAGTCGAGGTTGATCAGCCCCGGGGTGGTGATCAGGTCGGTGATGCCCTGGACGCCGGACAGCAGCACCTGGTCGGCCGACTTGAAGGCGTCGAGCACGCTGACTGCGCGGTCGCTGATCGAGAGCAGGCGGTCGTTCGGGATCACGATGAGCGTGTCGACCTCCTCGCGGAGGCCGTCGATGCCCGACTCGGCCTGGTTGGCGCGTCGCCGCCCCTCGAACGTGAACGGCCGGGTGACGACGCCGATGGTCAGCGCGCCCAGCTGGCGGGCGATCCGCGCCACGACCGGAGCACCCCCGGTGCCGGTGCCACCGCCCTCCCCGGCGGTGACGAAGACCATGTCGGCACCCTTGATCACCTCCTCGATCTCCTCCGCGTGGTCCTCGGCGGCCTTCTTGCCGACCTCGGGGTCGGCGCCCGCGCCGAGACCACGGGTCAGCTCACGGCCGACGTCCAGCTTGACGTCGGCGTCGCTCATCAGCAGTGCCTGGGCATCGGTGTTGATGGCGATGAACTCGACGCCCTTGAGGCCGACCTCGATCATCCGGTTGACCGCGTTCACGCCGCCGCCGCCGATGCCGACGACCTTGATGACCGCGAGGTAGTTCTGCGGTGCTGCCACGTCGGTGCCTCTCGCTCTCTGGTGGTGGACCCCTGGCGGTCCCGGTCCGGACCTTCACCCTCAACTAGAGGGTTATAGTTATGTCAACTACTCGACGATCCGGACGCTAGGCACCGACGGGCCGGCGTTCAACGCGCCACGCCGCACGAGGCCAACTTTCTCGCCCCGTTTCCCTCGTGTTGGTGGAGGTGGACGTCGTTCAGCGGGTGACCGGGGTGGTGGGGGAGCTGACGTCGTACACGTCGGCCGGCTGGCTCAGGAGCACGCGGAGCACCTCCGCCTTCATCGCCGCGTCGTCCGCGCTCCCCCACACGACCTGGGCCCCGCCGCGCAGGACCAACGTCACGCTGTCCGGGCTGGCGGCACCGGCGCGTTCGACCTGGGCCCGGAGGTCGTCGGGCAGGGCCTGCAGCACGGTCGTCGTCTCCCGCAGCGCGTCCGCGCCCGCCGAGGGTACGTCGACCTCGACCAGAGGCAGGTCGGGCGGTGGTTCCGGCACCGTGGCGAGCACCACGCCCTCGGCGTCCAGGATGTCGATCCCGCCCGGAGACGGCACCGCGGCCAGGGGGACCCGCTCGACCACGCGCACCTCCAGGGTCGACGGCCAGGCCCGCACCACCTCGGCCGAGCGCACCATCGCCAGGTCCTCGACGCGGTCGGCCAGCGCGCCGGTGTCGACCCGGGCCAGCGGGGTGCCCAGGTCCTCGTCGGCCAGCGCGGCCACCTCCGCCGACGGGACCCGCTCGGTGCCGACGACCTCGACGCTCCGCACCGCCAGCAACGGCGTGGCCAGCACCACCCATGCGAGCAGTGCGACGGCCCCGGCGACCGACGTGGCGGCGAGCAGCGGGCGCAGCGCGACCCATCGCGCCGTCCTGGCCCGTGCCGCGAACCGGCGAACCGACGTCCCCGACACGGATGTCCGCTGCCGCGGGGGGCGGGGCGGGGCCGGGATCCGCTGGCGCGTCGCGGAGTTCCTAATCCGACGCGGGATTCCTTGATCGACGCGGGATTCCTTGATCGACGCGGAGTTCCTTGATCGTGGGGGGGTCGGGCGGCGGCTCACGACGCGCCACCGGGGACCCGGGCCCGGTGGGCGCCGTCGAGCAGGGCCAGCACCTCACGGCCGATCATCGTCACGTCACCGGCACCCACGGTCAGCACGAGGTCACCGGTGCTGACCCGGGAGGCGACCTCGGCCGCCACCGCCGACCACGACGGCACGTACGCCACCCGCCCTCCGGACAACCCGACGGCGTCGGCCACCAGCGCGCCGGTCACGCCCGGGACGGGGTCCTCCCGGGCGGCGTAGACGTCCATCACCACGACGTGGTCGGCCGCCGCGAGGGCCTCGCCGAACGCGGCAGCGAAGTCGAGGGTCCGGCTGTACAGGTGCGGCTGGAAGACGACGACCAGGGCCCCCGACCCGGCCACCTGCCGCCCGGTGGCCACGGCGGCGGCCACCTTGGCGGGGTTGTGCGCGTAGTCGTCGAAGACCCGCACTCCCCCCGACTCGCCTCTCGGCTCGAAACGGCGCCGGGTCCCGGTGAACGACTCCAGGCCCCCGCGGGCGGACGCTGCCGGCACGCCCAGGGCGGTCGCTGCGGCGTAGGCCCCGGTGGCGTTCAGCGCGTTGTGCCAGCCCGGGACGGCGAGCTCGACACGGCCCACCCGCCGTCCGGCCTCCACCAGGGTGAAGGCGATCCGCTCCCCCACCGGCTCGATGTCGACCATGCGCACGTCGGCGTCAGCCGACGACCCGTAGGTGAGCACACGTCGTCCGCTCGACACCACGTCGGCCGCGAGCCGTGCCGCTCCCGGGTCATCGACGCAGGCCACCAGCAGCCCGTCGGGCGCCAGGCGGCGGGCGAACTCCGAGAACGCGGACTCCACGGCCTCCGGCGTGCCGTAGTGGTCGAGGTGGTCGGGCTGGACGTTGGTCACGAGCGAGAGCTCGGGGGCGTAGACGAGGAAGGACGAGTCGCTCTCGTCCGCCTCGGCGACGAACGCCGAGCCGCTGCCGTCGTGCGCGTTCGTGCCGGCACCCATCAGCTCGCCACCGATCGCGAACGACGGGTCCCAGCCGGCGTGCTGGAGCGTCACGGTGAGCATGGACGACGTCGTGGTCTTGCCGTTGGTCCCGGCCACCGCGACCGCGCGGCGACCCTGCATCACGGCATGCAGGGCCTGCGACCGGTGCAGCACCTGCCGGCCGTCGGCGCGGGCGCGGGCGACCTCCGGGTTGTCCGCACGGATCGCCGACGACGCCACGACGGTGCGCGCACGCGCCGCGCGATCCGGGTCGAACCCGGCCTCGACGGCGCCCCCGAGCGCCCTCAGGACCGCGAGCACCGGCAGGTCCTTCGCGTCGCTCCCGCTGACGTCCAGGCCGCGGGCGAGCATGATCCGCGCGATCCCCGACATGCCCACGCCACCGACGCCGACGAAGTGCACGGGCGCCAGGTCGGCGGCCGGCGGCACCTCGAGAGTCAGGTCGAAGAAGTCGTTCACGACCCGCCCTCCGCGGCGGCCAGCACCATGTCCGCAAGCCGCTCGTCGGCGTCGCGGACGCCGAAACCCGATGCGGCGTGGCCCATCCGCTCGCGGCGGGGAGCATCCATGAGCAGAGGCAGGAGCCCGGATCGCACCCAGGCCGGGCTGCACGCGGCGTCGTCGACGAGCACTCCCCCACCGGCGTTCACCACCGGTCGGGCGTTGAGGGCCTGCTCGCCGTTGCCGATCGGCAGGGGCACGTACGCGGCCGGCAGCCCGACCGCGGTGACCTCGCAGACCGTGCCCGCGCCCGCTCGGCCGACGACGAGGTCGGCGGCGGCGTACGCCAGGTCCATCCGGTCGAGGTACGGCACCACGACGTAGGGCACGTCCGACGACTCGCCGGCGGGCGCCACCTGCTTGCCCTCGCCGCTCGCGTGCAGCACCTGCACGCCCGCACCCACCAGGTCGGCAGCGGCCCGGCCGAACGTCTCGTTGAGCCGCTGCGCACCCTGGCTACCGCCGTAGACGAGCAGCGTGACGAGGTCAGGCCGCAGGCCGAAGTGCTCACGAGCCTTCTCCCGCAAGGCGTCCCGATCAAGGTGAGCGACCTCGGCACGCATCGGCAGACCGATCCGGATCGAGTGCGGCAGCGGCGTACCGGGAAACGTCACGGCGACGTACCGCGTGAAGCGGGCGCCGACGCGGTTCGCCAGGCCGGGCCGAGAGTTCTGCTCGTGGACCACGAGCGGCAGCCCACGGCGCCGGGCGGCCAGGTACGCCGGGGTCGAGACGTAGCCCCCGAAGCCGACCACGACGTCGGCGCCCACCTCGTCGATGGCGCGCTCGGCCGCCCGGACGGCATCGCGCAGCCGCCCGGGCAGCGCCAGCAGGTCCGCGGACGGTCGGCGCGGCATCGGCACCCGTGGGACCACGGCGAGGGCGTAGCCGCGGTCGGGCACCATCCTCTGCTCCAGCCCGTTGGCGGTCCCGAGAACCAGAATCGGCGTCGCGGCGTCACGCCCGGCGAGGCAGTCCGCGAGCGCGAGGAGGGGTGCCACATGTCCCGCCGTCCCCCCGCCCGCCAGCAGGACCGCCGGCGGGGCGGGGCTCACCGCGGGCTCCCGGCCCGTCGCCGCGAGCCCGCCACGCGCCCGCGCGTCGGCCACGCCGGCCGCAGCGGGACGACGGGCAGCGACGCCCGGACCACTCCGGCGCGGGCCGACAGGGCATCCGCCGCCCCGGGCTCGGCGCGGGCGAAGGACAGCACCATGCCGAGGGCGACCATCGTCGAGATCAGCGCGGACCCGCCGCTCGACACCAGCGGCAGCGGCAGCCCGATCACGGGCAGCAGCCCCAGCACGACGGCGATGTTGATCATCGCCTGGCCGAGCACCCAGGCCATCACGCCCGCCGTGGCGATCTTGACGAACAGGTCGTCGTGACGGCGGACCACCCGCGAGCACCCGATGCCGATCGCGACGAAGAGCAGGACGACCACGACCGTTCCGGGCAGCCCCAGCTCCTCGCCGATGATCGCGTAGATGAAGTCGTTGTGCGCCTCCGGCAGCCACGACCACTTCTCCTTGCTGGCGCCCAGCCCCAGGCCCCACCAGCCGCCGGACGCCAGGGCCCACTCCCCGTGCGTCGACTGCCAGCAGGCCCCGTGGAAGTCGGTGCAGTCCCCGCCCAGCCAGGTCGTG
>DASROP010000063.1:0-9197 GCA_035646835.1 Actinomycetales bacterium | reverse complement strand
ACCACCGGCCGCGCCGACCCACCGGAGTCCTCGAGCACGGCTACCAGGATGCCGTCCGGGTCGATCGCGGCGACGACCCCGTCGATCCCGGACGCCGGCAGTCGCTGCCCGTAGCCGAGCGCTCGGGCCTCCTCCGCCGTCACGTCACGCACCGGGAACGCCGCCCGGGCGGCCTCGGCGGCGGGAAGCAGGGCGAACGACGTCTCCAGCTCCTCCAGCGTGCGCGCGGCCCCGATCAGGTAGGGGCCGACCGCCGTCCGGCGCAGCGCGGTGAGGTGGCCGCCCACGCCGAGCGAGGCCCCCAGGTCCCTCGCCAGGGCACGGATGTAGGTGCCGGAGGTGCACTCCACCTCGACGTCGACGTCGAGGACCTGGCTGCCGTCGTCCGAACCCGGCCGCAGCGCGAGGACCTCGAAGCGGCGCACCGTCACGGGCCGGGAGGGCAGCTTCACGTCCTCCCCCGACCGCACCCGCGCGTAGGACCGCCGCCCGTCGACCTTGATCGCCGAGACGGCACTGGGTACCTGCTGGATGTCGCCGGTCAACCGCGCGACGCCCCCGGCCACGTCCGCCTCGCTCAGCCGTGAGGCGTCCGAGCGCGACGTCACCTCGCCCTCGGCGTCGTCCGTGACCGTGGCCGCACCCAGCCGGATGGTCGCGGTGTAGGTCTTGTCGGCCCCGACGAGGTACGTCAGCAGCCGCGTGGCCCGGTTGACCCCGCAGACCAGGACCCCGGTGGCCATCGGGTCGAGCGTGCCCGCGTGCCCGACCTTGCGGGTACCGGCGAGACGCCGCACGCGCGCCACCACGTCATGGCTCGTCCACCCGGCCGCCTTGTCGACGACGACGAGGCCGTCAGCGGTCAACGGCGTCCTCGGGCTCGTCGGCGTCCTCGGAGTCCGGGTGCTTGTACGGGTCGGGCTCCCCCGCGTACTGCGCCGACGTGGCCAGCGCGGCGACCTGGGCATCCTGCTCGGCCGCCCGGCGCAGGATGCTGTCGATCGCCTGCGCGTTCTCCGGCACGGCGTCCGGGATGAACTCCAGCGTCGGGGTCAGCCGGATGCCGGTCCGCCGTCCGACCTCCGAGCGCAGCACCCCGCGGGCGCTCTCCAGCGCGGTGGCGGTGGAGGCCTTCGCCTCCTCGTCCCCGAACACCGTGTAGAAGATCGCGGCGTGCTGGAGGTCGCCGGTGACCCTCGCGTCGGTCACCGTGACGAACCCCAGTCGCGGGTCCTTGACCCGGCGCTCCAGGGTCTCCGCCACCACCACCTTGATGCGGTCCGCCAGCTTGCGGGCCCGTGCCGGGTCGCTCATCGGTCTTCTCCTTCAGGACTGGTCGGCGGTGTCATCAGTGTCAGCCCACACCCGTACCCCGGCCGAGAGCACCTCGACCTCGGGACGCCCCGCCACCAGGCGCTCGCACGCGGCGAGCACCTGGTGGCAGTGCGCCACGTCGGCCGCCACGACGGCGACCCCGATCTCGGCCCGGCGGTGCAGGTCCAGGTGCCCGCTCTCGGCCGCCGCCACCTCGAAGCGACGCCGCAGCTCGGCCACGACCGGCCGGACCACGGCGCGCTTCTGCTTGAGCGACCGGATGTCGCCGAGCAGCAGGTCGACCCGCAACGACCCGACGTACATCAGTCCCTCGGCTTCTCCCGCATCTCGAAGGTCTCGATCACGTCCTCCGGCTTGACGTCGTTGAACGACCCCAGCCCGATACCGCACTCGAAGCCTTCCCTGACCTCGGTCGCGTCGTCCTTGAACCGGCGCAGCGACTCGATGGTCAGGTTGTCCCCGACCACCACGCCGTCACGCACGAGACGCGCCTTGGAGTTGCGACGGATCTCCCCGGTGCGCACCAGGCAGCCGGCGATGTTGCCGACCTTCGACGAGCGGAAGACCTCGCGGACCTCCGCCGTGCCGAGCTGCGCCTCCTCGTACTCGGGCTTGAGCATGCCCTTGAGCGCGGCCTCGATCTCGTCGATCGCCTGGTAGATCACCGAGTAGTACCGGACGTCGACGCCCTCCCGGTCGGCCAGCTCGTTGACCCGCTCGGCCGGCCGCACGTTGAAGCCGATGATGATGGCGTCGGACGCCACCGCCAGGTTGACGTTGTTGGCCGTGATCGCACCGACCCCGCGGTCGATCACCCGCAGCTCGACGTCGCCGGCGACCTCGATCTTCAGCAGCGCGTCCTCCAGCGCCTCGACCGAGCCCGAGCCGTCACCCTTGATGATCAGGTTGAGCGTCTCGACCTTGCCCGCAGCGAGTGCGCTGGTGAGGTCCTCCAGGCTGATGCGCTTGCGGCGCTTGGCGAGCAGCGCGGCCCGGTCGGCCGCCTCCCGCCGCTCGGCGATCTGCCGTGCGGTCCGGTCGTCCTTCGCCACCAGGAAGGTGTCGCCGGCGCCGGCCACGGAGGTCAGGCCGAGCACCTGGACCGGACGGGACGGGCCCGCCTCGGCGACGGACTCGCCGTGCTCGTCGAGCATCGCCCGGACGCGGCCGTACGCCCCGCCCGCGACGATGGCGTCGCCGACCGTGAGCGTCCCGGACTGGACCAGCACGGTCGCCACCGGGCCTCGGCCCTTGTCGAGGTGCGCCTCGATCGCCACACCACGCGCGTCCTTGTCGGGGTTGGCCCGCAGGTCGAGCGCCGCATCGGCGGTCAGCAGGACGGCGTCCAGCAGCCGGTCGATGTTCTCGCCCTGCTTCGCGGAGACGGGCACGAACATCGTCTCGCCGCCGTACTCCTCGGCCACGAGGTTGTACTCGGTGAGCTGCTGCATCACCTTGTCGGCGTTGGCGCCCTCCTTGTCGATCTTGTTGATCGCCACCACGATCGGTACGTCGGCGGCCTGGGCGTGGTTGAGCGCCTCGATCGTCTGCGGCATCACGCCGTCGTCCGCCGCGACGACGAGGACGGCGATGTCGGTCACCTTGGCACCACGGGCACGCATGGCGGTGAACGCCTCGTGACCCGGGGTGTCGATGAAGGTGATCGCACGATCGATGTCCTCGTGCACCTTGGTCACCTGGTAGGCGCCGATGGCCTGGGTGATGCCCCCGGCCTCGCCCTCGGCGACCTCGGCCGACCGGATCGCGTCCAGCAGCAGCGTCTTTCCGTGGTCGACGTGACCCATCACGGTCACGACCGGCGGGCGCGCCTCCAGCTCGGAGTCGCCCTCGCCCTCGAGCTCGGCGTCCAGGTCGATGTTGAACGACTCGAAGAGCTCGCGCTCCTCGTCCTCCGGCGAGACCAGCTGGATGTCGTACCCCAGCTCGGACCCGAGCAGCTGGAACGTGTCCTCGTCCAGCGACTGGGTCGCGGTGGCCATCTCACCGAGGTGGATGAGCACCGTGACGAGGCTCGCCGGGTTCGCGTCGATCTTCTCGGCGAAGTCCGTCAGGGACGAGCCCCGGCGGATCCGGACGACGGTCGAGCCGTCGCCGTGGGGAACCTGGACACCGCCGACGGACGGCGCCTGCATCGCCTCGTACTCCTGGCGCTTGGCCCGCTTCGACTTGCGCCCGCGGACCGGGCGGCCACCGGCGCGACCGAACGCGCCCTGCGTGCCACCGCGACCGCGGCTGCCCTTGCCGAAGCCGCCGCCGGGGGGACCACCCGGACGGCCGCCACCGCCGCCGAAGCCACCGCGGCCTCCGCCGCGTCCACCACCGGGGCCACCGGGGCCACCGGGGCCACCGGGCCCGCCTCGACCACCCGGGCCGGGACGGCCCACGGTCGAGCGGCCAGGCATCATGTTGGGGTTCGGGCGAGAGCCACCGGGACCCGCCGGCGGGCGCGGCCCACCGGGGTGGTCGTCACCGCCCGGCCGCGAACGCGAGCCGGGCCGGGGCATCCCCTGGCTCGGGGCGAACGGGTTGTTGCCCGGCCTCGGCCCACCGGGGCGGGGGCCGCCGGGACGCTCGCCCGCCGACGCGGCGGGACGCTCGTCCTCGTCCTCGGGCTCAGGCTCAGCCCGCCGCTCCCCCGGCCGGGGCATCCCCTGGCTCGGGGCGAACGGGTTGTTGCCCGGACGCGCGCCGCCGGGGCGTGGGGCGGGCTTGCGTGCTGCGGGCGCCTCGGCGGCGGGCGCCAGGGGCTCCTCGGCGGCCGGAGCAGGCTCGGCCGGCGCCGGGGGCTCCTGTGCCGGTGCAGGTGCCGGTGGCTCCGTCGCCACGGGCGCCGGCTCGGCAGGTGGGGGGGTGGCAGCCTTCTTCGCGGCGGCCTTCTTGGTCGCCTTCTGCGCGGGCGCCGCGCCGCCGCCGCCATCGGCGGGGAAGACGTCCTTGAGCTTGCGGACGACGGGCGCCTCGATGGTCGACGACGCCGACCTCGTGTACTCACCCATCTCGTTGAGCTTGGCCATCACGGCCTTGCTCTCGACGCCGAGCTCCTTGGCGAGCTCGTAGACCCGGACCTTTGCCACGTCTCTCCTGTCCTCGGTCCGAGCCGGACAGGCGCGGACCGTCGTTAGTGCTGGGGGGTGTTCATCGCTGGGAGCTCATCGGGTACCCATCAGATGCTGACCCGCTTCCGATCTCGACGGTTGAATCACTGCAGGACAATGGCCGCGCGCACCGCCTCGTCGTCCACCTGGCCCTGCACGCGCAGGGCCCGGGCGAACGCCCGGCGACGCACCGCGAGCTCGAGGCAACCGGGGTCGGGATGCACCCAGGCACCGCGACCCGGCAGCCGGCGACGGAGGTCCGGGACGAGCAGCACGACGCCGACACTGTCGCTGTCGTCGTGCTGAACCCGGGCCACCACCCGCAGCAGCCGTGACCGCTCGGCACGCTCGCGACAGCCCACGCAGGTACGCGTGGGAGCCGCCGGCGACTGACCGGCCCCGGAGAGTCTAGCGCGCCTGCTCACCGGCGGATTCCTCCGCATCGTTCGGCCCCGGCTCGCCAGGAGGGGTGTCGGGCCGGATGTCGATCCGCCAGCCCGTGAGCTTGGCCGCCAGCCGGGCGTTCTGACCCTCCTTGCCGATCGCCAGCGACAGCTGGTAGTCGGGGACCACCACGCGGGCCGCCCGGGCGTCGGCGTCGACGACCTCGACGCTGGCCACGCGGGCCGGCGACAGGGCGTGCCCGACGAAGGTGGCCGGGTCCTCGCTCCAGTCGACGATGTCGATCTTCTCCCCGTGAAGCTCGGTCATCACCGCCCGCACACGCTGCCCCATCGGCCCGATGCACGAGCCCTTGGCGTTGACGCCGGGCAGGGTCGACCGGACCGCGATCTTGGTGCGGTGCCCCGCCTCGCGGGCGAGGGCCATCACCTCGACCGTGCCGTCCGCGACCTCGGGCACCTCGAGGGCGAAGAGCTTGCGGACCAGGTTGGGGTGCGTGCGTGAGACCGTGATCGACGGGCCCTTGTAGCCCTTGCGCGCGGAGACGACGTAGGCGCGGATGCGGGACCCGTGCTCGTAGCGCTCGCCCGGCACCTGCTCGGCCGGCGGCAGCACCGCCTCGACCGTGCCGAGGTCGATGTGCACCATCCGCGGGTCCGGTCCCTGCTGCACCACCCCCGAGACGATGTCGCCCTCGCGGCCCTGGAACTCGCCGAGCACCGCGGCGTCCTCCACGTCGCGCAGCCGCTGGAGGATGACCCCCTTGGCGGTGCTCGCGGCGATCCGGCCGAAGCCCGCCGGAGTGTCGTCCCACTCCCGGACGAGCTCCTCGTCGTGGTCCAGCTCGGCGGCCCAGACCACGACGTGCCCGGACTTGCGGTCCAGCTCCACGCGGGCCCTCTGCTCGTGGCCCTGGGTGCGGTGGTAGGCCACCAGCAGCGCGGCCTCGATCGCGCGCACGAGGACGTCGAACGGCACGTCCTTCTCCCGCTCCAGCATCCGCAGGGCGGTGAGGTCGATGTCCATCTCAGGCCTCCTCGATCCGGTGGAACTCGACCTGGATGTGGCCGGTACCGAGCTCGTCCCAGGGCAGGGTGCGCTCGCCGTCCTCGGTCTCCAGGGCGACGCCGTCGTCCGACACCGACACCACCCGGCCCCGGGTGTCGCCGGCGAGCACGAGCCGGCCGCGCGCACGGGACCAGTGCCGACGCTCGGTCAACGGCCGGTCCACGCCGGGGGACGTGACCTCGAGCACGTAGGGAGTGCCACCGAGGACGTCGGACCCCTCCAGCGCGTCGGCGACGGCCCGCGAGACCTCCGCGACCTGGTCGAGGTCGAGACTGCCGGTGGCGTCGTCCGGGAGGTCCACCACCACGCGGACGACGCGACGCTTGCCGGCGGGGGTGATCGTGACGTCCTCGAGCACCAGGGAGGTCCGGGCGACCACAGGGTCGAGCAGCGAGTGGACCGCGCCGGTCGTGCTGCTCGGGAACTGGGCCACGGTGACCTCCCGCTCGGCTCTGGTGTTGTGGGTGCTGTTCGCACACTACCGCCGTGACAGGATCGCGCCGTGCCCGCCGTCCACCCGTCCCGCCGAGGGGTACTGCGCGGGGGCCTGGTCGGTGGGATGCTGGTCACCACGGGCCTGGTGACCGCGGGCTGCGGTCTCGACCTGGGCCGGGTCAGGTTCGGGGAGCAGCCACCCCCGCCGTCGCCCGCGCCCGGCGCCGACGAGCTCGCCCGACGGCGCGCCGCCGAGTCAGCGGTGAACCTCCAGGCCGTGGCCGCGGCGTCGCTCGGGGCCAGGCCCGACCTCGAGCCCCTGCTGACCGCCGTGGTTGCGGCCCACGCCGCGCACGGCCAGGCGCTGGGACCGCCGGCGACGCCGTCCGCCACGTCGACCGAGACCGCCCCGACGGTCGACCCGCTGGCCGAGCTGCTGAGGCTCGAGTCGGAGGCTGCCCAGCAGGCGCTGGGCGACGCCACGGACGTCTCCGCCGGCCTTGCCCGGCTGCTGGCGTCGGTGGGCTCCTCACGGGCCGTGCACGCCAGCCTGCTGGCCGGTTCGCTGGGCCAGCCGCCGACGTCCGCGCCGTCGGTGGGGCCGCCGTCCACCGCCGCCCCGGCCGTCGAGGGTGCCGCGGCCGAGGCCCTCGTCACCGCCCTGGACGGCGAGTACGCCGCGGTCTACACGTTCGGGGTGATCGCCGCCCGGCTGGCGGACGCCCAGCGCGAGCGCGCCGTGATCTCGATGGAGGCGCACGACCTGGTCGTCGAGCGGCTCTCCCACTGGCTCGCCGAGGCCGAGCTCGACGTGCCGCCGTCCGCCCCCGCCTACCAGGTGCCCGCGCTCGCCTCGGCGGCCGACGCGGTGGCACTCGCGACCTCGATCGAGGAGCAGGTCGCGGTGCTCGACGCCTCGCTGGTCGCGGCCGCGACCGGCGACCTGCGCGCCGCGGCCGCCGACCTGCTGGTGCAACGGGCCTTGGCGGCGTCGGCGTGGCGAGGTGCCGGCGTCCCGTTCCCCGGCCTGCCCGAGCTCGCGTAGTTCAGGCGGTCGCCATCGGCTGGATCGCGTCGAGTCGGCTACCGAGCCGGTCCCGCTCCACCTCCAGGTCGTATCGGCCCTGCAGGTTCAGCCAGAAGCGCTCGCTGGTGCCGAAGAACCGGGCGAGCCGCAGGGCTGTGTCCGCACTGATGCGCCGCTTGCCGTGCACGATCTCGTTGATCCGACGTGGCGGCACGCCGATGGACACAGCGAGCCGGTGCTGCGTGATCCCCAGTGGCCGTAGGTACTCCTCCAGCAGGATCTCGCCCGGGTGAATCGCAGGCATGATCGACGCGGTGCTCACACGATCCTCCTCAGTGGTAGTCCACGATCTCGACGGCCTCCGGCCCTGCGACGGTCCATCGAAAGCAGATCCGCCACTGCCGATTGACCCTGATGCTGTGTTGCCCGGCGCGGTCACCTCGCAGCTTCTCGAGTCGGTTCCCTGGCGGCACTCGCAGGTCACCGAGGACGTCGGCGGCGTCCAGGATCAGCAACTTTCGCAATGCCGCCCTCTGCGTGTCGCGGTCGAACTTCCGCACTCCTTGTCGCTGCCACACCCGCTCCGTGTCCCGATCACGGAAGGAGCGCAACATCTCGCCGAGTATAACGCGTCGCGTTATGAACGTCTAGCGTTATGCCGTCGCCAGCCAGGTGTCGACGACGTCGAGCAGGTCGGTCAACTTCTGGACGACGGCGTCGGGCGTGACGTCGACGGCGACCTGCTGGTCGACCGGGATGTCGGAGTGCGGCACCCAGACCGCCCGCATGCCCACGCGCTGGGCGCCGTGCACGTCCTCGAACGGGCGGTCGCCGACGTAGACCGCCCGCGACGGGTCGTCGACGCCGACCGCCGCCAGGGCGGCCTCGAACGCGCGCGGGTGCGGCTTGGCGTGGTCGATCTCGGAGCTGTAGACGGCCCCGTCCACCAGGTCCAGCACGCCATCGCGGGCGAAGACCCGCTCGTGGTAGTCGCGGGTCCAGATGGTGTTCGACAGGACGCCGACCCTGACCCCGCGGTCGCGCAGGCCCTGCCAGACGGACGGCACGTGCGGGTCGAGAAGGGTGTGCGGCTCCCAGAACTCCTCGTAGGCGGAGCGCGCGGCGACGTGCCCGCCGTGCTCGGTGTCGACGCCCGCCTCCGCCAGGATCTCGGCGATCCGCGCGCTGCCGCCGTCCTCCCTGGTGCGGCGCCAGGCCGTGGCCTCGGCGGCCAAGATCCGGGCCGCCACGTCCTCGGCCTCGTGGGCGTGGGCGGCGTGGGTGCGCGCGTAGACCCGCCACTGCTCGGCGAGGTCGATCGTGTGCCAGGGCGTGAGCGTGCCGCCCCAGTCGAAGACGACCGCCTCGACGGGCCGGTTCACGCCCGGCACAGCTGCGTCAGGTGGGTGACGGCGTCCTCGACGCGGACGTCGTCCCGATCCCCGGTCCTGCGGTCCTTGACCTCGACCACGCCGTCCGACAGCCGCTTGCCCACGACGACGATGGTCGGGACGCCGATCAGCTCGGCGTCCTTGAACTGCACGCCCGGGCTGACCTTCGGCCGGTCGTCGAACAGCACCCGGACGCCGGCGGCGTCGAGCTCGGCGGCGATCCGTTCGGCGACCTCGGCCACCTCGGGGTCCTTCCCGGTCGCGACCAGGTGGACGTCGGCGGGCGAGACCTCGCGCGGCCACACCAGGCCGAGCTCGTCGTGGGTGTTCTCCGCGACGGCGGCGACGGCGCGGGAGACCCCGATGCCGTAGGAGCCCATCGTCACCGTGACCCTCTTGCCGTTCTGGTCCAGCACCTTCAGG
>DASROP010000062.1:0-2099 GCA_035646835.1 Actinomycetales bacterium | reverse complement strand
CCTCGACTCGGAGAACGAGATCGTCGACAACGCGGGCAACTTCGTCTACCGGTACAACGGCGACGAGATCATCACGGACGAGCTGACGACGAAGTGTCTGAAGCCGAGCCAGTCGAGCCTCGTGGTGGCCATCTCGAACATGCCGTCGGGTGACCTGACCGTCCTCGACGCCGGCTACGAGTACGACCTCGTCAAGACGAACCGGGGTCAGGGCAGCAAGGGCTGACAGCGCCCACCTGTCGACGAGACGGGGCCGGTCCTGCGGGGGCCGGCCCCGTCTCGGGTCTCAGTAGCCGCCGCCGGGTCCGCCGCCTCCGCCGCCGCCTCCCTGCGGGCACCCGGCCAGTACCCACGCGAGGGAGACGGACATCGCGACCCACCGCAGCCTGGACATGAGCGTCTTCATGGTGACCTCCTCGATGCAGCACCAGCGTCGCACCGATCGCTCGGGTCAGCCCGTCGTGAGACGGACGTCGGCCCGGGTGCGGGTGTCCTCCGTGGCGAAGTGCCGCTCCTCCTGGGCGGCCCAGCGCTCCCAGTGCGGCCGGTAGCCCTCGCCGTCCCTCGCGATCCCGCGCGCGAACCGCACGGTGCGCGCTGCGTCCACCCAGACCAGCACCGACAGGTGCGGCGCGCACGCTCGCGCCCCGCTCGCGACGCCCTCCACGATGACCACCGCGGACGCCGGCACGTCGCGCCACTCGGCGTACCGCCCGGTGTCCCAGTCGAAGCGCCGGTACCGGGCGAGTTCCCCCGCGGACAGCGGCAGCAGGACCCACTCGAGCAGCCGCGGCACCGCGTCGTCCAGCCCGTCCCAACCCGGGTACAGGTCGTCCATCCGGACCAGCGGGACGCCGTCCAGAGCCGCCGACAGCCGGTCGGCGAACGTGGACTTGCCC
Source organism: Actinomycetales bacterium (assembly GCA_035646835.1). GTDB lineage: Bacteria > Actinomycetota > Actinomycetes > Actinomycetales > DASROP01 > DASROP01. The sequence continues at coordinate 1,200 of DASROP010000062.1, read as the reverse complement.
GATCCGCTGGGACCGTCGACGGCCACGACCTGGGTCGACCCGGACGACGGGCGCGAGGTCAGCAGCGACAGCACGTCCCGCACCGGGTCAGCACTCGACGACACGACCCGCCTCGACGTGCAGGTGGCGCGTGGTGGGGACGGCGCGGAGCATCCGCCGGTCGTGGGTGACGAGCAGCAGGGTCCCCTCGTAGCCGGAGACCGCAGCCTCCAGCTGCTCGATGGCCGGGAGGTCGAGGTGGTTCGTCGGCTCGTCGAGGACGAGCAGGTTGACGCCGCGTGCCTGCAGCAGCGCCAGGGCCGCGCGGGTGCGCTCGCCCGGCGACAGGGTGGCGCAGGGGCGGTGCACGTGATCGCCGACCAGTGAGAACTTCGCCAGGAGCGTCCGGACCTCGGCGCCCGGCCAGTCCGGCACCAGGGCCGAGAACGTCCGTTGCAGCGGCAGGTCCCCGGAGAACACCTCCCGGGCCTGGTCCACCTCGCCCACCACCACCCCAGGCCCGAGGGAGGACGCGCCGACGTCGAGCGGCAGTCGACCGAGGAGCGCGGCCAGCAGCGTCGACTTGCCGGAGCCGTTGGCGCCTGTGACGACGACGCGGTCCGCCCAGTCGATCTGCAGGTCGACCGGCCCGAGCGTGAACGAACCACGGCCGACGACGGCGCCGCGCAGCGTGGCGACCACCGCCCCGGAGCGGCGGGCGGCCGCGATCTCCAGCCGCAGCTCCCACTCCTTGCGCGGCTCGGCGACGACATCCAGCCGCTCGAGCAACCGGTCCGTCTGCTTCGCCTTGGCCGCCTGCTTCTGTGACGACTGACGCGCCTTGTGCACCAGGTGCTTGTCGTTGTCGGTGGCCTTGCGCAGGGACTGACGGGTGCCCTTGTCCGACCACCCGCGCTGCATCCGCGCCCGCGCCTGGAGCGACACGCGGGTGGAGTCGTACGCCTCGTACGCCTCCCTCGCCTGGCGGCGCGCGACCTCACGCTCGGCGAGGTACGCCTCATAGCCGCCGCCGTAGACACCGACCTCCTGCTGCGCGATGTCCAGCTCGACGACCGTGGTCACGACGCGGGCGAGGAACTCACGGTCGTGGCTGATCACCACGGCGGGTGAGCGCAGCCCGCGGACGTACGCCTCCAGGCGCTCGAGCCCGTCGAGGTCGAGGTCGTTCGTGGGCTCGTCGAGCCCGAGCACGTCGTAGCG
>DASROP010000061.1:0-16484 GCA_035646835.1 Actinomycetales bacterium | reverse complement strand
GGCCGCAACCGGTCCGCCGCCGCCCGGGCCTCGTCGACCCGGCCCAGCCGCATCAGGGCGTCGGCCAGCTCGGGCGCCGGTGACAGGTCGACGTCGAGCAGGCCGATCTCGTCGAGCAGCCTCTCGAGCCGTTCGAGGTGACCCAGCGCGGCCTCCGTCTCACCGCGGCCCAGCTCGAGCTCGGCGAGCGCGAACAGCGACCACACCCGGAAGAGGTGCAGGTCGTGCGCCGCGCAGACCCGCTCGGCCTCCGCCGCGTGCTCGGCGCACGAGTCCCCCCGCCCCTGCCGCGCCTCGAGCCACGCGAGCCCGGCCAGCGCCGCGGCGAGGTCCGTCGTCTGCCCCGTCTCGGTCGCCAGCCTGATCGACTCGGTGTAGCCCACCTCAGCCTCCGCCCAGCGGTCGGTGGTGGCGTCGTACTTGGCCACCAGGTACAACAGCCACGGCAGCACGCCGACCGCAGATCTCTCCCTGGCGTCCGTCACGACACGCTGCACCAGGTCGCGGCCGGCATCGGACTCGCGCAGCCACAACGGCCCGAGCATCAGCCACGCCCTCCGCTCCGGCTCGGCCGCCAGACCCTCCGAGGACCCCAGCTCCGCCACCGCCTCCCGGACCTGCTCGGCACCGCCCTCCCCCGCGAGCACCCGCCCGATGCCGGCGGCCATCGTGCCCAGCACCCGCGCCCTCGCCGTGACGACCCGCCCAAGGAGCGACTCGATCCGCTCCGCCAGGGCCAGGGCGGTGCGCGCGTCGCCGGCGTAGAAGCACGCCAGCACGGCGTCGGCCAGGTGCACGATCGCGACGTCCGGGGCGTCTCCAGCAGCCTCCTCCGCCGTGGCGATCAGCAGGTCCCGCGCCACGACGGGCGACCCTCCCCGGGCCTGCACCGCCCCGCGCAGCTCGGCCGCCCTCCGCCGCAGCGGCAACGGCGGCGCCAGCTGGGTCGCCGCGTCCAGCAGGGCCAGGCCGCGGTCGCCCTGACCGGCCAGCCACGCCGCCTGGCCGGCGTCGATCAGGCGACCGGCCCGACGTCCGACGTCCGACGTCAACGCCGCCGACCGCTCGTAGGCGCCGGCGGCCACCGAGTAGGCGGCTCGGGCGCGGGCACCGTCACCGGCCCCCTCCAGGGCCGATGCCGCCTCCTCGTCCGGCCCGAGGGCCGCCTCGGACAGGTGCCAGGCACGCCGGTCGGAGTCGTCGCCGACCGCACCGGCGAGCGCTCGGTGCGCGGCGCGACGTTCGTCGGCCGCAGCCCCGGAGTAGACCGCCGACCGCACCAGCGGGTGCCGGAAGCCGACCCGGCCACTGCCCACCCGCACGAGCCCGGCCCGCTCGGCATCGACCAGCCGGGTGAGGTCAAGGGACAGCGTGTCGGCGGCGCGGGCGACCACGCCCAGGTCGCCGTCCGTCGCGGCCGTCAGCAGCAGGAGCGTGCGTACGGGCTGGTCCAGCCTCGACGCGCGGACGGCGAAGGCCCGCGCCAGGGCGTCGGAGACCGGGACCGGAGCGTCGCCCGGACGATGGTCGAGGTCGTCCGGCTCACCGGCCAGCTCGAGCAGGGCCAGCGGGTTGCCACCGGTCGCACGGTGCAGACGCTCGACCAGCGCCCAGGGGACGTCACGGTTGCGCGACCGGCTGATCAGCTCGCCGGTCGACGACGGGTCGAGCCCCTCGAGGTCCAGGCTCGGCAGCCCGGCCTCGGTGAAGGCGTCGGACTCGTTCGACCGTGCCGCCGCGAGCACGGCGACCGGGTCGGCGAACAGACGCCGGGCAGCGAACGTCAGCGCCTCTGCCGACGGCCGGTCCAGCTGCGCCGCCTCGTCGATCAGGACGAGCACCGGTGCCTCCTCCGCGAACCGGCAGAGCAGCGTCAGCACGGCCGCCCCGACCGCGAACCGGTCACCGCTGGACGCGGGTCGCAGGGCCAGGGCAGACCCGAGCGCCTCCTCCTGCGGGCCGGGCAGCCGGTCGATCAGCGAGAGCGCCGGGCGCAGCACCTGGAGCAGGCCACCGAACGGCACGTCCCGCTCCGCCTCGCTCCCGGTGGCCTGCAACAGCCGCATGCCCTCGGCGCGTGACGCGGACTCCTCCAGCAGGGCGCTCTTGCCGATGCCCGCCTCGCCGCGGACCACCAGCACGCCGCTGCGTCCCAGCCGCGCCCCGGCCAGCAGGCGCTCGATCACCTGCCACTCGGAGCTGCGTCCGATCAGCACCCGCCGAGTCTAGGGAGCCGCGCAAGGACTAGGGGGGTGCCCGGATGCGAGGCCGCGCCGCCCCGTCCCAGGCTCGCCTCGCAACGTCCACGAACGAGAGGAACGACATGACCACCACCGACCAGGCCCCGCCGGCCGACGCCGCCGCCGGCCAGATCGACCCCGACAAGCTGATGGCCTTCGTCTTCAAGGCCGTCGGGGACGTCGGCGCGACGCTGAGCACCGCGCTGGTCGTGATGGGCGACAAGCTCGGCTACTACCAGTCGCTCGCCGATCACGGCCCGTCGACGCCGTCCGAGCTCGCCGAGCGCACCGGCACCAGCGAGCCCTATGCCCGGGAGTGGCTCAGCAACCAGGCCGCGGGCGACATCGTCACCTACGACGGGACCCGGTACACACTGCCGCCCGAGCAGGCGTTCGCCCTCACCGACCCGGCCAGCCCGGCGTACCTGCCCGGCATCTTCCAGCTCGCACTGGGCACGGTGCACGACACCGAGGACATCCTCACGGCGGCCCGGGACGGCGACGGGCGGGGCTGGCACCAGCACGGCACCGACGTGCACATCGGGTGCGAGCGGTTCTTCCGCACCATGTACAACGCGCACCTGATCAACGAGTGGCTCCCTGCCCTGGACGGCGTCGTTCCGAAACTGCAGCGGGGCGCCACGGTCGCCGACGTCGGCTGCGGCCACGGGGCCTCGACCATCCTGATGGCCAAGGCCTTCCCGAACTCCACGTTCGTCGGGTCGGACTACCACGCCGAGTCGATCGAGACGGCGCGTCAGCGTGCCGCCGACGCCGGGGTGGACGACCGGGTGACGTTCGAGGTGGCGCCCGCAGCCTCGTTCAGCGGCAACGGTTTCGACCTCGTGACCATGTTCGACTGCCTGCACGACATGGGCGACCCGGTCGGCGCGGCGCGGCACGTGCGCGAGACGATCGCGGACGACGGCACTTGGTTGATCGTCGAGCCGATGGCCGGTGACAAGGTGGAGGACAACCTCAACCCGGTGGGCCGCCTCTACTACGGCTTCTCGACCCTGCTGTGCACGCCGGCGTCGCTCTCCCAGGAGGTCGGGCTGGCGCTCGGCACGCAGGCCGGCCCGGCCCGGATCAAGGACGTCACCACGACGGCCGGGTTCGGCCGTTTCGGCACGGCGGCCGAGACGCCGTTCAACCGGGTGCTCGAGGTCAGGCCCTGACAGGCCGGCGTCGGACGAGGACACTGTGATGATGCCGGGCGCGCCAGCAGTGTCCTCGTCGGCCCGCCTCGACAGGCCGGAGGCGAGGCGCGCCCGCGAACCCGACTCGACCGGCGTCGTCGTCCGAGACCACGTCCGGATCGCCTACGAGGTCTTCGGGGACGGCGAGCCGACCGTCGTCCTGCTGCCGACGTGGTCGATCGTCCCGTCCCGGTTCTGGAAGGCCCAGGTCGCCTACCTGGCGCGGCACTTCCGCGTGGTCACCTTCGACGGCCGTGGCAGCGGCCTGTCCAGCCGGCCGAGCGGTGGTCACGCGTACACGACCGCCGAGTTCGCGGCGGACACGATCGCGGTGATGGATGCCACCGGCAGCCGGCAGGCCGTCCTGGTCGGTCTGTCGCGCGGGGCGCTGTGGGGAGTCGAGGTGGCCGCGGAGCACCCCGACCGCGTGCTCGCACTGGTGGCCCTGGCCCCCGCGGTGCCGCTCGTGCCCGTCCACCCCGAGCGTGCGTCGGCCTTCATGACCTTCGACGACCGGATCGACGACCCGCAGGGTTGGCACAAGAGCAACCGGTACCACTGGCTCCATGGCGGTTACGACGACTTCCTGCGCTACTTCTTCTCGCAGATGTTCTCCGAGCCGCACTCGACCAAGCAGATCGAGGACAGCGTCCGCTGGGGTCACGAGATCGGCCCACGGAGGCTCGCTGACACCGTCGACGCCCCGGGCGACCTGTCCCGCGAGGATTTCAGGGCGCTGTGCGAGCGCGTCAGAGCACCAGTGCTCGTCGTCCACGGTGATGCCGATGCCATCCGCCCGCACGACCAGGGGGCCGAGCTGGCCCGCTCGACCGGAGGGCAACTGGTCACCGTGGCCGGGGGCGGGCACGGCCTGCCCGCGCGGCACCCCGTCCTCGTCAATGGGTTGATCAAGGACTTCGTGCACGCCGTCCACCCCGTGCCGACCCGAACCACATGGACGCGCGCCCTCCGTCGTCCACAACGAGCCCTCTACCTGTCGTCCCCGATCGGGCTCGGCCACGCCCGGCGGGACGCGGCGATCGCCGCCGAGCTGCGCGCGCTGCACCCCGACGTGCAGATCGACTGGCTCGCCCAGCACCCGGTCACGACGGTGCTGGAGGGCGCCGGTGAGCGGATCCACCCGGCGTCGGCCTGGCTGGCGAACGAGTCGGCGCACATCGAGGACGAGGCGGGCGAGCACGACCTGCACGCGTTCGAAGCCATCCGGAGGATGGACGAGAGGCTGATCTCCAACTTCATGGTGTTCAAGGACGTGGTGGCGGACGAGCACTACGACCTGGTCGTCGCCGACGAGGCGTGGGACATCGACTACTTCCTGCACGAGAACCCGGAGCTGAAGCGCTTCTCGTTCGCGTGGATGACCGACTTCGTCGGCTGGCTGCCGATGCCGGACGGCGGCTCCGCCGAGGTCGCGCTGACAGCCGACTACAACGCGGAGATGATCGAGCAGCGGGCGCGGTTCGCACGCGTACGCGACCGGTCGGTGTTCGTCGGCAACCCGGACGACGTCGTCGATGCCTCGTTCGGGCCCGGGCTGCCGAGCATCCGCGCCTGGACTGAAGAGAACTTCGACTTCGCCGGGTACGTCACCGGTGCCTCCGACGCGGCGACCACGGACCGCCGGCAGCTGCGTGGTGCCCTCGGCTACGCCGATGACGAGCTGGTCTGCGTCGTCACCGTCGGCGGGTCCGGGGTCGGTGGCCCGCTGCTGCGGCGGGTGCTGGACGCGGTGCCGGCCGCCCGTCGTCTGGTCCCCGGGCTGCGGTTCGAGGTCGTCACCGGTCCCCGCATCGACCCCGCGTCGCTGCCCCGCCGCCGCGGGGTACGCGTCCGGGGGTACCTGCCGGACCTGGACCGGCGCCTGGCCGCGTGCGACCTGGCCGTCGTCCAGGGTGGCCTCACCACGTGCATGGAGCTGACGGCGGGACGACGACCCTTCCTGTACGTGCCGCTGCGGCACCACTTCGAGCAGAACTACCACGTGCGCCACCGGCTGGACCGCTACGAGGCCGGCACCTGCCTGGACTACGAGCAGGCCAGCGACCCCGACGCCCTGGCCGAGGCGATCGCGAAGGAGGTGACCCGGGAGATCTCCTACCGCCCGGTCGAGACCGACGGCGCCGCCCGCGCTGCCCGGTTGCTGGCCGACCTGCTCTGACGAACGACGGACGAGGACTGGCACGTTGGGTACCTGCCCTGCACGAACTGGCACGTTGGCGCGCGGCTTCTCGGCGTGTCGCCGACGCAGCGTTCCAGTCTGGATCTGACCCGCCGCGCAACGTGCCACTCAGGCTCGCAGCGCGCGCTCCTCAGAGACCCACGGACCCCGCGGACGGCGACGGGCGTCCTCGTGACCCGCCTGCAGGCGGGAGACGAGCAGCCGGCCCGGCAGGTCGCGCGACGTCGCCCGCACCACGGTCAGGCCGATGCGCTCGAACCTCTCCTCGCGGACGTTGTCGTTCGAGTGCTGGTCGAGTTCCCGGTGCTGGCTCCCGTCGTACTCGCCGACAAGGCCGGTGCCAGGGTCGAGCAGGTCTGGCAGGCCGAGCAGCCGACCGCGGCGGTCCTCGACCTCGGGGTTGACCTGCGGCACCGGTAGGTGTGCGTCGAGCAGCCACACCAGGCGCAGCCGGCTCTCCGGACGGGACCGGGCGCGCACATTCACCAGAGGTAGCGCCTGGCGCAGCAGACCTGCGCCACGCCACCCAGGGCGGGCCTCGGCGTACTCCTGGACATCGTCGATGCCGAGGTCCAGGCAGCGGAGTGCCTGGTCGAGCGTGACCACGGCGTCGCGGAGGTCGCGTGCCCGCCGTCCCAGGTCGAAGACGGTGCGCACGGAAGAGGTCACCGGAACGCCCCCAGCGTCGACCACGTCACCCGTCGTCAGTGCAGAGCGTGAGTGTTCGATGCCGCGGCGGGGACGCAGCCGGTGGACGGGGTAGAGAAGTACGGGCAGCCGGGTGATGCCGTCGTCCGCGAGACCGTCGATCTCGTTGGCCCCGAGCATGTGCGCCGCCCCCCAACCGCCGACCGTGCCGACCCGTCCGTCGTCCGGCAGCAGCAGGGCCGCGGCGCGGACCCGGAGCTCCGCGTCGACCTCCGCGTCGGCCGGCACGTGAACCCCGCGCCAAGGCGCTCGCCAGAGGGGGCCGCGTAGCTCGTGCGCGGCGATACCCAGCAGGAGAGCCTCCGCCGTTCGCAGGGGGTGGACGGGCAGTGGCAGAGCTCCCATGTCCCCAGGCTCGGACGTCGGTCGGTCACGTCCCAGCCCCGAGCCTCGGCTGTGGACGGCGGTGCCGGACGACGGGCTGTGGACGGAAGGACGAGCACGGGAGTCAGTCTGACCAGCCGGCCTCCTGCGCCCAGCCGCGGGCGCGCACCAGCGCCTCGCGCACCCAGGGCGTCTTGCGGTCGGCGTAGTCCTGGATGGTCTCGTGCGGTTGTGACGCCAGATCGCGCTTCAGGGCCGCGTACTCGTCGGCGGCTGCGGGCGTCGCGCGGAGCCAGTCGCGGAACAGCAGGTCGTCCCGCCAGGCCGGGGAGTCGGCCGTCCGGACGTGGCAGTTGACCGTCTGCCCGGGATCGGCGTTCTGGGCCATCGTCTTGTCGAACTCGTCGCCGTAGACGGGGTCCCACCACCGTTCCTCGCGGCGGACCAGCCCGGCGTCGCGCAGGCCGTCCGCCACCTCGGCGGCGGTGGTGAGATCGTCGACCACGACCTGGAGGTCGATGCAGTCCTTGGCCGCGAGGCCCGGCACTGAGGTCGAGCCGATGTGCTCGACGCGATGCGCCCGGTCACCAGCCGCGCGGGCGACCCGGGCGACCAGCCGCACCCCCGCGGCGTCCCAGCCGGGGTCATGCTCGACGAGCACCGCCTGGGTGGGGCGATCGGCGCGGCGGCCTGCGGACAGGTTGGCGGCAAAGGGCTGGAGTCGCAGCGACCAGAGCTCGTCGACGCGCTCGAGCAGCTCGTCCGGCGTGCCGCTGTTGTCGAGCCACACGTCCGCGGCCGCGCGCCGCTCGTCGTCCGACGCCTGGGCCTCGATGCGCGAGCGGACGTCGGCCGCGTCCATCCCGCGGTTCCGCTCGAGTCGCCGCACCCGCTCGTCCGCATCCGCGTGCACGACGACGACGAGGTGGTAGCCCTGCCCCATCCGCTTCTCCACCAGCAGGGGCACGTCGTGCACGAGGACGCCGTCCGCCGGTACCGACGCGGCCAGCTCGGCGGTGCGCGCGGCGATCAGCGGGTGGGTGATCTCCTCGAGGGCGCGGCGGCGGGTGTCGGCGGCGAAGACGACCCGCGCCAGGGCGGCTCGGTCGAGAGCGCCGTCGGGTCGCAGGACGTCCTGCCCGAACTCGGCAACGACCCGATCGAGCCCGACCGTGCCGGTGGCCACCACCTCACGGGCCAGCACATCGGCGTCCACGACCGTGGCGCCGAGCTCGGACAGCCGTGCCGCGACGGTCGACTTGCCGCTTCCCGTCCCGCCGGTCAGCCCCACACGGAGTCCTGGACCACGGGGCACGACCGCGAGCCTAGTGAGCCGAGCGGGGGCAGGATGGGTGCATGGGCACCGACGACGACGTCGAGGTGCTGGTCAGCGGGCACGAGCCTCGGCGACCGACCCGACCGTGGCTGCGCCACGTGGGCTGGCTGGCCGCGGGACTGCTCCTGGTCGGGTTCGTGGCCGCGCAGGAGGCGGACGACCGGCCGCGGAACCAGGTGACGCCACCGACGGTGCCACCGCGCACCGCGCAGCCGGTGACCGTGCTCCCGGACGAGGAGGTGGAGCCGTTCTGGTCGGTCGAGGGGGAAGGGCCGGAAGCAGTCACCCCGCCTGCCCTGACGAGCGACGGGCGGGCGGCCACCGTGCGCGTCCAGTGCATCGGCGCCGGCGCCGTCACCGTCGAGGCCGACACCGGGCGCTCCGTGACGGTGCAGTGCCCGGCCGGTGCCTACGAGTCCGCGAGCTTCGAGGTCTACGTCTTCTTCCTGAACGGCACCGGCCGCAGCCTGCAGGACCCGGTGACGTTCGAGGTCGACGCCCGCGGGATGACGCCCGGGTCCCAGTGGCGCGTCTGGACGTTCCTGCCGTACACGCTCGCGTAACCCCTCGATGATCAAGGACCCCATGCACGCCGGGCGTCCATGAGGTCCTTGATCATCAGGGGGTCAGGGTCAGGCGCCGCCGGTGAGCTTCTCGCGCAACGCCGCGAGGGCCTCGTCGGAGGCCAGGGTGCCCTCGTCCTCGTCGGTGGACGACGCGTCGTCGCCACCACCGGAGGAGTAGGACGTCGGCGCGGCCTCGGCTGCTCCGTCGGCCGCGGCGGCCGCACCACCAGCTGCACCACCAGCTGCACCACCGGCAGCGGCACCGGCAGCGGCACCGGTGGAGGCGCCGCTGGCGGCGTCCGCCTCGGCCTTGTTGGCGTCCTCGATCTGCTTCTTGTGGGCCTCCCAGCGGGTGTGGGCCCGGGCGTACTGCCCCTCCCACTCCTCGCGCTGGGAGTCGAAGCCCTCGAGCCACTCGTTGGTCTCGGAGTCGAAGCCGTCGGGGTACTTGTAGTTGCCCTTCTCGTCGTACTCCTGCGCCATGCCGTACATCGACGGGTCGAAGTCCTCGCTGGTCGGGTCGACACCCTCGTTGGCCTGCTTGAGCGACAGCGAGATGCGGCGACGCTCCAGGTCGATGTCGATCACCTTCACGAAGATCTCGTCGTTGACGCCGACGATCTGCTCGGGCACCTCGACGTGACGGACGGCGAGCTCGGAGATGTGCACCAGTCCCTCGATGCCCTCCTCGACCCGCACGAACGCGCCGAACGGGACGAGCTTGGTGACCTTGCCCGGCACGACCTGGCCGATCGCGTGGGTCCGCGCGAACTGCTGCCACGGGTCCTCCTGGGTCGCCTTCAGCGACAGGGAGACGCGCTCGCGGTCCATGTCGACGTCCAGGACCTCGACCGTGACCTCCTGGCCGACCTCGACGACCTCGGAGGGGTGGTCGATGTGCTTCCAGGAGAGCTCGGAGACGTGCACCAGGCCGTCGACGCCACCGAGGTCCACGAAGGCACCGAAGTTGACGATCGACGAGACGACGCCGGTCCGGACCTGACCCTTCTGCAGGGTCTGCAGGAAGTCCTGCCGGACGGCGGACTGCGTCTGCTCCAGCCACGCACGCCGCGACAGCACGACGTTGTTGCGGTTCTTGTCGAGCTCGATGATCTTCGCCTCGAGCTCCTGGCCCACGTACGGCTGCAGGTCGCGCACGCGCCGCATCTCGACCAGCGACGCGGGCAGGAAGCCCCGCAGGCCGATGTCGAGGATCAGACCACCCTTGACCACCTCGATGACGGTGCCGGTGACGACGCCCTCGGCCTCCTTGATCTGCTCGATCGTGCCCCATGCGCGCTCGTACTGTGCGCGCTTCTTGGACAGGATCAGCCGACCCTCCTTGTCCTCCTTCTGGAGAACCAGGGCCTCGACCTCATCGCCGACGCCGACGACCTCGGAGGGGTCGACGTCGTGCTTGATGGAGAGCTCGCGGGAGGGGATGACCCCCTCCGTCTTGTAGCCGATGTCGAGCAGGACCTCGTCGCGGTCGACCTTGACGATGGTGCCGGAGACGATGTCCCCGTCATTGAAGTACTTGATCGTCTCGTCGATGGCGGCCATGAAGTCCTCGGCCGACCCGATGTCGTTGACGGCGACCTGCGGGGTCTTCTGCTCGGTGGCGGTGGTCATGTGGTGGGGGGCTCCGATGCGGACTCTGAGTCGGGCCGCCGCTCGTGGCTGCTCCACGGCGGAGGCGTGGTGGACGTGATCGCTCTTCAGGCATGATGAAACGCGCGCGCGATCGCACGCCTGTCCAGAGTACCCGTGCGGGCGATCATGGGTCAAAGCGCCGCGTCAGGCGCGACCCAGCGCCGCCAACACCTCGTCGTCCGAGACCTGGCGGAAGTCGTCGTACCACGTGCTGACCGCCCCGAAGCGCCACGGCACCTCCAGCGCCAGCGCCCGGTCTGTCTCCGGACGGAGCCGTTGCAGGCCCTGTCGTGACGCGACCGGGACGGCGAGGACCACCGGCCGGCCGGCCCCCGCCCGCTCGCGGACGGAGCGGACCGCGGCGACCGCGCTGGTTCCCGTGGCGAGCCCGTCGTCCACGATCACCACGGCCCCCGAGCCGTCCCAGCGCTCCTCCCGGCCGTAGGTGGCCAGCTGCCGCTCCACCTCGTCCTGCACCCGGACGACGTCGGCGCCCATCGACTCCGGCGCCAGGCCGAGGTCGGCGAGCAGCTCGGTGTCCCAGACGACCGTGCCGGTGTCGGCGACCGCGCCGACGGCGAGCTCACGGTGTCGGGGGGCCCCGACCTTGCGGACGACGAGGACGCCGAGCTGAGCACCCGTGTGACGGGCCACCTCGGCGGCGACAGGCACGCCGCCACGGGCCATCCCGAGCACCAGGCCGACGTCGAGACCCGCCTCGGCCACGGCCTCGGCGAGCCTGCGGCCGGCGTCCGCACGGTCGACGAAGCGGTCCACGGCTCCGAGCACCCGCCCATGGTGGAGCATCTCGTCATGGACGACGAGGGCGGAGGGGCCGGTTACCGAGGAGTCGATGCCCGGACGACGGCGCGAGCCAACCGCCGCTGGTGGGACGCCGAGGCCGCCGGCTACCAGGCCGAGCACGGGAGGTTCCTCGGCGACGCCTCGTTGACCTGGGGCCCCGAGGGTCTGCGCGAGCACGACGCGGGGCTGCTCGGGAACCTCGCCGGCCTCGACGTGCTGGAGGTGGGGTGCGGAGCGGCACAGGGCTCGCGCTGGGTCGCCTCGGTGGGCGGGCGCGCCGTCGGCGTCGACCTCTCGGCCGCGATGCTGGCGTCGGCGCGCTCGCTGAGGGCGGGGACCGCCGTCCCGCTGGTGCAGGCCGACGCCGAGGCCCTGCCCTTCGCGGACCGCTCCTTCGACGTGGCGTTCTCTGCCTACGGGGCGCTGCAGTTCGTGGCGGACGGTGCGGGCGTGATGGCCGAGGTGGCGCGGGTACTGCGACCGGGCGGTCGGTGGGTGTTCTCCCTGACGCACCCGGTGCGCTGGTGCTTCCCCGACGACCCGGGCCCGGCCGGTCTGCGGGTGGGGTTCTCCTACTTCGACCGGACGCCGTACGCCGAGACGGGCGCCGAGGGTGCGGTGACCTACGCGGAGCACCATCGCACCGTGGGCGACCGGGTCCGCGAGCTCGTCGCCGCCGGCTTCCTGCTGGAGGACCTGGTGGAGCCGGAGTGGCCCGACGGGAACGCGGAGACCTGGGGAGGATGGAGCCCCGAGCGCGGCCGTCTGCTGCCGGGCACCGCCATCTTCTGCTGCGGGCTGGGCTGAGTGAGCACGGAGTCCTTGATCAACTCCAAGGATTCGACGTTGATCAAGGACCCCGTGCTCACCTCGAGCTAGGTCCGGGGCGATGTCTACGAGTCAGTAACTTCGAAAGCCATCATGTCGGCGAAGTGCGCCCGAAGTCACCCGACGAGTCCGGTTCAGTGGCCGGCCTCGTGCCAGGACGAGCCGATGCCGACGGACACGTCGAGCGGCACCGACAGGTCCGCCGCGGCGGCCATCTGCTCACGGACCAGGGCCTCGGTGGCCTCGCGCTCCGCCGGCGCCACCTCCAGCACCAGCTCGTCGTGCACCTGGAGCAGCATCCGCGAGGACAGCGACGACTCGCGCAGCGCCCGGTCGACGCCCAGCATGGCCACCTTGATCACGTCTGCCGCGCTGCCCTGGATGGGGGCGTTCAGCGCCATCCGCTCGGCCATCTCGCGCCGCTGCCGGTTGTCGCTGGTCAGGTCGGGCAGGTAGCGGCGGCGCCCCCGGATCGTCTCGGTGTACCCGCTGCGCCGCGCAGCATCCACGACCCCCCGAAGGTAGTCGCGTACCCCACCGAACCGGGCGAAGTACTCGTCCATCAGGCCGCGCGCCTCGTCCGTGTCGATCCGCAGCTGCTTCGACAGCCCGAACGCCGAGAGGCCGTACGCGAGCCCGTACGACATCGCCTTGATCTTCGACCGCTGCGCCGCCGTCACGTCGGCCGGCTCGACGCCGAACACCCGCGACCCGACGAACGAGTGCAGATCCTCCCCCGACCGGAAGGCCTCGATCAGGGCCTCGTCACCCGAGAGGTGAGCCATGATCCGCATCTCGATCTGGCTGTAGTCCGCGGTCAGCAGGCACTCGTAGCCGTCGCCGACCACGAACGCCTCGCGGATCCTCCGGCCCTCCTCGGTGCGGATCGGGATGTTCTGCAGGTTCGGGTCCGTCGAGCTCAGCCGGCCGGTCGCCGCGATCGTCTGCTGGTAGGTGGTGTGGATCCGCCCGTCGTCAGCGACCGTCTTCAGCAGGCCCTCGACGGTCTGGCGCAGCCGGCTGGCGTCGCGGTGGTCGAGCAGGTGCTTGAGGAACTCGTTGCCGGTCTTGACGTACAGCTCGAGCAGCGACTCGGCGTCCGTCGTCCAGCCGGTCTTGATCTTCTTGGTCTTCGGCATCTCCAGCTGGTCGAAGAGCACCTCCTGGAGCTGCTTGGGCGAGCCGAGGTTGACCTCACGGCCGATCTCCTCGTAGGCGGCCAGTGCTGATGCCTCGACGGCGTCGCCGAACTGCTGCTCGAGGTCCTCCAGCCGCTCCCGTGCGGCGGCGATCCCGGTGCGCTCCATGCCGATCAGCACGTCGACGAGTGGCAGCTCCAGGTCCGACAGCAGCGACGACCCGCCCCGCTCCGCCAGCTCCGCGGCCAGCACCGCGTCGAGCTCCAGGACGGCGGCGGCCCGGACGGCGGCCAGTCGCGCCTCTCCCCCGTGCTCGTCGACGTCGAGGACCAGCTGGTCGCTCCCGTCGTCCCCATCGACCCGCAGCTCCCGCTTCAGGTGCCGCACCGCGAGGTCCGCCAGGTCGTACGACCGCTGGTCGGGCCGGCTCAGGTAGGCCGACAGCGCGGTGTCACCGGACAGACCGCGGACGACGAGACCGCGGGCCGACAGGGCGTGCAGCGGACCCTTGGCGTCGTGCAGCACCTTGTGCCGGTCGGCGTCCGCGAGCCACGCGGCCAGCGCCTGCTCCCCCTCGGCGTCCAGGTCGTGGAGATCGAAGAAAGCCACGCGACCCCCGGCGCCGGCGACCGTGACCGCCCGCGCGTCACCGGTCCCGGCCCCCCAGGACCCGAGGACGTGCAGCCCGGTCGTTCCCGCGGCATGCTCGGACAGCCACGGCCCGACGTCGGCACCGGCCGGGGTGTCGAGGGCCACCTCGAACCCCGACTCGGCCTCGGGCTCGGGCGTGCTGAGGTAGTCGAACAGGCGGTCGCGCAGCACCCGGAACTCCAGGCCGTCGAAGACCCTGTGCACCTCCTCGCGGTCCCACGGCATCGCGGCGAGGTCGTCGACGAGGATCGGCAGCTCGAGGTCACGCACGAGGCCGTTCAGCTGGCGGTTGCGCAGCACCTGGTCGAGGTGGGCGCGGAGGCTCTCCCCGGCCTTGCCGGTGATCGCGTCGACGTGGGCGACGACGCCGTCCAGCCCGTCGTAGGCGGCGATCCACTTCGCCGCCGTCTTGGGCCCGACACCCGGGACGCCGGGCAGGTTGTCGCTGGTCTCGCCCACCAGCGCCGCCAGATCGGGGTAGCGGCTCGGGCGCACGCCGTACTTGTCCTCCACGGCGTCGGGCGTCATCCGAGCCATGTCGGAGACTCCCTTGCGCGGGTACAGCACCGTCGACTGGTCGTCGACCAGCTGCAGCGCGTCGCGGTCGCCGCTGCAGATCAGAACGTCCATCCCTTGCGCCCTGGCCTGCGTCGTCAAGGTGGCGATCACGTCGTCCGCCTCGTACCCGTCCTTCTCCACGGTCGCGATCCGCAGGGCGTCCAGCACCTCCTTCACCAGCGCCACCTGGCCGGAGAACTCTTCGGGGCTCTTCGAACGGTTGGCCTTGTAGTCGGGGTAGACCTCGCTGCGGAACGTCGTCCGGGAGACGTCGAAGGCCACCGCGACGTGCGTCGGCTGCTCGTCGCGCAGCACGTTGATCAGCATCGAGGTGAAGCCGTACACGGCGTTGGTCGGCTGCCCCGTCGTGGTGGAGAAGTTCTCCACCGGCAGGGCGAAGAACGCCCGGTACGCCAGGGAGTGCCCGTCGACGAGGAGCAACCGCGGTCGGGTCTCGGTGCCGGCCGGGGCAGGACTTGGGCTCACGCCACGAAGACTAGGGGCGACCGGGGACGGTCCCGACGGGACGTCGTCCGCCGTCGCGGGGGACGGCCGCGCGACGGTCCTGCTGCTCGCGGCGACGACGCGCCAGCAGCTGCTCGACCCCGGTGCGGCGCCGGCCGACGGCGCGGTCGCCGGTCAGCCGGCGGACCAGCGACGCCACCGGGACGACGCGCTGGCTGACCAGCGGGACGAAGCCGAGGCGCGCCAGGAACCGATGGGCGTCGCGGCCGGACGGCGGCACCGTGCAGACGACGTCGCCGAAGCCGAGCTGCTCGCCGCGGGTCGCCGCCACCAGCAGCAGCTGCCGTGCCGCACCCCGGCGCCGCCAGTCCGGGTGGACGTACAGCTGCTCCACGTGGGCGGCCGGAGTGCCGGAGAGCGGCACCAGCTCGCCGGATCTCAGCACCAGCAGGCCGACCGGCTCCTGGCCGACCTCGGCCACCAGCACCTCGACGTCTGCCCGGCGCAGCGCCGCCGCGAGCCGGTCCCGGTGCGGAGCCGAGTCGGGGCGCGCAGAGCCGTGCTCGGCCCGTGCGCTGGCGGCCAGCACGAGCAGCAAGGCGGCGTCGTCCGGCCCTGCGACGCGGACGTCGACCGCGGCTCTGGCCACCAGTGACCCTCCTCAGCTCGGCTGCCGGACGAACCTGACGCGGGCCTGCCTGACAGGCGTGCAGGCCACCGGAGAGACTAGGCCGCCGGGCACCGGAGCGGTAGCCGGGTCGGAGATCACGAGAGGCGATCCATGGTCGGCACGTTCACGGGCGCGGGCACGGTGCTCAACGTCGTCGCCGTCCTCATCGGCGCCGGGCTGGGGGTCGCGCTCGGCCACCGGCTGCCGGAGCGGACGCGCGACGTCGTCACCGACGGCCTCGGCCTGATGACGCTCGTCATCGCCGCCCTGTCGGCCGCGGCCGTGCTCGACGCCGACCTCGTCGGCGCGATCGGCTCCTCCGCACCGGTGCTCATCGTGCTCGGCTCGGTGGTCGTCGGCGGCATCATCGGCTCGGCGCTGCGGCTGGAGTCCAGGCTGGAGCAGTTCGGCGGGTGGCTCCGCCTCCGCCTGGTCCGGCGGCGCGGATCCGGCGGCGCGGCCCGGTCCGACGAGAGCCACGCACGCTTCGTGCAGGGTTTCGTGACGGCGTCCCTGGTGTTCTGCGTCGGTCCCCTGACAGTCCTGGGGTCGCTGTCGGACGGACTGGGCCGCGGCATCGACCAGCTCGCCCTGAAGTCGACCCTCGACGGCTTCGCGGCGATCGCGTTCGCGGCGTCGTTCGGCCCCGGCGTCGCCGCATCGGTCGTGACCGTCGGCGTCGTCCAGGGGTCGCTGACCGCCGTGGGGGTCGCACTCGGCGACGTGCTCCCCGACGCGCACGTCGCCGCACTCACCGCGACGGGCGGCGTCCTGCTGATCGGCGTCGCCCTTCGCCTGCTGCGCGTCCGGGATGTCGCGGTTGCCGACATGCTCCCGGCGTTGGTGGTCGCGCCGGTGCTGGTCGAGGTCCTGATCCGGCTGCCCTGAGGGCGTGTTCGGCGCCATCTGGTCACGATCTTGTGTCACCGTCACGGGGATCCACCGCGCGGGTGTCGGCATGGTTATGCTCCCGGCGCGTAGACCGACACCGTCGTCGACAGCTCCGGAGGTACCCAGCGTGCGGAAGCTCACCGCAGTCGGGGTGGGGGTGTTGCTGGGCATCCTCGCCGTCCTGGCCGGAATCGGTACCGCAACGGCCGCCACCCCGACTGCGGTGAGCTTCCGCACGCTGGGTACCTCCGG
>DASROP010000060.1:0-5498 GCA_035646835.1 Actinomycetales bacterium | reverse complement strand
CTCACCGTTCGACGGCTGGTCGAGGCCGGCCATGATCTTCAGCACGCTCGACTTGCCCGCACCGTTCGGCCCCAGGACGCCGATCTTGGCGCCGGGGAGGAACGAGAGGGTCACGTCGTCGAGGATGACCTTGTCGCCGTGCGCCTTGCGCGCCTTGGACATGGTGTAGATGAATTCCGCCATGCCTCCAGGCTAATGGCCGCAGGCGCACCCGCCCGACCATGGGCTCACACCCGAGCCGGCTCCTCCCGGTCGACCACCACACCGTCGGCATCGACGTCGTAGGCCGCGCCCGTGTCGTCGGGGTCGGACGCGCCCTCGCGGAGCCCGTCCTCATCCCGCCCGGGCACCTGGGTGCTGCGGATCACGCGCGAGTAGCGGCTGGTGCCGAAGGTGAGGTCGTGGCCGACGTGGTCCGCGACGATCTCGACGGACGTACGTTCGGCACCCTCCTTCGTCTCCCACGTGCTGACCTTGAGGCGACCGGAGACGATGACGCGCTCACCCTTGCGCAGGGACTCAGCCGCGTTCGCGCCCAGCTGGCTCCAGCACTCGACCCGGAACCAGGTGGTGTCCCGGTCGCGCCACTCCCCGGCCTCGCGGTCGTAGAAGCGGGGACTGGCCCCCACGTTGAGCTGCGTCACCTTGCCTCCCGGGGTCTCCCGGACGACCGGGTCGGCCCCCATGTTGCCGACCACGGTCACGTTGACGTCTTTCACCGTGTTCCTCCTTGACTCCCACCGGCGGCGGGTCGGGCCGGACGTTGCCGTCAGGCGGGCGCACGAGCCAGACCGACGACCGGACCTGTGGACGACGGGACGGCGGGACCGCCTGTGGACGGGACGTGACACGGGGGCCGGACGCCAGGACGCCGATGGCCCGATTCCGGCCGTTCACGGCCCCCGTCACGCCACCGGTGGTACCCTACTTCCATGAACAAGACCACCGTCTACCTACCGGACGAGCTCAAGCGCGCCGTCAAGGCAGCGGCCCACCGAGGCTCCGTGTCCGAGGCGGAGGTCATCCGGCGGGCCATCGCTGCCGCCGTCGCCGACGAGGAGGCGCCCGCCCGCGCTGCCCTGTTCAGCAGCGAGGTGCTGATGGCCGAGGACGTCGATGCGCAGCTCGCGGGCTTCGGCGAACGGTGATCGTCGCCGACACGAGCGGGCTGCTGGCCCTGTTCAACGCACGCGAGCCGACGCACGAGGCGGTCCACCAGGCCCTGGAGGGATCGCGTGAGGTGCTCGTCGTGTCGCCCTACGTGGTGGCCGAGCTCGACTACCTGGTCAGCACCAGGATCGGTGTCCAGGCCGAGCTGGGCGTCCTCCGGGAGCTGAGCGGTCCCGGGTACGAGCTCGCCGCGATCGACGCCGCGCTCCTGTCGGAGACCGCGCAGGTCGTGGAGCAGTACGCCGACCAGCGGATCGGCGCGACCGACGCCTCCATCGTGGTGCTGGCCCAGCGGCATCGCACCGACCGCATCCTCACCCTCGACCGCCGTCACTTCGAGGTGCTGCGCAGACCGGACGGGCGGTCCTTCACGCTGCTGCCCGCCGTCGCGTAACGACGTGCTTGATCACGCGGGGTGGGGTCAGGTCTTGCGGGCGAGGGCCAGGCGGGTCGCGCGGTGGTCGCGCAGGACGTCGCCGACCGGTCCGAGCACCCGCGACGCCGCGACCTCCCGGACGGCGGCGCGCAGCCGCTTTCCGACCCGCCGACGGCGCCGGCGGGCCCCGAAGGACGCCAACCGCCCGCCCACCAGTGCCAGCACCAGCCCCGTCACCAGCCCGCCGACGAGCAGCACGGTCGGCCACGGCAGCGACCCCAGCCGCGGGGTCTCGAGCTCGGGCAGCTGCAGCCACCCGATCACGAACAGCGCACCCAACCAGAGGAACCCGGCCACGGCGGCCAGCGCCAGCAGCACCTGCACCAGTCCGAAGACCGGCCACCACAGCGGACGCCGGTGCTCCAGGTCGACGCCGGTGACCGCCTGGTCGAGCGCGTCCGCGAGGTCGGGGCCCGGCGGCGTGGCCGCGCCGCGGACGGCGTCCCCCCACCGCTCGGGCAGTCCCGAACCGGCCTGCTCCGCGACCCGCCGCGTCGCCAGCTCGACCTGGGCGCGCTGGGCCTGGGTCGGCTCGGGCAGCGACGACCGTTCCAGCCGGATCGCCTCGCTGGTGGCCTGCCCGAGCCGCAGCCGCTTCAGGGGGTCCGGCCGGAACCGCCGCAGCCACCGGGTGAACGGCCAGCCCACGTGTCCCGCCGCCCGGCGCCGGTAGTCGCCCTGCACGGCGTCCAGCACCGCCGGCACCCCGGCCGCACCCGCCAGCGCGTCGACGAGCACGGAGGCGCCCGTGACCTTGTCGGGGTCGCCTTCGGTCTCGCCGACGCTCGCCGACAGCCCCGCGGCGGCCGCGTCCAGGTCGGCGGCCG
The DNA here is from genome assembly GCA_035646835.1 of Actinomycetales bacterium. Taxonomy (GTDB): domain Bacteria; phylum Actinomycetota; class Actinomycetes; order Actinomycetales; family DASROP01; genus DASROP01. The sequence goes on along the minus strand of DASROP010000060.1, from coordinate 3,065 downwards.
CGCGCTGGGCCACGCTCTCGCGCCGCTCGACCGCCTCGGCGACGATCTCGCGCAGGGCGGGCACGCCGTCTCCCGTCCTCGCCGACGTCGTCAGCACCCGGACGGCGGGCAGCCCGTCCTCGGCGAGCAGCCGGCGCAGGTCGCGGCGGCATGCGTCGACCTCGTCGGGGGCGAGCCGGTCGGTCTGGTTGAGCACGATCAGCATCACCGACTCGTGCTGGGTCAGGGTGCGCAGGTAGCGCGAGTGCAGGGCCTCGTCGGCGTACTTCTGCGGGTCCACCACCCACACGAGGAGGTCGACCAGGCCGACCAGCCGGTCCACCTCGAGCCGGTGCGACAGGCGGGTCGAGTCGTGGTCGGGCAGGTCGAGGAGCACCAGCCCGTGCAGGTCGGCCTGGTCGGAGGCGTCCAGCTCGCTCTCGCGGTGGGTGCGGTGGCGACGCGGCACGTCGAGCCAGTCCATCAGGGCCTCGGCCCCGTCACCCCACACGCACGCCGTCGGTGTGGCGGTGGTCGGACGGCGGGCGCCCACGGCGGCGACCTCGAGGCCGGCGAGGGCGTTGAACAGCGACGACTTGCCGCTGCCGGTGGCCCCGGCGAGCGCGACCACCGTGTGCTCGGCGCCGAGGCGTATCCGCTCGTCCGTGCGGGCCAGGGCCAGCCGTGCCGTCTCGGCGGCGTCCGGGTCGAGCCGCTCCTCACCGTGCTCGAGCGCGAGCGAGAGCGCCCCGACCCGCCCGGCGACGTCCGGCGCCGCGCGCTGGCGTCGCGTCAGGCTCGGCACCGGGCCCCCGCACCCACCATCAGCGCGCCCCCTGGACGCCGTCCGAGGCCTTCCGCAGCCGAGCCGGCACGCCGTCGTCCAGGCGCAGGTCGTCGAGGAGGGCCCCGAGGCGCGCCTTCTCCTCACCCAGCAGGTCGTCGACGCGGCGGAGCAGGTCACGCCGGGCCTTGGTGGCCAGGCTGCGCACCGCCTGGTCGCCGAAGATGGCCTCCAGCAGGCGCTGGGCGAGCACCGCGCTGCCGCCGGCGATCGCGACCTCTCCCCCGGTCAGGCCGGCCGTCCCGGCAAACACGACCAGCATCAGGACGACGCCCAGGCCGTTGACGCCGAACGAGAGCACGCGTGCCTGGGTCCGCCGTCCCTGCCCCTCCTCGCGCACCAGGTCGAAGACGTGGCGCTGCCAGTCGCGGACCATCCGCTCGAGCCTGTCGTCGAAGTCGCGCGGCAGCTGGCCGGCGTCCGGCCGTCCCTCGAGCATCACGCGCCCGGCCGGGTGGGACCGCCACCGCAGCACCGCGCCCTCGGCGGCGGCCTCCGCCTGAGCGCGCACGAGCGCCGCGACCCCGCTCTGCAGCGCCTGGCCGAGGGGCTCGGCGGGGGCGGGCCTGCCGCGGATGACGGCCGCGATCCGGTCGCGCAGCCGGCCGATCGCCGACTCCAGGCCGCGGAAGAACTCGCCGGTGCCGACGAACTCCTGCCACCGGGCGAGCACCTCGCCGCGCAGCAGGGACCCGTCGGTCAGGCCCTTCTCGAGCTGCCGGTCCGCGTCGGTGTAGGCGGCGTCGAGCTCCGTGCGCAGGGCGAGGGCGCCGTCGACCTGTGCCTGGGCGGCGTCGGCGGTCGCGGGGACCCTGGCCCGCAGCGAGTCGAGCGCTCCCCCCAGGGTGCGGCGGACGACGAGCTGCCGCGCCCGCGAGTCCGAGGCGAGGGTCGTCAGCCAGCGGCGCAGCGGCGCGATCTCGGCGTCCGGGAGGAGCCCGTCCGTCGGTGCCGTCTCCCCCACGGTGAACAGCGGCGCGCCCGCCAGGGAGTTGTCGCGCAGCATCGTCGCCAGGTCGGTCCGCACCTCGGCCAGGGCGTCGGCCGGCACCCGGTCGAGGACGACGGCGACGGCGGTGCCCCGGTCGACGGACGTGCGCAGCAGGTCCCACGGGACGGCGTCGGCGTACCGCGCCGCGGTGGTGACGAAGAGCCACAGGTCGGCGGCCGCGAGCAGCTGGGTGGCGAGCTCGCGGTTCGCCTCGACCACCGAGTCGATGTCGGGGGCGTCGAGCAGGGCCAGCCCGGCGGGCAGGGTGTCGGAGGCGACCAGCCGGACGCTGGAGATCCGCCCGGCCGGGGGCTCGTCGTCCGTCCGGCCCGTGGTCTTGGCCAGCGAGGGCAGCACCCGGTCGCTGGTGAACGCCTCGGCGTCGTCGGGGTGGTGCACCAGCACCGGCGAGCGTGTGGTGGGGCGCAGGACGCCGGCCCGGGTCACCTCGCTGCCGACGAGGGAGTTCACCAGGGTCGACTTGCCGGCGCCGGTGGAGCCGCCGACGACCGCGAGCAGGGGCGCGTCGAGCTGGCGCAGCCGCGGCAGCAGGTAGTCGTCGAGCTGGTCGCGCAGGGAGGTCAGCGCGGCGCGGGCGGCATCGACGTCCGGCACCTGCAGCGGCAGGCTGACGGTGCCGAGCTCGCGCCGGAGCGCCTCCAGGGAGGTCAGCAGCGCGTCCGGGGCCGCGGCGGGGTCGCCCTTGCGCAGCCCGGTCACGACCGGCCGTGGTGGTGCGTTCACGTCCCTAGCCTGCCGTCGCGGCGCGATCACCACCAACCTGGCGCGCCGCTACCCTGCCCGCATCCTGCCCCGATCCTGCGCGCAGGGCGTCCCAGCATGCATAGAGCGAGGGCGGGGACGCCCAGCACTCACGATGGGTGAGCGTGATGCTCCCCAGAGTGCAGGGCGCGGACGGCGTCCACGGTGTCGGCGTCCTCGGCTCGCTTGTCGGGCCGGTAGCGCACGACCCGCGCGAACCGCAGCGCCATGCCAGCCGGATAGCGCGGCGAGCTCTGGACGCCGTCCACCGCGATCTCGACGACCAGCTCGGGCCGGACGTCGACCCGCCACGTCGTGCTGTGCACCGCCAACTCGTTCAGCGCCTCGGTCTGCCACGCCAGCAGCTCGTCGGTCATCCCCTTGAACGTCTTGCCCAGCATCACGAAGCCGCCGGGCGGCCCGTAGGCACCGTCGGGATCGCGCGCGCCCAGGTGCAGGTTCGACAGCTTCCCGGTCCGCCGCCCGTGG
>DASROP010000059.1:0-12918 GCA_035646835.1 Actinomycetales bacterium | reverse complement strand
CTGTTAATCGGACGGTTACTGGTTCGAGTCCAGTCGCGGGAGCCATTTGTAAGCCGCTGACCTGCGGAAACGCTCCAGAGGACCTGATGAGCTGAGAACTCTTCTCGCCGCGCTAACATTTGCTCACAGATTTCCTGACAGGTGATGCGTCTTGGTGCCGACTGGGACCGCATCGATTCGGGCCGTGACGAAAATCGGGCGGCGCCTGGTGACGGGTGGTAGCGGGGCGTATCGGGTGGGACCGTCTGGTCGCTGGAGGTGCGCCGCGGTACGACGTCGCTCAGCGGGCGGCCGTGAGCCGGCGAACGACGTACTGGTTGATGCTCACCTGCTCTTCGGCGGCCTCCATGGCCAAGCGACGGTGCAGACTCTCCCCGACGCGCAGGTTGAACTTGCCCGAGTAGCTTCGCTCTGACAGCGGCTGAGGGACCTCTTCGCCCTGGTCTGCCATGTCGGCCGCCGTCTCGGCGATCACGTCCTCAAGACCGGTCAGGGCTTCCAGTTGGGAGGAGGCCAGCCAGGACAGGGACGGGAACTCGACACAGGTGGCGACAAACTCGCCGTCCTCAGCCGACCATGTCACGCGGTAGGTGTAGTGCGATACGTCTGGGCGGTCGGCGGTCTGCATCACGGTTCCTCCTTCTTGTCGATCGCCTTGAGGACCTGCCGGACCTGGTACGGCTTGGCCCTGCCTTTGTCGTTTTGGATGTTCACGCGCGGGTCGCCCGGCCACGGTGTCTTGAACACTGCATGGGAGCCGCCAGTGGTGCGCGGTTGCCCGAAGTAGTGCTCGCAGACCTTGTGGAGGTCGTCGTAGCGGACGTTCTGAGGGTTCTTCCTCATCGCTAGGACGATCTTGTCGACGGCCGGCACCTCGCCATGGTACTACCAGTGGTACTAAATACGTCAACTGCATCAGACGATGGGACGACTCGCGCACGGGTCGGGCGAGCCCATCCCCGCACCGGAACGGGGGTGGCGCGTCCCACGCGAACGGCGAGTGGTGGACCGGCGTGTTCCGCCCACAATGCGCAGAGGAGTGTGTTCCTCGCTCCGGCACCCACCGAGCCGCCTCGGTGGCAGAGGGGCGAGACTGCCTCATGGCCCTATGTGAGCGCGCACTCGCATTGAGGGCCGTCCGTTCGGCGGCGCAGGCGGCTGACCTGCAGGTTCTCTGCAACGACCAACATGATGACCATCCGACTTCCGCTCGGATGCTCAGAGACGGTCTGTTCAGGGTGTCCGCACCTGCCGCCACATGCTGGGTGCCTTCCGCAATAAACGATGCCTACGTGCTCGTGCCTTGTGCTTCTTGTGTTTGCTACGATCCTCCAATGAGGACTGTGGTGATCGACGCGTTGACGTCCGCGGAGAGCGACGACCTGCTGACGACGGGGGAGGCCGCGAAGCTCCTGAACACTTCGCGCCAGCACGTGGTTGACCTGTGCAACAGCGGTGACCTGCCGTTCACCACGACCGGCCGGCACCGCCGAGTGAAGCGTGCCGATGTCGAGGCCCTGCGGACCCGGACCCAGCGCCTGACCCGGGACCAGCTCAGGAGCTTGTGGCTGAACCATGCGGTCGCCGGCAAACTGGTCGCCGACCCGGAGCACATCCTCGATCTGGCCCGGACAAACCTGGCTCGGATGCGCGCCGCCAACAGCCGGGGTCAGGCTCGCCGGTGGCTGGATGTGTGGGAGACACTGCTGGACGGCCCGATCGAGGACGTCATGGAGGCGCTGACGTCCCGGTCGCCACGAGCGCGCGAGTTGCGGCAGAACTCCCCCTTCGCCGGCGTCCTGGACGAGGCCGAGCGGGCTCAGGTCCTCAGCAGGTACGCCAACGCCCGGCACGCCACCTCGACCCGGTGAGACGTGACGAGCTCGCCCACATCCTGCGGGCCGCAGCCCGCATCGTCGGGGACGGCGACATCCTTATCATCGGAAGCCAGGCGATTCTGGCGACGTACGACGAGGACGAGCTTCCGGCGGAGGCATGGCGGTCAGTCGAGGCCGACGTCGCGTTCTTCGACGACCCAGTCAACAACAAGTCCGACCACGTCGATGGCGCCATCGGCGAGGACTCTCCCTTTCACTCCACCCACGGCATCTACGGGCAGGGTGTGAGTGTGTCCACCGCGGTCTTGCCCGCCGGCTGGCGCGAGCGGCTCGTCCCCTTCGAGCGTGGTGACGACGAACCCAGTCGCGCCAAGTGTCTTGACGCCCACGACCTGGTGTGCGCGAAGCTCGTCGCCGGGCGGGAGAAGGACTTCGCGTTCGCGTCCGCGCTCATCGATGCCGATCTGGTCTCGTGCGGGCTGCTCCTGGAACGGGCTCGCCTCCTGGAGGCGATCCCAGCGATCCGGGGGCGGGTTGTCGCCTGGATCGAGTCCGCGTCGCGGCGCCGGGATGCACACTCCTGACGCGCGAGTCATGGACGGTAGCGGGAAGGGGCCGCGCACCCCCACCGCTGCCAGCGCTGATCCGGCGACCCCGACCGGCCCCGCCCAGCCGACTGGTTCCGGCGGGTCGACCTGGCAGAACGCCGCACTGGTGGTCCTCTTGCTCGGTTACGGCGGCATGGTCGTGCGTTCCGCGCGCACGGCGGCATGGTCGTGCGTTCCGCGCGCACGGCGGCAGATCCGGTAGGCGACTGTGACTTCCTGCCGTCGCGTCGAACCACCCGCTTGGCGTCCTGACGCAGCGGTCCGATCCTGCAGGATGAGGCCGTGCAATGGGACGACGAGATGCGCGAATCGGTCGAAGTAGCGCTCAACGAGGCGGACGTGCTCGGCATCCGGCTCGACGCCTCGGGCGCTTGGTGTGACCTTCTCCTGCACGTGTTGGCACTACCCGAGAACGGCCCGATCGACTCTGACGCACGGCGCATCCTTCGGCTCACGTCACCGACGCAGATCAACGTACTACTCCGGAGAGATCAGACCGGGTCGACCGGGTACGGCCCGGTTATTCCCCTCGCCAGCCTGGACGCGGTCGAAGAGTTTTTGCGTCGCTTTCCCGGACGGACTCGATGTACGGCTGGAAGTTCCTCGACGATCCCGCGCGTATACACAGCTGGCCGGCCCAGCCAAGCCTCACCCTTCAAGTTCGGTCGGGCGCGGGTTCGCACTCATTGTTCTGGTTCAACGAGTGCGGCCGGGAGGAGGACGACACCTATATCGCCTACTGCCTCGAAGGGACCGTCACGTTCGAAGATCTGGAAGTCTTGCGCGCCGACGGCACGCCGCAGCCGCTGGCTGAGTTTGCCGGTGACGGCAGGCGCTACTGGGAGGGGTTACACGGCCACGATGCACGGCTCAGCACGGAAGCCCAGCGCGCAGCGCAGAACGTGACGCCGACCTGGCGTCCGTACACGCGGAACGCGGTGACGGTCAGCATCTCGGACGATCCCGCATCCAGCTAGGGCTCGGTTGGTGCTGGCAGGGCGCCCTGGCCAGCGACCGGTCCGCAGGGGTGCCTCATCGCCGAGTATGGCCCTCATGTCTATGTGCAGGGTCACCGCACACCTCAATTCGCACGACCGCTCGCCGTGCGGCCTACTAGAGCGGGCGATCACCGGTAGTGGAAGCGTGCCTGCAGGATGACGAGGTCGTCGCCGTCGACGAGGTAGACGAGGCGGTGCTCTTCGCTGATGCGGCGGGACCAGGCTCCAGCGAGCATGTGGCGAAGGGGCTCGGGCTTGCCGATGCCTGCCACGGGGTCTCGGAGCGCGTCGTCGATCAACCGGTTGATGCGCTTGAGGGTGGCCCGGTCCGGAGCGAGCCAGTGGGTGTAGTCCTCCCAGCCGTGGGGAGTGAACACCAGCCTCACTGGGCGAGGTCGTGCTCTTCGCGCTGTCCGGCGAGGGCTTGGTGAAGACTCTCGATCAATCGCCTGGCGTTTGCCGGTACGCGCAGCAGGTGGGCGGTCTCTTCCAGGGCGTTGTAGTCGGCGCGGGAGAGTAGGACCGCGTCACCTCGACGTGAGGTGATCTCGATGGGGGTGCGATCGTCGTTGACCTTCTCGATGAGCGGGAAGAGGTTCTTGCGAGCTTCGCTCGCCGTAACGGCCATGGATCCTCCTGAGGAGTGGTACGGGATACGGTACCACTCTCGCGAACGGACAATCCCCCGGACGCGGCAGTTCAGAATATTGCCTGAAAGGCCTGTCGACAGGCCTCGACACCGCTGAGTGCGATGTCGTCGCGCCGGCGAGGTAGCCATTGTTCTCTGGTGATGCGCCACCGCTGAATCAGCGCGGGCTCTCCACGCCGGGTGTCCCAGTCCGTTCCGTTCATAACCGAGCGTCTCGGAGGCGCGCTTCGACCCGGCGTTGTCCCAGAAGGCGTCACTGGCGGCTTCGGCGGCGCCGAACCCGTCGAAGGACAGGTGAAGTGCTGCCTCCCGCATCGCCCATCGATGAGAACCACCAGGTTGAGTCGCCAGAAGTCAGAGGCGACGCGTCCGCGGCCTCGCCAGATCGCTTGCATCTGAACCCGAGTGTCCGGGTCACTTTCGTACAAGGACATCGGGTCATCGAAGGGTGGAGGATCAGCGTCGGCCCGGGCCCGCTCGGACGAGGGGCACCAATTCTTCCAGTAGACCATCGGTTGCCCCTCGCAGCTCGACCCGCGGGGTGGTCACCGTGACGTTTCAGAGGGGCGTAGGCATGCACATCCGGAGCGTAGAGGGGCCCTCGCGAGCGTGACGTCGTCGTCGCCGTCGCACAGGGCGGGACGAACGCCGAGGTCGCCGGGGAGCTGTACATGAGCGTCGCCACCGTCAAGGCCCACATCTCCCACGTCCTGACCAAGCTCGGCCTCGGCAACCGCACCCAGATCGCGCTGCTCGCCCACGACGCGGACCTGCCTGACGACGTCCAGGGACGCGGGTGGGTGTGACCAGGTCACCGGACGTACCCACCGTCGGGCGGCACCATCTCGGCCCGAACACCGAGGAGTCGAATCGGTCGGTCGTCGTCGAGCGCCGAGAGCAGATCGAGCGCGGTGGTGGCGATGACCTGCGGGTCGTAGGTCGGCTCGGGCAGCTTGCGGAGTCGCGTGGTGGTGAAGAACGGGGCGAACCGCACCTTCAGCCCCACACGCAGGCAGGGACGCCCCTCCTTGGTGATGTCCTGGACGACCTGTTCGGCCAGGACCCGGACCGCGTCGGCCACATCGGCGGGCCCGTGCAGATCTCTCTGGTAGGTCGTCTCGCGGCCGTGTGCCCGTGGTACCCAAGGCGTGTCGTCGACGCGGCGTGAGCTGATGCCCGCCCCCAGCTGCCGGTAGTAGGGACCCATCCGTGGCCCGAACTCCGCGACCAGTGCAGCGTCGTCGGCGTCCGCGAGCTCACGCACGGTCCGCAGGCCCAGGGCGCTGAGGCGGTCACGGATCCGGTTCCCGATCCCCCAGATGGCGTCGGTGGGTCGGTCGCCCATCACCTCGAACCAGTTGTCCCGTGTCAGCCGGTAGACGCCCTGCGGTTTGCCGAAGTCAGTCGCGATCTTGGCCCGGACCCTGGTGTCACCGATGCCGACCGAGCAGTGCAGGCCGGTCGCCGTCAGTACCGCCGCCTGGATGCGGCCGGCGAGCGACTCCGGGTGGTCGGTGTCGACTCCGACGAACGCCTCGTCCCAGCCGAGAACCTCGACGACGGCGCCACCGAGGTCCCGCAAGGTCTGCATGACGATGGCTGAGATCGCCTCGTACGCGGGCGCATCCACCGGCAGGAGCACTGCCTGCGGGCATCTCCGGACGGCGGTCTTCAGCGGCATCCCGGACCGGATCCCGAAGGCGCGGGCCTCGTAGGACGCCGTCGACACGACGGCGCGTTCGGTGGGGTCGCCGCGCCCCCCGAGGATCACCGGAAGCCCGGCCAGCTCTGGCCGCCGCAGCACCTCCACCGCTGCGATGAACTGGTCGAGGTCGACGTGCAGCACCCACGGCGCCATCACCCCATCCTGCCCGTCGAACGCTCGATCATCACAGTCGTGGGGAGCCGAGCCCCGTTGATAGCGTCGTCGGCGTGACCAGCCGCCGGGACGTCACGGTCGGCGGCGTCCGTCTGACCTGTCATGTCAGCGGCCCTGTCGACGCCCCACCGATGGTGCTGCTGCACGGGCTCGGGGAGCAGTCCGCCACGTGGGAGTCCGTGATCCCCGAGCTCGACCTGTCGTTCCGGGTCGTCACCATCGACTTCCGGGGTCACGGCGACAGCGACTGGCCCGGCCAGTACTCGTTCGAGCTGATGCGGGACGACGTCGTGCGCGTCCTGGAACAGCTCGGACTGGAGCGAGTCACCCTGGTCGGGCACTCGATGGGGGGAGTCGTCGCGTACCTGGTCGCCAGCGGCATCCAGACCGGATCGAGCGCCTGGTCCTCGAGGACACCCCGCCACCGTGGCGCGAAAGCGGGCCGACGCTGAGGGAACGCCCGGACGAACCGCTGCCCTTCGACTGGGACGTGGTGCCGGCCATCGTCGGGCAGCTCAACGACCCCGACCCGGCGTGGTGGGACCGACTGCCGGAGATCACGGCCCCGACGCTGCTCATCGCCGGCGGGCCCAGCAGCCACCTCTCTCAGGAGAAGCTGGCAGAGGTGGCCCACCGGCTTCCGCGGGGCACGTTGCTGACCATCGCGGTCGGGCACCACGTGCACGCGACGAGACCGGCGGAGTTCGCTGCCGCCGTCCTGGGCTTCGCCCACGGCGGTCGCCGTCGCGGCTGACGGCCGGAGCGGCCGGGTCGCGGCGGTGCCCTTTCACCTGGGAGGCATGGATGGCCCTACCAGAACGATCAGAGAGTCCACGGCCCGTCCGTCTTGTGCCGCTGCCGATCGACGTCCTGGCGGCGATGCTCGACCGCGAGCTGGACCTCGCGAGCCGCCTCGCGGGAGTGGCGTTGCCGTCCATTTTCCTGACCGAGGACTGGCTCTGGCGCATCCGTCTTGACCAAGTCCGCCGCGACCCGGCCCGTGCCGACTGGGTCGTGCGCGCCGTCGTCGACGGGGACGGCGCGTCGTGGCCACCGTCGCACCCGACAACGCCCCGTCCCTCGCGGTGGTGCGCGCCGCAGGCTTCGTGCATGTCGGCGAGCAGATGGACCCCGTCGACGGGCTGGAGCTCGTTTGCACCCGGGAAGCCACGGGCACGGGGCAGCAGGCGCACCCATAGCGAAGCGCGCGTGGCACGATCACCGGCGTGACGACCACCCTCGCCGGACGTGCCGAGACCCCCACCCAGTCTCGGGTACTGACGCTGCTGCGCGACGAGGGCCCGGTCTCGCGCGTCGACCTGGCGACGCGGCTCGGCGTCTCGCGAACGACGATCGCCGCCGAGGTCGGTGGTCTGGTCGACCTCGGGCTGGTCACCGACGCCGGACCCGCGGCATCGCGCGGCGGACGTCGGTCCACGCTCGTCGACCTCAGCCCCCAGCTGCGGTTCGTCGGGATCGACATCGGCGCGACGTCGATCGACGTCGCGATCACCGACGGCCGCCTGAGCGTGCTCGCCCAGGCGGCGCAGCCGTTCGACGTCCGTGAGGGCCCGGAGGCGGTGCTCGCCCAGGCGTTGACCATGACCCGCGCACTGTTGAAGGAGCAGGACGTCGACCGCCCGGCGGGTGTGGGCATCGGCCTGCCCGGCCCGGTCGACTTCCACGGCGGTGTACCCGTCTCGCCTCCGATCATGCCCGGCTGGGACGGCTACCCCGTTCGGGACGCCGTGGCCCGCGAGCTCGGTGCGCCGGTGCAGGTCGACAACGACGTCAACGTGATGGCGCTGGGGGAGCAGCATTCCGGCGTCGCCCGGACGGCCCGCGACTACCTGTTCGTCAAGATCGGCACCGGGGTGGGATGCGGCATCGTCGTGGACGGCCGGCTGTACCGGGGCGTGGACGGCTCGGCCGGGGACATCGGCCACATCCGGGTCGAGGAGTACGGACCCACCTGCGCGTGCGGCGGTACCGGCTGCCTCGAGGCGTACTTCGGGGGTGCGGCGCTGGCCCGCGATGCCCTGACGGCGGCCCGCAGCGGGCACTCGCCGGTACTGGCCGAGCTGCTCGATGAACGAGGCACCCTCACCGCCGTCGAGGTCGGTATCGCGCTGGCTCGCGGGGACCAGCAGGCCCAGCAGATGGTGCGGGACGGCGGACGGCGGCTCGGCCAGGTGCTTGCCGGTCTGGTCTCGTTCTTCAACCCCGGCCTGATCGTCATCGGAGGCAACGTGTCCGGTCTCGGGCATGCTCTGCTGGCGGAGGTGCGCGGCGTCGTCTACCGGCGCTCGTTGCCGCTCGCGACCCGCAACCTGCCCGTCGTCCTGTCCGAGCTGGGCGGCAGTGCCGGCGTCATCGGGGCCTCGCGTCTGGTCAGTGACTCCGTTTACGCGAACGGGGGTTGAATCATCTCGCTCGTCGCCGGCATCGACTCCTCCACCCAGTCCTGCAAGGTGGTCGTCTGCGACGCCGAGTCCGGCGCCGTCGTCCGGGAGGCCCGGGCGGCGCACCCGGACGGCACGGAGATCGACCCGGCGCACTGGTGGTCGGCCCTGCAGTCGGCCCTGGGCAGACTGATGGTCGGCGTCGAGGCGGTCGCGGTCGCCGGCCAGCAGCACGGCATGGTCACCCTCGACTCGCGCGGGGACGTCGTCCGGCCCGCCCTGCTCTGGAACGACACCAGGTCGGCGCCGGACGCGCGCGACCTCGTCGAGGAGGCCGGGGGCCGCGAGGCCTGGGCCCGCGCGACCGGCAGCGTCCCCGTTGCCAGCTTCACCGTGACGAAGCTCCGCTGGCTGGCCCGCCAGGAGCCGGACGCGGCGGCACGTGTGGCGAGCGTCGTCCTGCCGCACGACTGGCTCACCTGGCGGCTCCGCGGCGGCGGGCCAGGGGTTGACGGGGTCGAGTGCACCACCGACCGAGGAGACGCGTCGGGCACCGGGTACTGGTCCCCGGCCGAGGGGGGATACCGCGACGACCTGCTCGAGCTGGCCTTCGGCCGCCGTCTGGTGGTGCCGCGAGTGGCAGGCCCGGCCGAGGTCGTCGGGCGGACGTCGCGCGGCGCCGCAGTGGCTGCGGGCACCGGCGACAACATGGCCGCGGCGCTGGGGCTGGACGCCGGCCCGGGGGACGTCGTGGTCTCGCTCGGGACCAGCGGCACCGTGATGGCGGTCGCCGACGCGCCCACCGCCGACGACTCCGGCCTCGTCGCCGGGTTCGCCGACGCGACCGGCCGCTACCTGCCCCTCGTGTGCACGCTGAACGCTGCCCGGGTGCTCACCGCGGCCGCAACGATGCTCGGCACCGACCTCGACGGTCTCGACCGGCTGGCCCTGGCTGCCGACCCCGGCGCCGGCGGCCTGGTCCTGCTGCCGTACCTGGACGGCGAGCGCACACCCGACCTGCCGGACGCGACCGGGACGCTGCTCGGCCTGACGCGGGCGACGATGACGCCGGAGAACCTGGCCCGAGCAGCGGTGGAGGGCATGCTCTGCGGCCTCGCTGACGGGCTCGACGCGCTGCGCCGCCTGGGCGTCGAGGTGCGTCGCGTGCTGATGGTCGGCGGGGCCTCGGCTTCGGCGGCGGTCCGGATCGTCGCCCCCGACGTCCTCGGCGCCCCCGTGGTCGTCCCCGCCCCGGGGGAGTACGTGGCGCTCGGTGCGGCCCGGCAGGCGGCGTGGGCACTGAGCCGGGAGGCCGCCCCGCCGACGTGGGCGTCGGCGAACGACGCCGCCGTTGGGCTCCCGGGATCGTCCTCCGGGGTGCGGGAGCAGTACGCAACGGCGCGAGACTTGGTCCACTGATCGTCGAAAGTCTGCGAGCGTAGGAGCATAATTCGCGGGATTCTCTGCCCCCGAGGCCCTTGACCCCCTCGTACGGCGTCACTTAGTTTGGCGCCCGATCGATCTGACGTGGCGTGGACCACATTCGGGCGAAGGGGCGTGAGCCGTGGCCGGAACCGGCGTGACCTACGCGCCCAGGCCCGTCGCCGACCAGCTGTCCCTGCGCCGGAGCAACCTCTCGCTGGTGCTGCGGCACCTCGACGCGTCCGGCCCGCTGTCCCGGGCGCGACTGGCGCAGGCCACCGGACTGACCAAGGCGACGGTGTCGAGCCTGGTCGCCGAGCTGGCCGAGCGCGGCCTCGTCCGCGAGGGCGACGTCGAGCGCGGAGCCGTGGGTCGCCCCGGTCACCAGGTCCAGATGAACGGCCCGGGTGCCTGCGGCATCGGCATCGAGCTCAACGTCGACTACGTGGCGTCGGTGGTGGTCGACCTCGCCGGGCGCGTCGTGGCCTCCGACCACCTCGCGCTGCCGGCATCCCGCCTCGGCCCGGACGCCGTCCTCGACGAGGTGGCTCGGGTGGCGGACGCGGCCCTCGCGGTCGTGGCGGCCGAGTCGTCGCACGCGGCGGGCGTGACCCTGGCGCTGCCCGGCGGCGTCGACGCCACCGAAGGCACGCTGACGTACGCGCCGAACCTCGGGTGGCGCGAGGTCGCCGTCGTGGCCGCGCTCGCCGAGCGGCTGGGTGACCGTGATGTGCCGGTGCGCGTCGACAACGAGGCCAACCTCGCGGCCCTGGGGGAGTACCGGGCCGGCGCGGCGGCCGGGACCCCGGACCTGCTGCTGCTCACCGGCGAGGTCGGCGTCGGCGGCGGAGTCATCTCCGGCGGGCGGCTCCTGCGCGGTGGGCGCGGTTACGGCGGCGAGGTCGGCCACATGCAGCTCGACCCGCACGGCGACGAGTGCGGATGCGGCCGACGGGGATGCTGGGAGACGCTCGCCGGCCTGACACCCCTGATGCGCGCCGCGGCCGGCCCCGGCGACGACCTGCTGGACCCCACGGTCCCGCTCGAGCACCGGCTCACCGAGCTGTCCCGTCGTGCCGAGGCCGGTGACGCTCGGACGCTGGCCGCCCTCGCCCAGGTCGGCTCCTGGCTCGGTCTCGGGGCCGCGCTGCTGGTGAACGTGCTCAACCCCACCGTGCTGGTGCTGGGGGGGTACTTCGCGACGCTCGGTCCCTGGCTGACGGAGCCGGTGCGGCGGCAGCTGACCGAGCGTGTCGTGGCCCCGGGCGCGGGTGGGTGTCGGGTCCAGCTGTCGACGCTCGGCTTCGCCGCCGCCGTCCGAGGTGGCGCGCAGGTCGCCCTCGACGCGGTCCTGGACGACCCCACGATCGTCTCCGGTCCCGTCACCGCGTCCCGGCCGATGTCGACGGCGGGCGCGTGATGGGCCAGCTGCTGCAGATGGAGCGGATCGTCAAGACGTTCCCCGGGGTGCGCGCACTCGACGGGGTCGACCTCGACGTCGTGGCGGGGGAGGTGCACTGCCTCCTGGGGCAGAACGGTGCCGGCAAGTCGACCCTGATCAAGGTTCTCTCCGGTGCGCACGTGCCCGACGAAGGCAGCATCCGGTGGGAGTCCGAACCGGTCTCGCTGACGACGCCGCAGGTGTCCATGGGTCTGGGCATCGCCGCGATCTACCAGGAGCTCGACCTCGTGGCCGGGCTCACGGTGGCGGAGAACATCTACCTCGGGCACGAGCGGTCCCGAGCCGGCTTCACGCGGCGCGCCGGCACCAACCGTGCGGCGGAGGCACTGCTGGCACGGCTCGGTCACCCGGAGATCAGACCGACCACCGAAGTCGGGCAGCTCTCGAAGGCCGGTCAGCAGATCGTCTCGATCGCCCGCGCCCTCTCGCACGACGTGCGGCTGCTCGTGATGGACGAGCCGTCGGCCGTGCTCGACCAGCAGGAGGTCCAGCGTCTCTTCGGCGTGGTGCGCGAGCTGACCGCCGCGGGTGTCGCGGTGGTCTACATCTCCCACCGCCTCGAGGAGATCCGCGAGATCGGCGACCGGGTGACCGTGCTGAAGGACGGACGGACCGTCGCCACCGGCCTGCAGGTCTCCGACACCCCCACCGGAGAGGTCATCCGCCTGATGACCGGACGCTCGATCGAGTACGTCTTCCCGCCGCGGTCGTCCGAACCGTCCGACTCCGAACCCATGCTCGTCGTCGACGGCCTGACGCGCACCGGCGAGTTCTCCGACGTCAGCCTGTCCGTGCGGCCCGGGGAGATCGTCGGCCTCGCCGGCCTGGTCGGTGCCGGTCGCTCGGAGGTGCTGGAGACGATCTTCGGCGCCCGCAAGCCCACGTCCGGCACCGTGCACGTGGGCGGCACCCGCCTGCGCGGCAACGTGAGCCGCGCCGTGGCTGCCGGTGTCGGCCTGTGCCCCGAGGAGCGCAAGTCGCAGGCGCTGGTGCTCGACGACCCGATCTACCGCAACATCAGCATGGCCAGCATGTCCCGCTTCGCCCGCGGCGGGTTCCTGCAGCAGCCGGCCGAGCGCGAGGCGGCCGCCGAGCAGATGCGGGCGCTCGACGTCCGCCCGGTCGACCCCACGCGCGACGTGCGCACGCTCTCCGGCGGCAACCAGCAGAAGATCGTGCTGGCGCGCTGGTTGATGCGCGAGTGCCGGGTGCTGCTGCTCGACGAGCCGACCCGCGGTGTGGACGTCGGCGCGAGGTCGGAGATCTACGCCCTGATCCGGCGGCTGGCCGGGTCGGGTGTGGCGATCGTCGTCGTGTCGAGCGAGATCGAGGAGGTGCTCGGACTGGCCGACCGGGTGCTCGTCCTGGCCGAAGGACGGGTTCGGTTCGACGGACCCTCCAGCGAGATCGACGAGCACGGCGTGCTCGACCTTGTGATGGAGGGCGCAACAGCATGAGCGACAACGTCCGTACGACGGGGGCGGCGATGGGAGGCGCCGCGGTGGCTCCTCCCAGCGCAGGGCCGCCGTCGAAGCTCGCCCAGCTGTTGTCCGGCGGGGCGGGCCGCAACCTGGGGCTCGTCGTCGCCCTCCTGGTCCTGTGCCTGGTCGGCGTCGCCACCTCGGGTGAACGGTTCGCCAGCGTCGACAACCTGCTGACC